>NZ_SCFG01000002.1:0-393876 GCF_022496645.1 Pseudomonas sp. TMW22089
GATGTGTTCGATTACATCGAGATGTTTTACAACCCAAAACGACGCCACAGTTTCAACAATCAGCTGTCACCGGTAGAGTTTGAAAAGCGTTACGCAGCGAGCCTGGAGAGTGTCTAGGAAACCCGGGACTATTCAGTAGTGCCCACACGTGGCGCCATTTCCCATGTGAGGTTTGAAACCCATACCGGCCAAAGCCTGCTGGTACACAGCAAGATCAATGACGCTGACTCCCCGCCCCTGGGCGCCAGTATTTTCAGCGCGTCAGGCAAGAACAGCGGCACCGTGGGCACCAACGGAGATATTTACATCTCGGGTGCCTCTGCAGGTGACCGGTTGATGGTCAAGTGGGGAGAAGACCCAAGCGAAAGTTGCTCGTTACAGGTGCCTGAGTTGAAACCCATGGGCGAAAAGGCCACGGGCTATCAAGAACTTTCGCTGGTCTGCGTAACACCATAAAAGGAAAGTCCATGTTTTTCTTGTTGAAGCATAACCGTCCGGGGCTCGCTGCCGGATTGATGATCATGTTGGGACTGTTCTCGCAGAGCAGCCATGCCTTGTCATGTAAAGAAAACGGCAATATTCGCCAGGATATTGTGCTGGCCCAGTTAATCAGGGTCTCGACTGCCAATACAGCAGCGGGCGCCTTGTTGTGGCGTTCCCCGACATTCACTTCAACTTTCCAGTGTACGGATGACCGAAACAAACCCGCCGGGGAAAATGCCTATCTGTATTGGGACCCTAAAATGAATTTGAAGAATATTCATAATTCAATTGAAGTCGGGGTCAACTACAACAGCATCGATTACAAACTGGTCAATTCCGCGAGACAGGATGTCGGCCCCGGAACCCGCTGCCGCAAACAGGGCAGCCGATGTTTATCCCCGGCACAGTCGCTCAGTATTACCGTGTCGTATTCAATCTATATCAAGGCCACGGGAGGACCGCCGCCTGCGGGCGGCAAGATCACCAACACCGGTGCTTATTCCTTGTTTCAGGTCGACGGTGTAGGCGGGCTTAATAATGTCGCCGACAGTAACTTCAACGCTTATATTTCCGGGTTGGGCAATATCCGTTTCATCTCCTGCAATCCGAAAATAACGGTCAGTGCCAATAATGGCTCGGCGGTAAACTTTGGCAGCATCCCGCGGCAGAATGCGCGGGTCGGTTTTATAGAGAAACAGGTGCCCTTTTCCGTGACTGCCGACACCTCGGGCCCGGAGAGTGGCCAGGACTGCCAGGGCCAGGTATTGAACGCCAGTTTCAGTTCGACTTACCCCGTGCAGGACACCACGACCATTCTGCCGACCAGCGACAGCGGCTTCGGAATTTTACTGTCACAACAAGACACGCCGATGACCTTCATCCCGATGAATACCCCCGTGGAAATGGGACTGGTGAATGGCTCCAGCGTCAGGAAAAACTTTCTGGCGAGCTTGAAATGGCTTAATACCAATCCGAAAGTCGGCCCCTTTCGAGCCTCTGCGAATATTGATGTCACCTTTAAATAAGCCATTGAACCCTGCGCCTCAGACAGGTAACTACAGTGACTCGACCCGTTCAAGAAAAATGGATAGGTTTGGATTAACTATTTGGCTTAAGTTATAGTAGTCAAGTCTAAAACCGGACAAGCGTTATAAAAATAGAACTAAAATCAGCCTCCTTTGCACGGGCATGGGCGACACCGATAACACTGATTTAACTATATTTTAAACCGACCATTAAACTCGATAGTTTAAGGGTTGGTGACGGCTGCTTATCGGCTTTAGCAACGGACTTCTCTAACCCGCGACGCCAATAAAAACAATGTTGCCTTAGGAATATACCCCACACTCAAGGAGGAAGAAGCACCATGAATACCAGCCCTGCATTTAACGTTGAACCTGCTGACAAACTCGAATTGAGTATTCCGCAGAACCTCTATGAATCGCTGGCTTTTCTGGCCGCCCGCCATGACCGCAGTATCAACGGCGAAATCAAACAAGCCTGGGTGCAATGGACCGACCAGTTGTCTGACCTCAAGGTGATACTGGCACTTTTAACATCCCGTTATGGCAATGAACATAAAGCCGAGGTCACTCGTATTGATCTGCGCACCCCGCCCGACAACATCAAACATCTGCCCTGCAAGTTTAAAAAAGGACAAGTCCATCAAATAAATGAACAAGCCAATATTTTAAGGGTGTCCATGAACTCAGTCATTCTGAAGGCATTGGCATGGTGGGTTAATACCTGGAGACAGGTCGATCGGCTGAATGCTGGCGCAGGGTCCGGTTCCCAACCCTATCCGTGCTGGTAACGAGGAACGCTCACAACCAGCATGGGGGACTCAAGTAACCACCGGGCAAACCCTGGAAATACCTGCTTACTCCGCCTCCAGCGCCACCAGCCAGCGCGCTTCGGAGCGCAGCAAATGCTGGCGCATGGCTGTCTGGGCAGCGATCACGTCTTTGCATTCCAGTGCCCGCAGGATCGCCTGGTGTTCGATCACCGCGGCGTCCCAGGTGCCTGGGTTTTCCAGATGCTCGCTGAGGTGCGATGAGATCGGGCTGTGGCGCTCATCGAACAGCGAGGTGATGATCCGCACCAGCGCCGAGTTGCCGGTCATTTTTGCCAGCCGATGGTGAAACTTGCGGTCGTCAGCCAGGGGCGGACGATTGGCTTCGATGCTCGCGCGCATGGCATCGATGCAGTCCTGCAGGTAGCGATAATCGCTTTTTTTCCCGTGCAGGCACGCCAGCACCACGGCTTCGCCTTCGATCAGCGCCCGGGCCTGCATCAACTCGTTGGGGCTCTCGCCGAGGGTTACGGTGCGTGTGCCACCCTCTTGCAGGCGCGCAGCCACATAGACCCCGGAACCCATCCTGATTTCGATACTGCCTTCGATTTCCAGGGCAATCAGCGCCTCGCGCAGCGACGGCCGCGACACCCCCAGCAACTGGGTCAGATCGCGCTCGGGAGGCAAGCGCGAGCCGACCTTGAAGTCGCCCTGGACGATGTATTCACGCAGCCGGTCGGCGATTTTCTGATAGAGCTTGCGCTCTGAAGGAGGATACGAGGAGACCATCGAGGCAGAGTCCGGGAAATGATGCCAAAGGCTATCACACAGCCCGCTGCGGGCAGCAGAAACCTCGCCGCCAGCCTGACAGTCATTTCCCGGCATTGGGTACAGAGCCTATTGCTGGTCTTGCCACTGCGGACCATTGGGGTATTCAAAGTGCTCCAGCGAGGACTCCTTCATGGTCACGCTGTACCCCGGCTGTTGTGGCGGCATGTAGCGCCCGCGGCGGATCACGATCGGCTCGAGAAAGTTTTCGTGCAGGTGGTCGACATACTCCAGTACCCGTTTTTCCAGGGACGCCGACACCGCTATGTAATCGAACAGCACAATGTTCTGCGAGTACTGGCACAGGCCGACGCCGCCGCCATGGGGGCATACCGGCACGCCGAATTTGGCCGCCATCAGCACCACCGCCAGCACTTCGTTCAGGCCCCCCAGACGCGCCGGATCGAGCTGGCAAAAATCCATGGCAGCGGCCTGGAAGAACTGCTTGAACATCACCCGGTTGTGCGCGTGCTCGCCGGTGGCGACACCGATCGGATGGATACGCTGGCGAATCGCTGCGTGGCCAAGTACATCGTCCGGGCTGGTGGGTTCTTCAATCCACCAGGGATCGAATTCGGCCAGCCGCCGCATGTTGGTCACCGCCTGATCCACGTCCCACGTCTGGTTGGCGTCCATCATCAACTTGCGATCCCAGCCCAGCTCTTCACGCAGGATTTGCGCGCGGCGCATGTCCTGCTCGATATCGGCCCCGACCTTTTGCTTGAGATGCGTCCAGCCGGCCTCGACCGCTTCACGGGCCAGGCGGCGCATTTTCTCTTCGGAGTAACCGAGCCAACCGGCGGCGGTGGTGTAACCGGGGTAGCCCTCATCCAGCATTTTCTGTTCGCGCGCGGCCTTGCCCGGCGCCGCCCGACGCAACATTGCGATGGCTTCCTGGGGCGTCAGCGCGTCGGTAATAAAGGTGAAGTCGACACAGCGCACCAGCTCTTCGGGACTCATGTCCACCAGCAGTTTCCAGACCGGCTTGCCCTCCTTCTTCGCCCACAGGTCCCACAGCGCGTTGATGATGGCCGCGGTCGCCAGATGCACCACGCCCTTTTCCGGGCCGACCCAGCGCAGCTGGCAGTCACCGGCAACGATTTCATGCCAGTAGGCGCCAAAGTTGTCGGTGATGCTTTCCAGGGTGCGGCCGGTGACAAACAATTTGGCCAGGGCCTTGACCGCTTCGACGCACAAATCGTTGCCGCGACCGATGGTGAAGGTCAGGCCGTGGCCTTGCAGGCCATCGTCCGAATCCGTGTGCAACGTGACATAGGTCGCGGAGTAGTCGGACGTCGAGTTCATCGCATCCGAGCCGTCCATGCTCTTGGAGGTGGGGAAGCGAATGTCACGTACAGCGACCTGAGTAATGAGGGTAGACATGGGGTTATCCTGAAATTGAAGCCGGCTGCGCCGTTGCCGCTGGCAGCAGGCTTATTCATGTTATTTTCGTGCCGCGGGCGCAGTCTGTCCTGCGCTGCCAGTACGCGAAATTGAATGTTTCGACTACACCGATCACCTCAGGTAATAGCCCCATGATCAACTCCCTCGAGCAGTTGCGCAGCCGCCTGCGAATGCGCCATTTGCAGTTGCTGTTTGTGGTGTCTGAACAAGGCTCATTGCGCAAGACCGCGCAAATCATGGCGCTGACCCAGCCAGCGGTGACCAAGGCACTGCACGAACTCGAGAACCTGGTGGGCGAGGCATTGTTTACCCGCACCCATCAGGGCTTGCTGCCAAACAAGCTGGGGGAGGCGGCGATTCGTTATGCTCAACTGGTGTTCGCCGATCTCAGCGGCCTGCACGAAGAAATGAGCGCACTGCAATCGGGCAACCTCGGAACCCTGCGCCTGGGCGCCATGGGCTCGCTGGCGGGCGACCTGCTGCCAAGGGCCCTGGCGCAATTGACCCGGCGTCACCCCAAGCTGAACATCACAGTGGTGATCGATACCAGCGACGTACTGCTGCAGGCCCTGAGTCTCGACCAGCTGGACCTGGTCGTGGCCCGTGTCGCCCAGGGCCGGCCCACCGACGAACTGAACTTCGAGGAGTTCGATGAGGAGCTGATTCAGATCGTCGCGCGCACCGGCCATCCGTTGCAGCACAGCACCGGGCTGAACCTGGAGACACTCGCCCGCTATCCCTGGATCGTGCAATCGCAGCCGGCACCGCTGCGGGAAATCTACCAGCAGATTTTCCGCCAGGCCCAGGTGCAGGCACCCGCCAGCCAGCTCGAAACAGCCTCGACGATGCTGACCGTGGCGCTGCTCCAGCAGACCGACATGATTACCTTGATGCCGCTGTCGCTGGTCGAGTACTACAGCAAGCTGGGGGTGCTGGCAGCGCTGCCGGTCGCGGTTTCGGCGCGCCTGATGCCATTCGGCCTGATCAGCCGCAAGGGCCGGGTACCCACTGCGGCCATGGAGGTGGTCAAGGCCGAGCTGCGGGTGCAGGCCGGCCTTGAAGGTCAAGGCGTGATTACGAGCGACTAGACGTCAGATCCGCCGGCGCCGGGTAAGTCGCTACCCGGGACGGTGTGCGCTTCAACAACATCAGCAACAACACGCTGACAAAACACAGCGCCGCCACCACCTGGAAGCCGGTGCTGCTGGTCCCCGTCACGCTATCGGCATAGGCCTTGATCTGCGGCGAAACAAAGCCGCCCAGATTGCCGATGGAAATGATAAAGGCGATCCCGGTGGCCGCACTGGTGCCGCCCAGATGGCGGGTCGGCAGACTCCAGAACACCGGCTGGCTGGCCACCAGCCCGGGAATGGCGATACAGAACGCCAGCAGGGTCAGCACCGGCGTATTGATCACCGAAATCGACGCGAAGGCCAGCGTGCCTACGGCAAGCATGCAGGTGGCAACCAGCCGGTGGTTGTTGTGCTTGTCGGCGTACACCGTGGCAATGCGCATGGCGACAATGGTGCACAGCCAGGGAATCATCAGTAGCAGCCCGACCGAGGTGTTGACGTGACCGTCCAGGGTCGAAGCCAGTTTGGCCGGCAGGTAGAACGCCAGGGGGGCGTTGCCGATCTGCACGCAGAAGTAGATGGCGATAAACATCAGCACGCGCTTGTCTTTGAGTACACCAAAAATCGAGCTGTGGCTGCTGCAGCCTTTCTCCTTTTCCTCGGCTTCGATGACGGTGTTCATGGCGTGTTTCTCTTCGGCGCTGAGCCATTTGGCATCGCCGGGACGGCTCGCCAGATAGAAGAACGCAATCACCCCGACCACCGAGGCGGCCAGGCCTTCAACCACGAACATCCACTGCCAGTTGGCCAGACCGAACGGGTTGTGGGTATCGAGGATAAAGCCCGATAGCGGACTGCCGATCAACATCGCTACCGGCACCCCGAAGTAGAACAGGCCAATGGCCCGCGAGCGTTGTTTGGCCGGGAACCAGTAGGTCAGGTACAGGATGATCCCGGGCATGAACCCGGCTTCAGAAACCCCCAGCAAAAAGCGGATCACGTAGAACGAAGTTTCGCTGTTGGCGAACATCATCGACGCCGAGACCAGCCCCCAGGTGACCATGATTCGCGCCATCCACACTCGCGCGCCAACGCGCTGCAGGATCAGGTTGCTGGGCACTTCAAACAGCGCATAGCCGATAAAAAAGATCCCCGCCCCCAGGGCAAAGGCCGCGTCGCCGATACCGGTGTCGGCCTGATAGGCAATCTTGGCAAAGCCGACGTTGGCCCGGTCGATAAATGCCAGTGCGTACATCAGTGCGAGAAACGGCAAGAGCCGGATAGCGGCTTTCTTTACACCACTCGCCAGCGCGGGCGAGTCATACAGGTCTTGATAACTCATGGAGCGTACCTCTTCTTATTGTTGGAGTAGGTGTTATCCAGGATGCCTGCAGGCATCTTTACTGCGGGTGTCAGAACTGTTCTGCAAACCTCTCGAGTTCAGCGCGAGTGGGTAAACCATCGCTGTCACCCGGGAAGCCCAGCACCCGGGCGCCGATCAGATTGCCCCGGGCCACAGCCCCGGCGACGCCGAGACCTTCGAGCAAGGCGCTGATCACGCCCACGGCGAAACCGTCACCCGCGCCCACGGTGTCCACCACCCGGGTCACCGGGTACCCGGGGCAGTAGCCGCTCTCATTGGCGGTTGCGTAATAGGCACCTTCGGCACCCAGCTTGAGCACCACCAGCGAGCAGCCCTTGGCCAGGTAGAAGCCGGCGATATCGGCCGGGTGTTCAAGGCCGCTCAGCAGCCGGCCCTCCGCCAGGCCGGGGAAGACCCAGTCAGCCAGACCGGCCAGATCGTTCAGGCACGCCACCATGCTGGCTTGGGATTGCCATAACCGCGGGCGCAAATTCGGATCGAACGACACACTGCGGCCCGCCGCGCGCATATCGCCGGCCATATGAAAAATCAGTTCGCGCACGCTGTCGCTCAGCGCCGGGCTGATACCGGTGATGTGCAGATGCCTGGCGCCACGGCAGTAATCGCCGGGGTAATCGGCCAGGCTCAGATGACTGGCCGCCGAGCCTTTGCGGTGATATTCGATGTCGGGGTCGCCGCCGTCCGAACGGCGTGACTTGAACATCAGGCCGGTGGGATGCGCGGGGTCCAGCACTGTGTAACGGTGATCAATGCCGTCGCGGGCCATGACATCGCCCAGCCAGTGGCCAAGGGTGTCATTGCCAAGACGGCTGATATAACCGACGCCAAAACCCAGACGTGCCAGGCCGGTGGCCACATTCAACTCGGCGCCGGCAGCGCCGCGCACATAATCTTTGGCCTCGCGCAGGCTGCCGTCATCCCGGGCGCTGAACAGACCCATGGCTTCGCCGCAGGTAACGACTGCAATCGATTCGGTGAGTTGGCCCATGTCACATCACCGCGCCGATTTGCCAGGGCAGAAACTCGTTGTCGCCCAGCCCGTTTTCTTCACTGCAGGTTTTGCGACCAGAGGCCGTTGCCAGCATCAGCCCGAACAGACGCGCCCCCGCCTCGGCCACCGATTCTTCAGCGTCGACAATCGCCCCGGCATTGAAATCCATGTCCAGCGACATGCGTTGAAACAGCCGGGTATTGGTGGCGATTTTCAGCGACGGTGTCGGCTTGCAGCCATAGGTCGAGCCGCGTCCGGTGGTAAAGCAAATCAGGTTCGCCCCGCCCGCCACCTGACCGGTGGCCGACACCGGGTCGTAGCCCGGGGTGTCCATGAACACCAGGCCGTTTTGTTCAATCGCCTCGCCGTACTGATACACGGCCATCAGCCCAGTCGCGCCGGCCTTGGCCACCGCCCCCAGAGACTTTTCGAGAATGGTGGTAATGCCCCCGGCCTTGTTGCCCGGGGACGGATTGTTGTTCATGTCGCCGTCATGCTGACGTACATAGTCTTCCCACCAATGAATGCGGCTCATCAACTTGTCGGCAACCTGCGCAGATGCAGCACGGGCGGTCAGCAGGTGCTCGGCGCCATAAATTTCCGGGGTTTCCGAGAGGATCGCGGTGCCGCCATGGCCCACCACCAGGTCGACCGCCGCACCCAGCGCCGGGTTGGCGCTGATCCCCGAATATCCGTCTGAGCCACCGCATTGCAGACCCACGGTGAGGTGTCTGGCCGACACGCTGCTGCGCTGCTGGCGGTTGACTCCGTCGAGCATCGCCTCTACCAGCGCTATCCCGCGCTGCACCGTTTCCCGGGTGCCACCAGCGTCCTGGATCACCAGGCTGGCCTTGAGCAACGCCGGGCGATCGGCCAGTTGCTCCATGAGCGGGGCCAGTTGATTGACTTCACAGCCCAGGCCGATCACCAGCACCCCGGCGAAATTGACGTGGTCGGCATAGCCGCGCAGGGTGCGCTGGAGGATCTCGATGCCCTCGCCCTTGGCGCCCATGCCGCAACCGCTGCCATGGGTGATGGCGACCACGCCGTCAACATTGGGGTAATCGCGCAGACGCCCGGCGTCGAATGTCGCAGCGATCTGTTTACACACCGTGGCCGAGCAATTGACGCTGGAAATCACCCCGATGTAGTTGCGCGTGCCGACCCGGCCATCTGCACGTACATAGCCGGCAAACCGGGCCTCGTCGGCGTGATAAACCGTGGGTTGATAGACATTGGCCAGCGCCTGGGTGGAACTGGCCGCAGGCATCTGCAGGTTGTGCACATGGACGTAGTCGCCAGGTCGCAAGGCAGCGCTGGCCTGGCCGATGATTTGCCCGTACTTGCGCACCGGCTGCCCCTGGGCGACACCGCGCAGGGCGATTTTATGCCCCGAGGCAATATCGGCCAGCGCCGTCACGCCCAGGCCGTCGGCGAACAGTTCCTGGCCCTTGGCGATGTCGCCGCGGGCAACGGCGACGTCATCTCCCGGGGTCAGTACAAGTAAGGATGAGCTTGCAAGGTTCATGGTGGATCCTCAACGGTTCTGGTGCGCCGCTCAGTGCTGGCTGAGCAGGACGGCCCGTAATATCGGTTGCTCAAGGCCTGGCGCAACCTGCTCAGCGAGCTCGATCAGGGGCAGAAGGCGGCGCTGTTTCTTGTCTTTATGGTTAGCGGCGATGTCAGCCAGACGATGTTGCAAGAACGGGTTGGCGAAGCGCTCGCGCACGCTGTCGACATAGCGCCGGGCGGCATCCAGCTGACCGAGGGCGGCGAATACCGGGAGCACTTCGCTGGCCCACAGTGCTTCCAGATCGGCGCGCAGTGCCGGGCTATGCATGGCCTGGTACACAGTCTCGTGCTCGGGGCGCCCGTCACTGAGCCAGCGCTCGGCCAGATAGCTGTGGCCCAGATTCAGGGTGAACAGTTTTAGCCGCTCGTAATGATCGAGGTCATCGGTCAGCACAATGGCTTCGTGGCTGCAGGGCAGCGTCAGCCCCTCCTGACGCTCGATCGCCCACAGCGCATAGGGTTCAGCCACCGCGCCCACCGGCTCAAGGGCCTGGGAAACGATGCGGTCCACCAGCGAGTTGGCCCAGCGGCAGTTCTGCGTCAGGTAGCTCTCGAATGCGTCGCCCAGTGCCCAGCTGCGGGCCAGGCCCACCAGCAGATCACGCAACACATCGCCATTGCGCGCCACCAGTTCACAGGGGAACAGCGACAGCGTGGAGTGCGGGTTGTGTTGCCAGCGATCGTGGAGCAAAACCAGAAGTTTGGCCGGGAAGCTGATCGGCGCCGGGGCCTGGGCGCCGAGCAGCACGGGAGTGTCCCGCGGGTCCAGCAGATAACCGCGGTCACCGGTATTGGAAATCACCACCCGGACCTGTTCGATAAAGCACTGGCGCAGCGCCGGCCACTGCTGGGCGGCATGTACTGCGCGGCTGATCGCCGAAGCCTGGAGGTTTTGTTCGACTACCTGACCCCGGTCGATGCCCTGGATCAGCACCCGGTACGGCTTGCCGCTGGCCAGCGCCGCGGTGCGGGCAGTACTGGCCGGGCTGTCGGTGGTCTGCACCACGGCAATACGGCCCAGGGCTGCGCCACGCTCCAGCGCCTGGGACACGAAAAGATCGACATGGGCCTGGAGAAAGCGGCTGGTGCCAAACTGCAGGATCGGCGGAAATTGGTTATCGCTCATCGCCTAGCACTCGATAATGGCTTTGACAACGCCTTGCTGCGGGTCCAGCAAAGTGGGGAACAGATTGACCACCTCGCTGAGTGCAATGCGATGGGTGTTCAGGGCCCGGTCGGGAATCAAGCCGTCGCGCAGGCATTGCTCGACATAGCGGAAGTCTTCGACGGTGGCGTTGCGGCTGCCCATCAGGGTGGCTTCGCGCTTGTGGAACTCGGGGTCGGAAAAGGTGATCGAGTCACGCACCACCGAGATCATCACGTAGGTGCCGCCGTGGGCGATAAATTCGAAGCCGCGCTCCATGGCCCGGGCGTTACCGGTGGCGTCGAATACCACGTCATAAAAATCGCCTTCGGTGAGGTCGGCCAGAGCGTCCTTGTCGCCCTCACCGATTTTCACCGCGGCGTGAATGCCCAGGTGCTGGCGGCAAAAATCCAGACGATCGTCGCGGGTGTCGAGCACCGTGACTCTGGCCCCGCGCAACCCGGCAAAAATCGCCGCCGCCATGCCAATGGGCCCGGTGCCGACCACCAGCACCCGCTGCCCGGCCTGCAGGTTAGAGCGACGCACGGCATGGGCCCCGATGGACAGGAACTCGATCATTGCCGCCTGATCCAGCGACACCCCGTCAGCCTTGTGGATGAACTGATGGGCAACGCTCAGGTATTCGGTAAAGGCGCCATCGCAGTGCACGCCCAGTACCTGGATCCGGGTGCAGCAGTTGGTCTTGCCTTTGCTGCAGGCGATGCAGGTGCCGCACGAGATATACGGCATCACGTAGACCACGTCGCCGGCCACCAGGCCACTGCCTTCATCGCTGGCTTCAACGATGCCGGAAAACTCATGGCCCATGACCCGCGGGTATTCAAGGAAGGGCTGATTGCCGGTGAAGATATGCAGGTCGGTGCCACACACCCCCACCCGTTTGACCCGGATCAGGGTTTCGCCGGGCTGGCGGGCGGGTATCGGGCTCTGGACAGCACTGAGCGAGCGCGGCTCGTTACAAATCACAGTCAGCATTTTTATTCTCCGGCAATAGCACGCGGGCTACGGGGTATGGGCAAGGCGAGACAGGCGGCGGGGAACGGCAGCAACGGGAGATGGAGACAGGGCATGGGGATCTCCTCTTATTGTGTGCAGCGTGAGTGCCGCCTGGATGATCACGGCTCGAAAACTACACGCGGCAAAATACATTGGCAAGACCAATTTATAAAAAACATGAATTGGCCTTACCAGATTGCAATCAGGTGCGAGTGATCGCCGAGAGCGCTTGATGCTCTTGGAACATGGCTTTGATCAGGGCTTGGGGGAGCGCAGTGGCAATTTTTAAAGGACGACTATTTTTCAGAGGGCTCTGATTTATTTTCGACGGTTACGGCATCAAGGTGCAGCGCTGCTGACACCCCTGGAGCAACAACATGAATGGATCGCTGCCCGCGCTTTATATCCACCCACTCGCCCCTGAAACTCTGCGCACACTTGACAATTCGCCCTGCACATAGCGACAGCGAGCCAAAGATAGGATCAGCCTGATGTATGGCTTATTCACACCTGGAAATGCTGTTCTACATATTGCGCAGAGAGTGAGTTATTCGCAGCGGATGTCTTTACCCGACAGAAAGCCAAGTAGCGCTATGGACTTTAACTTTAAATACATCGCCACCATAAGCGTTGAAAACAAGGACCGACATAAAGTTAAACCCCACTGATTTAGACTCCGAATCTACTGGTTACATAACAATAGATAGCGGCCGACACAGGGTTCTTCCTCAATGAACAAAGCTATTGCCATTGCGCATGGCTTGACCAAATAAAAACCAAGGATAACAAATGACTCGACCTTTTTTCTCTGTTGCCTGGGCTGCTTCACAGCGAATTTACGACCCTATCAACTCCGGCGCAAAAGTTGCACAAATAATTGGTGGATATGTTGAAAAGAATATCAACAACCCCATACCCCAGTAGCGCTGGAGTAATACCTGTGCCGTTCGAATTAGTTATATTTTGAATCAATCTGGCATGAACATTCCAAAAACTCCAGGACAGACAGTATCAGGGCGGACAATCGCCAATATTTTTTCCGGGTAAGGAATCTTGTTGCATTCCTCAAGGAGCGTTGGGGGCAACCTGATATCCTGAAATACCCGCCCACTGGTGGAGGATCCCTTGCCGGTAGAAAGGGGCTGATCCTGTTTGAAGTTACAGGCTGGTCAGATGCTCAAGGCCACGCAACACTATTCGATGGCAATATCTGCTACGACCAGTGTTACTTCAATGAACCAGAAGCGAGATACAGCACCGACCGCGCTAACTTTTGGAATTTGCCATGAACATAATCTGGAGAGGTGGCCTGACTGTTTCGGCCCTGGCCCTCTATCTGTCAGTTTGCCATGCACAGAACAGCCAGTTTAGCTTTCCTGGCGCTGGGGCACGTCCCCATGCCCAGAACTATAAAGACATGATCCTGGCCACCTGTGTCGCGAACGCCTACCAAAATGACAAGAGTGCTGCTATTGATGCCGGCAGTAGTGTGAGTGCATTACGCGACTGGACCGAATACGACTTGGAAAGGGCGCCAGATGCTATCAAGTCCCTGGTCGATAGTTATTTGGCGCGCAATTACCACAACCCGTTAGTCGAACCGGAAATCAAGGATGTACGTTTCGACTTTCTGAAATGTCTGGACCTCTATCACAGCAGCGAACTGGACGAACAGACGAAAGACCTGGTAATCAATCCCGGGCATAAATACAGGAAGGATAATCTGTGATCCAGACACCGGGTTGATCATTCCGCTCTCGTAAAATAGTTGCAGGTAACCTCCGTTAGTCCCCCGCCATCATCAAATCCAGGTTCTGCACCGCCGCTCCGGCAGCGCCCTTGCCGAGGTTGTCGAATACGGCAGCCAGCAGTACCTGGCCGGTCTGCTGGTTTTCACACACCACCAATTGCAAATCATCAGTCCCGTTCAGCGCCTGCGGATCAAGGCCGGTCAAGGCTTTGGCCTCCTGCAGCGCCATCACCTGAACATGGGCCGCAGCGGCGTAGTGCTGCACAAGGCATTCATGCAACCGCAACCCGTCCACCCCCGGCGCCAGCAAGCGCAGTTGCAAAGGTATGGTCAGCACTATGCCCTGGCGAAAAGCACCATAGGCCGGGATAAATACCGGCCGCTGCAGCAGGCCGCTTTGCTGCTGGATCTCCGCCACATGTTTGTGCGCCAGCCCCAGGCCATACACCTGGAATGCTGCCCCTCCGATGGCACCCTCCCCTTCAAACTCCTCCACTGCGGCCCGCCCCTTTCCCGAATAACCCGACACGGCATTAATGGTCAGCGGGTAGTCCCCAGGCAGTAAACCGGCCTCCAGTAGCGGACGCAGCAGCCCTATTGCTCCGGTGGGATAACAACCCGGGTTACTGACCCGCCGCGCCGTGGCAATACGCCGGGCCTGTTGCGGGTTCATCTCGGCGAAACCATAGGTCCAGTGCGGATCGGTACGGTGCGCCGAGCTTGCGTCGATTACCCGTACGCCAGGGTTTTCGATGCTGGCTACAGCGTCCCGTGCCGCGTCATCGGGCAAGCACAGAATCGCGATGTCGCAGGCGTTGATGATTTCGGCGCGACGCCGGGCATCCTTGCGATGCTCGGGATCGAGCTTGATCAAACGCAGGTCGGGGCGATCCCGTAGCCGTTGATGAATTTGCAACCCGGTGGTGCCTTGGTCGCCGTCGATGAAGATCAGAGGACTTGCCATGGAATGCTCTCGAACTCAGGAAATCAGGAGCGGCAATCTTCAGCGAGGGGCTAAGATAGGAAAAGTTGAATTTCCAAACGATTAACTTCAGTTTTTCTGAACAAGGAATGATCCATGCGCGAAATCAGCCTGGACCGGTTGCGCACGCTGGTGGCTATTGCCGACCTGGGCTCGTTTGCCGAGGCGGCCCGGGTGCTGAACCTGGCCCCGCCCACGGTCAGTTTGCATATCGCCGACCTGGAATCGCGAGTAGGCGCCAGGCTGTTATCCCGCAGCCGGGGCCGGGTCCAGCCATCGGCGATTGGCGCCACCCTGGTGGAACGCGCGCGGCGTCTGCTGGCAGATGCGCAGCAGGCCCTTGAGGACGTGCAGCGACAGGTGCAGGGGCTGGCCGGACGCGTGCGGCTGGGAGCCTCCACCGGGGCCATCGCCCAGTTGCTGCCGCAAGCGCTGGAGACCTTGAGCCAACATCATCCCGCTATCGATGTGCAGGTCGCCGTGCTCACCTCCCGGGAAACCTTGCACAGGCTGGCCGAAGGCTCTCTGGAAATCGGCCTGGTGGCGCTGCCACAGACCCCGGTCAAACAATTGCGGATCAAGCCCTGGCGGCGCGACCCGGTCATGGCCTTCCTGCCGGCGCGCGGGGAATGCCCGCAGGTAGTGACCCCCGCCTGGCTGGCAGCGCAGCCCTTGATCCTGAATGACAACACCACCCGGCTTTCACGCCTCACCGCGGAGTGGTTCGCCAGCGATGGGCACCAGCCCGCAGCGCGTATTCAACTGAACTACAACGATGCAATCAAAAGTCTGGTGGCGGCCGGTTATGGGGCCACGTTGTTGCCCCATGAAGCCTGCACCCCGCTGCCTGACAGCCGGATCGCCATGCGCCCGTTACAGCCCCTGTTGTGGCGCCAACTGGGGATTGCCCACCGTGACGGCGATGTCGAGCGCGCCACGCAACATGTGCTGGATGTGTTGTGGAGGCTAAGCTCGCAGCCGGCCGAGGCTGGCGCACCCTGAGGGCCTGCCCGATTCAGGGGTGCGCAGGGCCAAGGCTTTTTTTTCGCCGGCAGAACAGCGATGATCGCCGCCCCGCTCCACAGCACAGGAACCCGCTTCATGGAATTGCCACTGGAAACAGTCGCCCTTTTCGCGCTGAAACTGGCCTACGAGACCGAAGGCTCAAGCCCGATATTGCGTGACGACCTGGTCATGGCGGACTACGAGCGCGAGGTCTTTGCCCTGCTGGTGCGCAAGGGCGATATCGGCGCCATTCAAGCCAAGCTCGATGCCTGCCTGGGCCTGGCCCTGAACGCCCTGGGCGGCACCGACAAGCCCATGGGCCGCGAGCTCGAGCGCCTGTCCCTGGATGTGAAAAACGCCCGCACGCTGGAACAACTCGACGCCCCGCTGCTGACCCTCAGGGACTATCTCAAAGATATTCAGTGATCACTGCCCCTGAAAGGTCTCAAGGTACGCCAGCAAATTGTCGATCTTCTCGGGGTCACTGATGCCCCAGAAAATCATCCGCGTACCGCTCACCACTTTCTTCGGGGCTTCGATGTACGCGGCCAGTTTGTCCCGCGTCCACACCACACCCGAGTTTTTCATCGCCTCGGAGTACTGGTAGTCCGCCGTGGTCCCGGCTGGCCGGCCGATTATGCCGTTGAGCTGCGGCCCGAACCCGCCCCGGGCGTTTTCGCCAATGCTGTGACAGCCGCCACAGGTTTTGCTGAACAGTCTGGCTCCCGCCTCGGTATCCCCGGCCGCCACAGCGGTGCCGGTGAATCCGGTTGCGAGGATCAGGGCCAGGCTCAGTAATGCTGTTTGTTTCATGGGCGGTTCCACACTCCGGGGTCAGGGTCGGGCTCGCCGGCAATCTTACAGGCTCAACGCAAAACCTGCTCCGCCAGCAGTCCCAGCGCGATAAGGATCATCACCGTCCCGGACACCCGGCTGACCTTTTTCGCCGCCCCCGGCCGGGTCTGCAATACCGCCTGAGCGCTGAACCCCACCAGCAGATAAACCACTGCGCAACTCACCGCATGCAATGAACCCAGGGCGATGATTTGCGCCGGGATCGGCCACGTCGATAACGGGTCGGTGAATTGCGGCAACAGGGCCAGAAACAGCAGAAATACCTTGGGGTTCATGCCACTGACGCACGTGCCCTTCCAGGCCCAGCGAAACCATGAATCCGCCACCTGCATCTGCCCGGCCTCGGGGGTGGACGGCTGGCGAATCATGCTGATGCCCAGCCACAGCAAATACAGGGCCCCGCCGAGGGTGAGCAGCGACATGATCAACGGACTCCTGGCCAGTAACGCGCCGACACCTGCAGCCACAACCAGGGTCGCCAGCAAGTGGCCCGAGAGCAGGCCCGCGACCGCAGGCGCAACCCGACGACCGCGAATACCGGCTGAAATCGCGTAAGCCCAGTCGGCGCCGGGGGTGATGATGAACAGGAACGACACCGCCCAAAAGGCGGCCAGGATGCTGAGAGTCACGGAGTGTCTGCCTTCTACGAAGCCGGGGGGATTGTGCAATGCGCCGAATGAAGCGAATGCGCTCAGTAGAAGATTAGAGATTTGCTGATAGGATTATCTTTCGTTTATCCCAATCATTAGCGACCATATTAGAAGGTTCTTCCAGGTGGATCGAATTGATCGAAAGATTCTCGCGGAGCTGCATGGGGACGGCCGTCTTTCTCTCACCGAACTGGCGGACCGGGTCGGGCTGAGCCTCTCGCCCTGTCATCGGCGGGTGCGGGCTCTGGAAGAGTCGGGGGTGATTTTGGGCTATCGGGCCCTGCTGGCGCCGAAAGAACTGGGCCTGGGCTTTTCTGCGATTGTGTTTGTGACGTTGCGCGAAGTGACCCGCCAGGCCGTCGCCGACTTCGAGGCGGCCTTGCCGCAGATTCCACAGATTATCGAAGCGCAAAGACTGTTCGGCGACCCGGACTACCTGCTGCAAGTGATCGCCAAAGACCTGCAGGCCTTTCAGCAACTGTACGACGAACGCCTGACCTCGCTGCCCAACGTACAACGGCTGGTCTCGACCCTGGTGATGAAAAGCGTGATCCACGACAGGGTGCTGCCGCTGTAACCGAAAACCGGTAGTCGCTGCCGCCATTACCGGTCGAGGGGCATCAGCCCGGCCGCCAGGGCATCCAGCAAAGCGCTGACTTTGGGTAAAGCCTGGCGGCTTTTCGGCCACACCAGATTGATCGCCAGGCCGTCGCTGGCCAGATGCGGCAGCACCTGCACCAAAGACCCGTCGGCCAGCTGTTGCTTGATCAGCCAGGTCGGTAATTGCGCAATGCCGCAACCCGCCAGCACCGTCATGACCTGCCCTTCGCCATCACCGACGATGTATTTGGCCGGCATCACCCGGCGCTCGGTCTCACCGGGCCGATTGCCGGAAAAACTCCAGGGGCTGACCGTGCCATCGGCCCGCCCATAGGCAACACACTGATGATGCTCCAGGTCGCGGTCCGTCACCGGCGTACCGTGAATCTTCAGGTAAGCCGGGGCGGCGCAGAACACATGCCGCTCACGTCCCAGGTAACGATGCCCCAGTGCACCGGGCCAGACATCCGAACCGCCGACCCGGACGACGATATCAACCCCCTCTTCAACCGGGTCGATAAAGCGGTCCGAAAACGAAATGTGCGGCAGCAACAGCGCATGTTGCTGCACAAATTTCAGCACCACCGGCAACGCCTGCAGACGCCCGAACGCTGCCGGCAGGTCAATTCGCAGCCGGCCCCGCGGCTCGGTATTTTCCGCCTGCATGGACAACTCGGCCTCTTCCAGTTCGGCCAGCACCCCGGTACAGGTCCGATAGAACGCGGCCCCGGCATCGGTCAACGACAAACGCCGGGTGGTGCGATTGAACAGGCGCACCTCCAGCCGGCTCTCCAGTCGGGCGATGCCTTTGCTGATGGCCGAAGGGCTCAGGTTCAGGCGCTCGGCAGCAGCTTTGAAGCTGCCGGCTTCGGTCACGCAGACAAACACATCGATGCCCTTCAGGCGCTCGGAAGTAAACATACCCGCCTCGTATTCGTGAACTGAATTCATGTCATTCGGTAAAAGGTATCGTAAATACGACCGTTTTTCCCCAGTAAACTGGAGCCCATGCCACTCCTCAACCTACAGGCGCTCCCATGACCCCGCAAAAACCAACGGTGCTGATCACCGGTGCCACCGGCCAGATCGGCGGCGACACCCTGCGCAACATGCTGGCCGACGACAGCATCACCCTGGTGGCCGCCGTCCGTTCACCGGCCAAGGCCAAACCCTTCGAGGCCCAAGGCATTCGCACGGTGATTATGGATTTCGACAAGGAACACACCCTGGCCCCTGCCCTGCAAGGTATCGATCGCGCGTTCCTGGTGACGGGCTACACCGTGGACATGCTGCGCCAGAGCAAAGCCTTCGTGGACCAGGCAAAAAAAGCCGGCGTGCAACACATCGTCCACCTGGGTGCCTGCGGACGGGACGACACCACCATCGGACACTGGGCCTGGCACCAGTTCGTGGAGCGCTACATCGAGTGGTCAGGCTTTTCGTTCACCCACCTGCGCCCTGAATGCTTCATGCAGAACCTGCTCAGCTACGACGGCACCCAGGCAGTGAAAGCGGGGGTTATCGAGCAATACACCGGCGATGCACGTTTCAGCTGGGTGGATGGCGAAGACGTCGCCCGTGTCGCCGCACAAACCTTGCTGCACCCGCACAAACATGCCGGCAAGACCTACCGCCTGGGCTACGACGTGCAGTCCTACGGCGACATCGCCGCCATCATGACCCGAGTCCTGGGCCAGCCGTTCCGTTACGACGCGAAGTCACCTGACGTATTCCTGGAAAACATGCGCGCGGCCGGAGCCGAAATGGCCTACATGACCTGCGTGCACGACAACTTCACGCGCATGGCGGCCCGGCAGATTCCCGGGGTTGAAGAGACCTTCGACAACTTCCCCGCCATCACCGGCCGCCAGCCCGTGACCTGGGAAGATTTCGTGCAAAAGCACCGCAGCGCTTTTGCCTATTGAGCACCTCGCCCCCCTGAATTCAGCGCGAAGCTCGCTGGCACCGCAATCTGCCCCTCCCCCCTGTGGGAGCGGGCTTGCCCGCGATGGCAGCGCCGCTGACTTCAAGCCAGAGCTCGCTGGCAAGCCAGCTCCTACAGAAAAACATCGCAATCTGCCCCCTCCTCCTGTGGGAGCGGGCTTGCCCGCGATGGCAGCGCTGCTGGTTTCAAGCCAGAGCTCGCTGGCAAGCCAGCTCCTACAGAAAGGCATCGTAATCTGCCCATCCCCCTGTGGGAGCGGGCTTGCCCGCGATGGCGGCGCTGCTGACTTCAAGGCAGAGCTCGCTGGCAAGCCAGCTCCTACAGAAAAGCACCGCAATCTGCCCCCTCCCCTTGTGGGAGCGGGCTTGCCCGCGATGGCGGCGCCGCTGGTTTCAAGGCAGAGCTCGCTGGCAAGCCAGCTCCTACAGAAAACCAGCATCGCAATCTGCCCCTCCCCCCTGTGGGAGCGGGCTTGCCCGCGATGGCAGCGCCGCTGTCTTCAAGGCCGAGCTCGCTGGCAAGCCAGCTCCTACAGATAAGCATCGCAGCCTGAATCACCCCCTCAAACCCATTTCTGGATTGCCTGACAGAAGTCTGCGATTGCAGTGGCCATCATGTGGCCGCTAATATTGAGAACTATTCGCACTCACATCTGGAAACCCGACCGGTGCACCCTCTCGCGACCCAAAAACTGGGCTTCTTTTTCAGCAGCCACCATCGCTGGCTGCTGCAACATATTCAGCGCCGCCTGCGTAATCACGCCGACGCAGAGGACACCGCCGCCGATACCTTTTGCCAGATGCTGGCGGCGCGGGTAGATCCGGACAGCATTGAACAGCCTCGGGCCTACCTGTCCACCATTGCCCGGCGCCTGATTTTCGACCGCCACCGTCGGCGCAAACTGGAAACCGCCTATCTCGACCGCCTGGCCTTGCTGCCCGAGGCCGTGGCGCCGTCCCCCGAAGAACAGTTGCAGTTGATCGAAGCTCTGGTTGCCATCGACAGGGCGATCGACGGTTTGCCGATGATCGTCAAAGCCACCTTTCTTTACAGCCAGCTGGATGGCCTGAGTTACGTGGCAATTGCGCAAAAACTGGGGCTGTCCGAACGCACGGTCAGCCGCTACATGAAACAGGCATTGCGCCAGTGTTACCTGAGCGAGGCCGGCCTGTGAGCAAGCAGCGGCTGGACCCGGTGAGCGAACAGACCATCGACTGGATGGTGCAACTGCGCGCCGGCACTCCCGACGTAATGCTGCAAGAGCGCTTCAACGCCTGGCTGGCCAAAGACCCCGCACATGCTCAGGCCTGGGACAAATTGCAGCAGCGCCTCAGCGGCTCCTTCAGCCCTCTGCGTTCACTGGATGATCGGCTGCCCGGACAAGCCGGTGAAGCCCGTCAGTTGCTCTTGCAACCCCACACAACCCGGCGCGACACGCTGCGCGCTATTGCCGGTCTGGGCCTGCTCGGTGGCGGTTTGTGGCTAGGCGCGCGCAGCCCGATGGGTAATTCGCTGCTGGCCGATCTGTCCACCGGCCGTGGTCAGCGCCAGGACTTCAACCTGGCTGACGGCAGCCGCCTGCGCCTGAACGCCAACAGTGCCGTGGACCTGAGGTTCGATAACCGGCAACGGCTGCTGATTCTGCGTCACGGCGAGCTGGTGATTGAGGTGGCCGCGGATGCGGGCCGGCCCTTTTGCGTACGCACCGCAGAAGGTGAAATCCGCGCTTCGGCAAGTCGCTTCCTGGTGGCTCAGGAGCCTGCAGCAAGCCGGGTGGTGGTGCTGCAACACTCCGTGCAGGCACAGCTGTTCAACGGCATGTCCCTGAATCTGGACGAAGGTCAGTCGGCCCTGCTGTATGCCAGGCAAATCGTCCCTGTGGAGGGTGACCAGCGCCGTCGCGCTGACTGGCTTAACGGCAAACTGAACGTGCTGGACGATCCTCTGGAGCAAGTGGTCGCGGCCCTGCGCCCTTACACCCGTGGTTTGGTGCGGGTTGCTCCCCAGGTTCGCGGCCTGCGGGTGCAGGGTGTGTACCCGCTCAACGATCCCGACCGGGCCTTCACCGCACTGGCTGAAACCCTGCCAATTCGTGTGGATCGTTACAGTCCATGGCTGACTCTGATCGGGGCGGTATAACGGCCGTGGAAAGTTTTTTTTGATAATTGTTCGCATCGGTGTCCGGTTTTGTTTTCTCGGCGCACCTATCTCCTGAGACTTTCACACGATCAGGAGAATGCCGTGCTCAACCCGTGGCCCCACACCCTTTGCCTCGCCGTTGCCCTGGCAACCATGGCCAGTCCTGCCCTGGCGCAAGACCTGAGCTTCAATCTGCCGGCCGGCAACCTGGCCAGTACCCTTAACACCATCGCCAGTCAGAGCGGCCAGATCGTGTCGCTGGAACCCGCGCTGGTGCAGGGCAAACAGGCACCGGCGGTGATCGGCCACATGTCGCCCGAACAGGCCATGGAGGCCGCCCTGCGGGGCAGCGGTTTGCAATTGCGTATCACCGGGCAAGGCAACTTCAGTGTCGAAGCGGCACCGCAAACCGGCGAAGCATTGCAACTGGGGGTCACCAGCATCACCGAGCGCAGCAGCGACGCCACCACCGAAGGTTCTGGCTCCTACACCGCACAGGCGGTGACCATCGGCAAGGGTTCACACAGCCTTAAAGAGACCCCGCAATCGGTTACCGTCATTACCCGCAAAATGCTCGATGACCAGAACCTGAACACCATTGAACAGGTCATGGAAAAGACTCCGGGCATTACCGTTTATGACTCGCCCATGGGTGGCAAGTACTTCTACTCCCGGGGCTTTCGCATGACCGGCCAGTACCAGTACGACGGCGTGCCGCTGGACATCGGCAGCAGCTACGTCCAGGCCGACAGCTTCAACAGCGACATGGCGATCTACGACCGGGTCGAGGTACTGCGCGGTGCCGCAGGCATGATGAAAGGCGCGGGCGGCACGGCCGGGGCGGTGAACTTCATCCGCAAACGCGGCGAATCCACCCCTCACACCCAGCTGTCACTGTCTGCAGGCACCTGGGACAACTATCGGGGTCAGGTTGATACCGGCGGCCCTTTAAATGATTCCGGCACCCTGCGCGGCCGGGCGGTGCTCACCCAACAGACCCGGCAGTACTTCTATGACATCGGCGCACGCAAAGACCAGATCTACTCTGGCGCCCTGGATTTTGACCTGAGCCCCGATACCACCCTCGGTGTGGGCCTGGCTTATGAAGATGTGGACGCCACCCCCTGCTGGGGCGGGCTGCCGCGCTACGCCGATGGCAGCGACCTGAAACTCAAACGTTCAACCTGCCTGAACACCGCCTGGAACAACCAGCGCAGCAAGCGCACCACCTGGTTCGGCGACCTCAAGCAGCAACTCAATGACGACTGGTCACTGAAGGTCGCGGGGGTCTATTCAAAAAACACCCAGGACATGGAATACGCGTTCCCCAGCGGTTCGGTACCGGTCGGTGCTACCAGCACCAAAACCCTGATGCTGGGCAGCATCTATGACTATGACCAGACCGACTATGGCTTCGACGCTTACCTGAACGGCAAATTCGACGCACTTGGCCTGGAGCAGGAGTTGACCATCGGCGCCAACGCCAGCCGTTCGCACAAGGATGACTTTTACGCCGTGGCCGTCCTGCCCCAGCGCCAGAATGTACTCAACCCCGATCATCACCTGCCCAAACCTGATGACAGCTACTACCTGAGTAATGCCTCACGTGGCGGGCCGATGGACATGAGGATCAAACAATACGGTCTTTACTCCACGGCCCGCCTGAAGCTGGCCGAGCCGCTGACCTTCGTGCTGGGTAGCCGCGTGAGCTGGTACAAGTCCGACAGCGATAGCGAGTCCTGGTACCAGGGCGAAAGCACGCCAGTCAGTTCCAGAGCGACCGAAACCGGCCAGGTCACCCCGTTCGCGGCCGTACTGTTCGACCTCAACGACAACCTGACCACCTATGCCAGCTACACGGACATCTTCACCCCGCAGGGCGGCTACAAAACCCTCAACGGCGAAACCCTCAAGCCATTGATCGGCACCAGCTATGAAGTGGGGATCAAGGGCGAATGGTTCGACGGGCGCCTGAACAGTTCCTTCAACCTGTTCCGCACCATTCAGAAAGACGCGGCCCAGGACAATCCGCTGTGCCCGGACAGTACTTGCTCACAGAACTCCGGCAAGGTGCAGGCTCAAGGTTTCGAAGCTGAAGTCAGTGGCGAAGTCATTGAGCGCCTGCAAGTGCTGGCCGGCTACACCTACACCCAGACCAAGGTTCTGGAAGATGCCAATGACGACCAGGATGGTCTGGCCTACAACACCTATGTGCCGCGCCACCTGCTGCGCGTGTGGGCCGACTATGCCCTGGACGGCTCACTGGACCGCATCACTGTCGGCGCCGGAGTCAATGCCCAGAGCAGCAACTACCGGGTCTCGCCCATCAGCGGCATCGACATCAGCCAGGCCGGTTATGCGATCTGGAACAGCCGCATCGGCTACCGCATCGATGACACCTGGTCCGTGGCACTCAACGGCAACAACCTGTTCGACAAGCGCTACTACGCCACCGTCGGCACCGAAGGCTTCGGCAACTTCTACGGCGAGCCGCGCAACTTCGTGATGTCGCTCAAGGCAGATTTCTGAGTGCAGATCCCAGACCTCGCAGCCTGAATTACTGGCAAGCCAGTTCCTACAGAAAAGCACCGCAACCCGCCCCCTCCTTCTGTGGGAGCGGGCTTGCCCGCGATGGCAGCGCCGCTGACTTCAAGCCAGAGCTCGCTGGCAAGCCAGCTCCTACAGAAAAGCAGCATCGCAATCCGCCCCCTCCTCCTGTGGGAGCGGGCTTGCCCGCGATGGCGGCGCCGCTGGTTTCAAGCCAGAGCTCGCTGGCAAGCCAGCTCCTACAGAAAGCATCGCAATCTGCCCCCTCCCCCTGTGGGAGCGGGCTTGCCCGCGATGGCAGCGCTGCGGGCTTCAGGCAGAGCTCGCTGGCAAGCCAGCTCCTACAGAAAAGCATCGCAACCCGCCCCTCCTCCTGTGGGAGCGGGCTTGCCCGCGATGGCAGCGCCACTGGTTTCAAGCCAGAGCTCGCTGGCAAGCCAGCTCCTACAGAAAAGCACCGCAATCTCCCCCCTCCCCTTGTGGGAGCGGGATTGCCCGCGATGGCAGCGCTGCGGGCTTCAGGCAGAGCTCGCTGGCAAGCCAGCTCCTACAGAAAGCATCGCAATCTGTCCCCTCCCCCTGTGGGAGCGGGCTTGCCCGCGATGGCAGCGCTGCTGTCTTCAAGGCAGAGCTCGCTGGCAAGCCAGCTCCTACAGAAAGCATCGCAATCTGTCCCCTCCTCCTGTGGGAGCGGGCTTGCCCGCGATGGCAGCGCCGCTGGTTTCAAGACAGAGCTCGCTGGCAAGCCAGCTCCTACAGAAAGGCATCGTAATCTGCCCATCTCCCTCTGGGAGCGGGCTTGCCCGCGATGGCGGCGCCGCTGGTTTCAAGGCAGAGCTCGCTGGCAAGCCAGCTCCTACAGAAAGGCATCGTAATCTGCCCCCTCCTCCTGTGGGAGCGGGCTTGCCCGCGATGGTAGCGCCGCGGTCTTCAAGCCAGCTCCTTCAGATAAGCATCGATATCTACGTGCTACTTTTCGCAGCACTTGCACCAGGGCCTGCCCGCTTGCGGGGCATTCTCGGCCCGCCGCAGCGCTGGGTTTCAATTCAAAACCGGTTCTCTTTTACATATTGGCGACGAATCCTTAACGCTGGGCGTCAATTGTTCAAGAAGTCGATAAAGGGGCGCACATCATGCAAATGGTCTAGACGTATTGCCTCAATCCAAAAAAAAAACTCAAGGAAGACGTTGTGATCAAACCTCTCGCACTCGCTGTCAGCGTTGCCGGCGCCCTGCTGTCAACATCAGGCCAGGCCCATGACTACGGCGAATACGCTGGTGACACCCTCGACACGCTGATTCATGACTACCCGGGCCGCTATCGGGGCACGGCCAATTTCGCCGGGGCGGCCGACTGGATGCAAAGCCGGATGGGCGACGCCTACAGCATCTCCCGCCAGGATTTTTCCTGGGGCGCCGACAACAGTCGCAGCTCGCAAAACGTCGTGGCTTATGCCCCGGGCACACTGCCGCAATACGTGGTGGTCGGCGCCCACTTTGATACCTACTTCGGTCGCCCTGCCCTGCAAGGGGTCGACGACAACGGTTCGGGCGCCAGCGTGCTCACCGAAATCGCCCGCAATCTCAACGGCCTGCCGCTGGAGTACGGGCTGCAGGTGATCGGCTTTGGCGCCGAAGAAGAAGGCCTGCAAGGATCCAAGGCCTTTGTGAACAGCCTGAGTACCAGCCAGAAGAACAACATGCTGGCCATGATCAACCTCGACAGCCTGATCACCGGCGACATGATGTATGCCCACTCCGGCAAGAACAGTGCGACCAACCCGGGGCTGGCGGCACTGCGCGAACATGCGTTCAAGCTGGCCAAAGAGCTCAATATCGACCTGCACACTAACCCCGGTCTGGACGCGGCCTATCCTGCCGGCACCGGTTGCTGCAGTGATGGCGAATCCTTTGAAAAACTGAATATTCCGGTGCTCTACGTCGAAGCCACCAACTGGGAACTGGGGGACATGGACGGCTACACCCAGACCGACAACCCGGCAATCCCGGGCGGAGCGACCTGGCATGATCCCAAAAAAGACAATGAAACCGTGCTCACCGATGCCTTTGGCCAGGAACGTATCGAGCAGCGCCTGCGCGACTATTCGCGCCTGCTCAGCCGTCTGGTGCTGGAGCTGACCAATGCCGACCTCATGGCGTCAACGGCGTCTGGCGGGGCCGTCGCCCGTGCGATGCAGGACAGCCTGCAACGTCAGCACCAGACTCAGGTAAACCTGCTGGACCGGCGCTGGCTGACCTTGCAGTCTGCCAGTCGTGAGGCGGGCACCTTTGATGGCGAAATAGGCATTGATGGCGAGTACACCGCAGACAGTGGCCCCTTCCACGAAGGCCGTCGACTGGGCCTGCATGCTTTGGGAGATTATCAATTGACCCCGAGCCTGACCCTGGGCGCCAGCCTCAGTTACCTCAATGGCCGCGACAAGCTGGAACATGGCGGCAAGCTCGACAATGACAGCTGGCAGGCGGCGCTCTATGCCTTGCTCAACGACGGCGGCCCGGCATGGCTGGCAGGCGACCTGAGCGCCGGGCACAGCAGCTTCGACAGCAAGCGCAATCTGCTGATCCAGGCCAACGGCGGCCCGGTGCTGCTGAGTCAGAAGCAGACCGGTGAAACCGATGCCCTCAGCCTCGGTGCGCGGGTGATCGGCGGCTATGACTTCGACGTCGGCCCAATCAAAAGCGGTCCTTTCGCCGGGCTTGATTACAGCCATTACCGGATCGACAAGTTTCACGAAAAACAGCAGCTGCGTACTGCCCTCACCTATGAGGAGCAAAGTTTCGACTCCCTGCAGGCCAGCCTCGGCTGGCGTGTACGGGGCAGTTTCGACCTGCCGGCCGGCATGAGCCTGCAGCCGTACGGCGACATTGCCTGGGTCAGGGAAATGGGTGACGGAGGTCTGGACGACATCCTGTTGACCAGCCTCGCGGACGGAAAAGCCCGAGAGGCAAAACTGGGCAGCGTCGACAAGAGCTTTGGTCGGGCCCAGGTCGGCAGCCAGTTGGCGATCACCCCGCAACTGGGGCTTTACGCCGAAATCAATGGCCGCCTTGGCAATGATGAGGGCAGCCAGACCGGCTACTCCCTCGGCGCTCAATGGCTGTTCTGATTCACCACCGCACTGCCTGCAGGAGCGCGTTGCGCGCCTGCAGGCCCATGCCGGGTTTCACCCCTGACACCCAAGGCATGACCAGCACGTTCAAGGGGGTTGAATGCACACCCTGGATAGCCGGTCTTAAATGTTCATGAGCTTTGCCGCAATGGCATTCCAGCCTGCGGGTTCATTGATCATGGCCATATAGTCGTGCCCCGAGCAGAACTGCCCTTGCAGGGTGTATTTGGCCATGATTTCTTTAATGATCAGAGTTGCCGGTCCTAACCCGGTGTTGCCGGTACGGGCGTCCAGCGCACTGCTGCGCACCTGGCCGGTTATTGCCGCACCCAGCTGCATTTTTCTCTGCTCGAGTTTTTCGATCATGGCCGCCGGGGATGATGCGTTGAAATTGAATTCCGGCAGACCGGCGTTACTGTTGTTTTGTTCGAGAAATGCGGCCCATTGCAGTTCCATTGCCGCGATCTTGCACAGGGCGGCATATTTATTACTGACCCCTTGTCTGGCCAGTTCAAGTTGCACGCTGATCATGATCATCGGGATCTTTCCAGCCAGCCCGATGCCGGTAAACGAGAGCAGAGTCGAGGTGGTGGACAATGCGGTTTCTGTTCCCCGAAATGCCAGTTTTACCAACTTTACTTCTATGGCCAGTTGCAGCCATTTGATTGCATGGGCGACCTGTTCGTCGCCAACGGCAAATGGTTGGCAGGACGCCAGCAATCTTGAAAGCCGGTGTAGATGCAGGGTGGTCGAGGCGGTTGCAGACGCGTGACGGATGGCCGCGAAGGGAGCCGGAACGGGCGAGATGGCAGGAGCCAATGCAGCCAGTCCAAGACTGGTAGACGTAACGCCCAACCCCTTGAAATTGCGATTGGCAAGCATTCTTGCGGTTTTAGGGGAGGGTCGGGAATTGCCGTCTTTGACAAAGTAAGGGTTGAGCTTCAACCCGCTGACGGCACAGACTTTCATATAGCTTCGTGCAAGGTTTATGGCCGACATTCCCGGATGTACACCGGTCATTCCAGCAAGAATGGCAAATAACATGTCCTCTTTTGATTGTTCTGTTTGCGCTGTTTCACGTACTTGTTCTGCCAGGGATCCGTACATTTTTTTATCTCCACGACCAGGAATAAGACAGGACTTCACAGGCAATTAATCCGTCAATGTCTTTGCTGTTTATTGATAAAAAAAACAACAGCGGCACCTGCTGACTGAAGCAAGTACCTCCTTGACGGGACGGGCTGGTAAGTTTGCAAACACTCTTCCAGAGTGGTTTGCCACCTGTGCCGCTTTTTGAATGAAACCAGCCTGCGGGCACACTATGGCAAGGACTCCTGGCTGTCTTTAGGATATTTCCTAGTTGAACTCCTGATGCCGGACAGGTAGCAAAACGGCTCTTGGGCATAGTGCTGTATTGCCCCCGGGGCCAGCCTCACGTGCCCTGAGCGCGCTCAATTGCAAAGTTGCTCCACGACTGGCTGACGGGCATCAGTTCAAGGCTATTGATGTTGATGTGCGCCGGCTGATTGAGCAGCCAGAAAATCGTCTCGGCAATATCTGCTGGCTGAATGGCCTGGGCGCCGGTGTATAACGCGTCATACCGGGCCTGGTCGCCGGCAAAGCGCACTTGGGAAAACTCGCTCTCGCACAACCCCGGCTCCAGATTGGTCACCCGCACACCAGTGCCTTGCAGGTCGCAACGCAGGCTCAGGGAAAACTGCCGGACAAAGGCTTTGCTCGCGCCATACACATGGCTGCCGGGGTACGGCCAGTTACCCGCGATCGAACCCAGATTGACGATTCCCGCTCCGGCGCCGTGGGCAATCAGACGCGGCAACAGCAAGCGCGTGCTGTACAGCAGGCCCTTGATATTGGTGTCGACCATGGTGTCCCAGTCATCCAGCGAACATTGCTGGGCCGGGGTGGTGCCCAAGGCCAGACCGGCGTTGTTGATCAGGCCGCGCAAGGTGCTGAAGGCCGGCGGCAGTTGCTCGATGGCCTGTTGCATGGCGTCGCGATCGCGGACATCGAGCACCAGCGCCAGGACTTCGGTCTGTGCCCCCAGTTCATCCGCCAGTGCCTGTAATCGCTCGGCGCGGCGCCCGGTCAGCACCAGCGCCCAGCCAGCGGCCGCAAAACGCCTGGCGCAGGCTTCGCCAAAACCGGAAGTGGCACCCGTGATAAAAACACTCGATCGCATAAGTTTCCCCCTGGAAAAAATCAGGACCACGCCCGCCCCAACAGGCCTGTGCCTGCCAGTAACAGCAATAGCCATTGAGTAAAACGGGCAGCCTGTTCGGCCTCGATACGCAAAAACAATTGCTGGCCCAGCCACAGCCCGAGCAGTAATGCGGGCAACATCTGCAGCGCTTGCCAGCCTGTATCCGAAGGGATAGCCGAGGCCATCGCCAGCCCCACCAGTGCAGCAATATCCACAGCGAAAAAGAACATGATCAGCGTCGCCCGCAGCACCTGTGCCCGCAACCCGCAATGGCTGAGCCACGCCACCACCAGTGGGCCGCCAATGCTGAACGCGGCAATCAACGCGCCGCTGCTGCCACCCACCAGCCAGGCCCCCGCCCGCCCCTCGCCCATTGGCAGGCGAACCCGCGCCAGCCCCAGAACCGCCAGCAACCCCACCAGCCCGTAAACCCCCAGCGTCAGCCCGCGGCTGTCGCTGCCGGTCAACAGCAAAATCCCGCAAGGCACACCGCAGGCCGCCGCCAGCAATAGACGCCTGAGCAAGGGGTAATTGGCCCCGCGCCAGGCACTGCGTAACAGCATCACGCTGGATGCGACCTCCAGGAACAACACCAGTGGCACCGCCTGCTGCAATGATCCAAGCATCGCCAGCCCGACCACCGCGATGGCGGCAAAGCCGAAGCCGGTCAGCCCGCGTACCACCGCTGCCACCAACACACAGAGAGCGCTCAAGGCCCAACTCGTTTCAGGGTTCATGCGCCGCTCCGGGGTGCTCGATGGCGCCACTGTAGTCAGCACGCCCCCACAGGCTTAGAGCCAGCCGGCGCTTTCGATGGTGCCAGAACTGGCTCCATCGAAAAGCCCGTCTGGATCTAAGTCACCGGCTGTTGCGGTGCCTAGTCTGAGAGCAACTGGAACACCCGGACTGCCCCTCAGGAGTGATACGCATGACGATGAATCTGAATCACCAATGGCTGCCTTTTACCGATAACCGCGAGTTCCAGCGGACCCCGCAATTGTTTGTCCGCGCCGAGGGTGTGCACTACTGGAATAGCGAAGGTCGCGCGTTGCTCGATGGCAGCTCGGGGCTGTTCTGCAGTGCCGCCGGCCATGGCCGCAGCGAGATCGCCGAAGCCGTTTGCAAACAGTTGCTGACCCTGGACTTCACCCCGCATTTTCAGCGCGCTTCGCCGTTGTCCTTTGAACTGGCCGAACGCTTGAGCGAACTGCTGCCTGAAGGCCTGAACAAAGTGTTTTTCACCAACTCCGGCTCCGAGTCGGTGGACAGCGCGATGAAAATCGCCCTGGCGTATCACCGTGCTCGCGGCGAGGCCCAGCGCACGCGATTTGTGTCCCGCGAATGGGCATATCACGGGGTAAATTTCGGTGGCGTGGCGCTGTCCGGGATGATGCGCAACCGTCAGGCATTCGCGGCGGGCGGGCTGCCCCACGTCAGTCATATGCGTCATACCTGGCAAGAAAATCAGCGCTATCAATTGGGCGAGCCGCAGCATGGTGCAGACCTGGCAGACGATCTGGAACGGATCATCGCCATGCATGGCGGCGACAGCATAGCCGCGTGTTTCGTTGAGCCGATTGCCGGTTCCATTGGCGTGTATGTGCCGCCTGCCGGCTACCTCAAGCGCCTGCGCGAGATTTGCGACAAGCACGCAATCCTGCTGGTATTCGATGAAGTCATCACCGGCTTCGGCCGTACCGGGCAAGGGTTTGCGGCGCAGAGTTTCGAGGTCAGGCCCGACCTCATCACCATGGCCAAGGCCTTGACCAACGGCGCGATCCCGATGGGCGCAGTGGCGGTCGACGAGCAGGTCTACGACACCGTGATCAACGCCAGCAAAGGCGCCGGGCCGGAGCTGTTTCACGGTTATACCTACTCAGGGCACCCGGTGGCCTGTGCGGCGGCATTGGCGGCGCTGGATATTTACCGTGATGAGGACTTGTTCAATAAAGGCGCGCAGCTGACGCCTTATTTCCTGGAGTCATTGAGCGCTTTGCGCGGCTTGCCCCAGGTCAGCGATTTGCGTGGTTGCGGGTTGCTCAGCGGCATTCAGCTGACCCCTGGCGAAGCCCCAGGGGCCAAGGGCGCGCGGGTCCAGCGTGCGCTGTATGACGCCGGCCTGCACGTCAAAACCACCGGTGATGCCATCATCTTCGCCCCGGCGCTGGTAACTTCGCGGGTGGATCTGGATGCGATGTTCGCGGTGCTCAAAGACACCCTCGGCCGCGAGCAGTTGTAACCCCCACCCTGTAGGAGCGAACTTGCTCGCGAGCCTTTCAGACCGGCAACGAAGAGCTCGCGATGCAATCACCTCGTTGCCTCTGCAAAACCGCGCCGCCGTCATCGCGAGGCAAGCTCGCTCCTGCTCATCTCCCGCCATGCCGCGCCCAGGGCGGTAATCCCGGGTTCGATCAGCTCTTGGGCAATCGCGCCAAACCCCAGCCGGAAACAATTGCGCGGGCGATGTTCGCTCAGGTAGTGGATATCCCCCGGCTCGATCAATACCCCGCGCCTGGCCGCCAGCCGTTGCAGGACCCAGGCATCGACACCCGGCGGGCAACGAACCCACAACGATGACCCGCCCGCCATGCCGGTGGCATTGAACTCGGGCAGGTGTTCGGCCATCGCCCGGCTGATTACCCGCCATTTACGCGCCAGCCGGTCACGCAAGCGCCGCCCATGGGCATCGTAATGGCCCATGGACAGGAACAGCGCCAGCGCACGCTGGTTATTCGACGGCGGATGCCGGTAGATATAGCGACGCAGCGCACGCAGCTCATGGATCAACTCCGCATCGGCCGCAATAAACCCCAAACGTAGCCCCGGCAACAGACTTTTGGTGAGGCTGCCCAGATAGATCACCCGGCCACTGTCATCAAAACTCTTGAGCGCCGGATGGTTACTGCCCAAAAAATTCTGCTCGCTTTCGTAGTCGTCTTCGATGATCAAAAAGTCCCGTTCCCGGGCGCTGGCCATCAGCTCCAAGCGCCGATACAGCGGCATGGTCACGCCGGTGGGCGATTGATGGCTGGGGGTACAGAACAGCATCTCGCAGCCATCCAGCTGTGCATCGACCACCAATCCCTGACGGTCAATGCACAGCGGTTTCAGTTCACAGCCGCTGAGGCCGAAAATATTGCGCGCATCGACATAGCCCGGCTCTTCCAGCCCCATCACCAACCCCGGGCGGCCAAGCAGTTGTCCCAGCATGTACAGCGAATTCTGGGTACCGATGGTCACCAGTATTTCTTGCGCCGAGACGCTGATGCCGCGCCTGGGCAGTACCCGCTGGATGATTTGTTCCACCAGCAATGGATCGTCGAGCATCACCTGATCATCGACCCAGCTGCGCATATGCGCGCCGGTGCTGGCGATACGCGAACAGTCACGCCAGCGGGCAGCCGTTTGTTCGTCAGCCTCGACCTGGCCATAAATAAACGGGTAACGGTACTCGCGCCAGTTGCGCGGTTTGACAATGGCCCGCAAACGCGACGAGCTGCTTTGCAGGCGGGCCTCCCAGTCCGGCGCGTGATCGGGGCGCTCGAAAATCTTGCGGGTGGCCGGCTTGAGGCTGAGGTTGAGTTGCTGACGCAGGTACTTCTCGTTAATGAAGTGGCCGCGCCGATCCGAGGGGATCAGGTAACCGTCCTGTACCAACTGTTCGTAGACCAGCACCACGGTGTTGCGCGACACCTTGAGCAGTTCACACAGTTTGCGCGACGACGGCATCGGCTCACTGGGGGGCATGGCGCCGTCCAGAATCGCGCTGACCAGACTCTCACGCAGTTGCTCCTGTAACCCGCGCCCGGTTTCAAAGGGCCGGAAATAACGCTCCAACATGGCTCAAGCTCCTGCCCCGGCGCACCCTTATGACGCACCCGATACGCTACAGCCCTTGCCCCGCAAGGCCTGCAACGACCTCTGGCACCACAGGTTGCAGCAACTGGATCTAAAGCAAGCTTCGGGCCGCCGCCTAAGATCGGGCTGACTCAAACAACGCCTTCCCCTTCCCGGAGCCTCACCATGCTCAAGCCCCTGAATAAATGGATTCGTCGCGCGGTGTTGCTGCCGCTCACCGCCCTGACCCTGGGTCTGGCGGTCAATGCCCAGGCGCAAACCGTCACCATCGGCGTGCAAAGCATGTTTGCGCCATGGAAGGACGCCATCGCCCGGCAAGCTTTCGAAATGGCCACCGGCTGGGACATCAAGTGGCGCAACTTCGACAGCGGCGGCGACGTGATGCTGGCCATGGCCTCGGGCGATGTGCAGATCGGGGTGGCCGGCAGCAGCCCGATTGCCGCGGCGCTGAGTCGCGGCGTGGACGCGCAACTGTTCTGGATTCTCGACAACATCGCCGACGCCGAGGCGCTGGTGGTGCGCAATGGCAGCGGCATCGTCGCGCCCCAGGATCTGGCGGGCAAAACCCTGGCGGTGCCGTTCGTCTCGACCACCCACTTTCACGCCTTGTTTGCCCTTGAGCAGTTCGGCCTGACCGGCAAGGTCAAGGTCATCAACCTGCAACCCTCGGACATTCCGGCCGCGTGGGAACGTGGGGATATCGATGCGGCGTTTATCTGGGACCCGGCACTGGGCCGCCTCAAACAGAGCGGTCATGTACTGCTGACGTCCGGCCAGTTGACCCACTGGGGCAAGGCCACATTTGACGGGCTGGTGGTGGACAAAAAATTCGCTGCCGAAAACGGCCCGGGCATGCAGGCCTTTACCCAGGTGTTGCAAGACAGTACCGCCAGTTACGTCAACGCGCCAAAAACCTGGACCGCCGATTCGCCGCAGGTGATCAACGTGGCCAGACAATCCGGGGCCAAACCTGATGAAGTGCCGCAGGTACTGGCGCTGTACCGGTTCCCGCTGGCCAGCGAACAGGCAGGTACCGCGTGGCTGGGCGGCGGGGCCGCCAAGGCCCTGGGAGCCACCGCGGACTTCCTCAAGGCGCAAAAGAAGATCCCGGCGCTGTTGCCCGACTACAGCGTGGCGATCAACCCGGCATTTGTGCAAAACATCAAATAAACCAGTCACCCGATTGTGGGAGCGCGCTTGCCGGCTCCCACATGACTCAGCGAACAAAAGAGGAATCCACCATGAGCCTCAGCCTTAAAATCCATGATGTTTCGGTGCTCTATCCGGGACAGCAAAAGGGTCAGCCGGTGCGTGCCTTGTCCGGGGTCAACCTGGACATCGCCGCCGGAGATTTTGTGGTCGCCCTGGGCGCCTCGGGTTGCGGTAAAACCACGCTGCTGAATTTGATGGCCGGGTTTATTCAACCCAGCAGCGGCGTGATTACTTTGGGCGATTATCACGGCCTGGTGCCGGCACGGATCCATGGCGCCGAGTTGCGCGATCAAGTCACCGGCCCCGGTGCCGAGCGCGGCGTGGTGTTCCAGAAGCACGCGCTGTTGCCGTGGCTGAATGTGATCGACAACGTCGCCTTCGGCCTCAAGTTGCGCGGTATTGCCCGCGCCGAGCGCTATGAGCGGGCCATGCATTTTTTGCAATTGACCGGGCTCGCGGAGTTTCGCGACCACGCCACGTATCAACTGTCGGGCGGCATGCAGCAAAGGGTCGGGATCGCCCGGGCCCTGACCAACGATCCGAAAATGCTGTTGCTGGACGAGCCCCTGGGGGCGCTGGATGCCCTGACCCGGGAACGCTTGCAGGAGCTGATTCTGGAGATCTGGCAGCGCACGCAAAAGATGATGTTTTTCATCACCCACGATGTGGAAGAAGCACTGTTCATGGCCACCCGCCTGATCATCATGTCACCGCGTCCGGGGCGTATCACCCATGAATTCGCGGTGGATTTCGGCCAGCGTTTTCTCGAATGCCGGGATGCCCGCGCGGTGAAATCCAGCCCTGACTTTATTGCCCTGCGCGAGCAGATCCTGAGCATCATCCACGGTGATGAGGAGGCGGCGTAATGAGCCTGCTAGATGAAAAACAACGCAATGCCGTACTGCGCACCCTGAACGAACTGCGCCGCGCAGCTCCCGCCAGACCGGGCGAGCAATACGGTGCCCCGGGTAACGGCTCAAGTCTGCTGCTCAGCTTCGGCACCGTCTGCGTGATAGTCGCCCTGTGGTTCTTGGCCACCCGTAACGGCTGGATCAAACCGTTGTTTCTGCCCTCACCGCAAGCGGTATGGGCGCAAATCGTGGATGTCAGTCGCGACGGTTTTGCCGATGCCAGCCTGCTGACCCACATAGGCTGGAGTGCCTTGCGGGTATTTGGCGCCTTTGCACTGGCCGCGTTGACGGCGATTCCGGTGGGTATTTTGATGGGCGTCAATCGGGTCGCCCGCGGGATGTTCGACCCGCTGGTGGAGTTTTATCGGCCCTTGCCGCCGCTGGCCTACCTGCCGCTGGTGGTGATCTGGATGGGCATCGGCGAAGGCTCGAAAGTGCTGTTGATCTACCTCGCAATGTTCGCCCCGTTGGCTCTGAGTGCCCGGGCCGGCGTCAAGTCGGTGGCCATCGAGCAAATCCATGCGGCGTACTCGATGGGCGCCAGCCGGGGGCAGGTGCTCAAGTACGTGATCCTGCCCGCCGCGTTGCCCGAAATACTCACCGGAATGCGCATCGCCATAGGTTTTGGCTGGACCACCCTGGTGGCGGCGGAAATGGTCGCAGCCACCGCAGGGCTGGGGTTCATGGTACTCACAGCGTCCAAGTTCATGGCCACCGACGTGGTGATCATGGGCATCCTGATGATCGGCGTACTGGCGCTGCTGTTCGACCTGGGGATGCGCTGGCTAGAGCGCAGACTGGTGCCGTGGAAAGGCCGGGGGTAAGTGCAACATCATTCCTGTAACCCTGCTGGATCGAGCTTCTCAAGAAGACTGCATTCTTTTGCCAATCAATATCGGTTCGATAAAAGCTCGCTCCTGCAGAGGACGGCGCGGGCATGCCCGTTTGTTTGCAGCGGTTTTATCGCGCCAGGCCGCGCAACAGGGCCACGGTCTGCTCGTGCACTATCTTCATCAACAGGGCGTAGCGCTTCGGCGTCAGCACATCCCAGTCCAGCGCCCTGAGCGAGCTGGCACGGGTCAGGTGGAATGGCAGCAACTGCCCGGTCAGGGTCATGGAGCGCAGGATGCACTCCTCCTGACTCGCCTGCGGCCCCATCAACCGCGAGATGATGCCACTGGTCACACCGATAATGCGCTGGCCAATGCGCTGGTTGATCACCTCTTCACCTGCATTCGGCCCCAACCCGGACTGCTCGCGCGCATAAAACTTGCGCCAGCTGCTGGTGCGGTTGGAAACCAGCATGAACTCGGCAATTCTGCTCTGGATCGAGCAGAAGGTTTCAATCAGCTGCTCAGTGTCGGGCCGGCCACCCAGTTGCGCCTGCGCCTCTTCGATGGTCGGCGCCAGGAAGTCCCAGATGTGCTCGACCATATGTTCGATGCAGGCGTTATAGACCCCTTCCTTGCTTTTGAAATAGTAATTGAGCGCAGGCGCATTGGCCCCTGCCAACTCGGCAATTTCTCGTGTCGATGCACCCTCGTAACCCTGCTCGCCGAACAGCTTCAACGCTGCTTCGATAATCCGCGCACTGGTTTCATCCCCACAGGGGTAACCGCCTTCGCTGGCTGATCGGCGCCGGTGAATGGTGCTCATGGGTTTCTCCTTGATCGATGAGGAGGCGAGTGTGCCTCAATTTATATCGATAGAAATAACTTTACCGATCGCAGTAATTATTCAACGGCTAACAATTCAGGCCACCATGACCGTACATCAGCCGGCTGACCGACCAACTCAACGGCATCACTCGCGCAAGCCGCTGAAAACCGTACCCGGTACCGCGCAGAGCTGGACCGGGTGCACAGTGACGGGCAACTGATCAAAGACTCCATAGCGCTGCAAAAGAGTCTTGGGTTAGGGTGGCGTTCCGCCGAATGATCCAGGGTTACCCATGCGCTCCAGCCAGCATGATTTGATGTGGCGCCAGCTGCTGCCCAAAGTGCGCAAGCATGATGAACCGCTGCAGGTTCAACTGTGCACCGCCTTTGTCACAGCCATGCTGGAGGGACGTTTGCCCGCCGGTACACGCCTGCCGTCGAGTCGGGATCTGGCGCTGCTGACCGGGGTTTCGCGCAACACCGCGGTGCTGGTGTATGAGCGACTGGTGGCCGAGGGGTATGTGGATTCACGCCCCCGCGACGGGTTCTTTGTTTGCGGGGCCATTACCCCGACGCAACAGGCCCGGGCCTCGCCCGCCCCGACAGCGCAGCCGCCGGACTGGTCTGCCCGCATGCACCGCGCCGGGCCTGAAATAGTGTGGGCCGATCGCCCGCCGATCTGGCGCGAAGTGCGCTACCCCTTCATCTACGGCCAGTTCGATCCCAAGCAGTTTCCGCTCTCGCAGTGGCGCCAGTGCAGCCGTCAGGCCCTGGAGGTCAAAGCGGTGGATCGCTGGTGGCAAGAAGGCGAGAACGTTGGTGAAAGCCAGTTGATCGACCAGTTGATTCGCCGCGTGTTGCCCCGCCGCGGAATTGCTGCGACCCACGATCAAGTGCTGCTGACCCTGGGCCGTCAGCAGAGCTTTTACTTGCTGGCGCGATTATTTGCCCGACCGGGCAGCGTCATCGGGGTTGAAGAACCCGGCTATCGCGATCCGCGCAATGCCTTTGCCCACGATGGCGCCCAGGTGCTGCCCTTGCCCGTCGACGAGCAGGGGCTGCAAATTTCCCCGGCCCTGGCACAGTGCGACTACCTGTACTGCACGCCGGCCTACCAGTGCCCCACCGGGGTGACCATGAGCCAGGCCCGGCGGCTGGCCCTGCTCGAACATGCGCAACGGCATGACCAGGTGCTGTTCGAGGACGATGACGACCCCGAAACCGAATATGACGGCCACGCCTTGCCGGCCCTCAAGGCCATCGACCCGGCGCAGCGGGTGATCTATCTCAGCAGTTTGTCCAAACTGCTGTCACCGGGGCTGGGCATCGGCTACATCGTGGCACCCGCCCCCGTCATCGAGCAGTTGCGTCAGTTGCAACGCCTGATGATTCGGCAAATCCCCGGCAACAATCAGATCACCGCAGCGCTGTTTATTCAGCAAGGCCACTACGACCGTCTGTTGCAGCAGGCCCGGGAGAACCTGCAGCTGCGCGCCCTCGCGGTAACCCGGGCACTGCGTGAAGCATTGCCCGACGCCGAGTTCGCCATGCCCAGTGGCGGCGCTACCCTGTGGCTGAAACTGGCGGGCCGGCATGACCTGCTGAGCCTGTACTACGCAGGCGTGGCCAAAGGCGTGCTGTTTGATCCGGGCAATGCGTTCTGCCTTGATCCCGACACCCTGACCCGGCCGAGCATTCGCCTGGGATTTGGCTCCATTGCCCAGGAGTTGATTGCGCCCGGGATCCAGCTATTGGGCCAGGTCATCAACAGCCACGCCCGGCGCCCCGGGGTTGTGCGCTCCTGAGGGACTTGCACCACAACAACACTTTCCCCAGCGCTGATCGCTGACCAGGCACAAGGCTGCGATGGGTTACGCAGCGACCCTGAAATTTTGCCGGGCCTGCGGCCCTTATCGCAGGCTCGTGCCTGGTCAGCGACTACAGATTTTGCCTTGGCTGCTGGCCTCATCGATACTCACCGTTGGCCCCATCCGCTGGTTGTGAAAATGCAGTACTAATGCTGACCACCACACACCTGGCGTCGTCCTGAAAACATTTTAAGGATGGGAACCTCACACTATGTGCTCCAAGTCTTCGTTAGCCGTCTGCGTTGCCGCGACAGCCTTTGCTCATCACGCGCTGGCCGCTGACACTCCAGCAGCGCCAGCGTGCGCGCAATACGAAAAAACCCTGACCCGCGCCGAACTGTCATTCAAGAACGTGCCGGTTTGTGCACGCATCAACCCCGAACTGTGGGGGCTGCGCAAGGAACTGGCCGAGCACGGCATCGGCTTCACCGCCACCTCGTACAACGGCTACACCTATGACGTGCTGGGCCACAATGGAAAACCCCAGGTGTACAACGGCCAGAACCCCAGCTACAACACCTCGGTCAATCTGTACCTGACCTACGACCTGACCCGCATCGGTTTTGCCAACGATGCCCAGCTGACGCTGTCGGGCAACTGGGTGGACTCGACCTACACCCCGGCCAACCCGCGGGTCAAAACCATGTCGGTGTTTGCCATCAACCAGTCCTTTTTCGACCACCAGCTGGAGCTGGAATACGGCTTTATCCCCGGTGTGCGGTTGTTCTACGGCATGGCCCTGGGTGGCAGTGCGTCCACCGCCGCTCTGGGGCCCAGCAGTGTGGTGCCGTTCCAGGTCGGGATGTCCGCCACCGAGCCGACGCCCACCTTCAACGTCATCGTCCGCGACCCATCGCTGCACTTTTACAACAGTACCGCCGTGACCCGCAGCGTCAGCCCCGAAGGCATTCAAAAAGACATCGATCTCAACCCCAGCGGCTTTCGCCTGAGTGTGCAGGATGCCCGCGCCCTGTTCATCAACGAGGCCGGCTACAAACAGGCCGCCTCCCCGACCACCAACGGCATGTGGCTGCGGGCCGGAGCGATGTACAACAGCAGTGAGTACACCGAGTTTTTGAGCACCAGGAAGTCGGACAACAACTACGGGGTGTATCTGGCCGAAACGGTGCAGGTCAGCAAGCCCTACGGCGATGCACGGGGCTGGTACCTGGACAGCAAAATCGATTACTCCCCCGACTCGGTCAACGCCATCAACAAGGCATTCCAGATCAGCGCCTTCAACATCGGCCCGTTCGCCAGCCGCCCCGCAGACATGGCCGCCGTGGGCCTGACCAAAAGTTACTACAGCGACGATTTACGCAAAGCCACCCGGGCCTACGGCCAGGAAAGCGCGCCCTATACCCTGGCCGTGACCGCCTCCTATGCCGCCCGGCTGATCCCCGGGGTGTACTTGATCAGCGGCCTGACCTACACCAAAAACCCGGTATTTACCCCGATTCATTCCGATGCCCTGTTGTGGCAGGAATCGCTGAACTTCCTGTTTTAAGACCCGGACCGCAGCCCATAGCAGCCTGATTTCGCCCCGTCATCTGCAGGGCGAAATCCTTTCGCGAGGCCAGAAAACATGAGCACTGAAGTGAATCAATTATCCGCCGCTGACTACTTGTCGCTGGACGCCACGGCCATGGCCGAAGCGGTCCGCTGCGGCGAACTCTCGGGCCAGGCACTGCTCCATGGGGCGCAAGCCCGCTGTGATGCAGTCAACCCGCAGATCAACGCCGTGAACATGCGCCATGACGACCATGCCGCGACGATCCTGCAGGCACGCCGTGCCACCGGTACAGAACGCTCGGGGCTTCTGGCCGGGGTGCCGATGCTGCTCAAGGATCTGAACACCCACCTGCGGGGCACCGTGACCAGCAATGGCTCGCGGCTACTGGCAGACGCCCCGCCTGCCACCTTTGACAGCACCATCGTCCAGCGCTATCAGGACGCAGGCATGCTGATTTTCGGCAAAACCGCCAGCCCCGAATTTGGTCTGAGCACCACCACCGAGTCGTCGCTGTGGGGCCAGACCCGTAACCCGTGGAACCTGGCCCACAGTGCCGGTGGCTCGTCGGGAGGGGCGGCAGCGGCCGTGGCGGCAGGCATAGTGCCGGTGGCCCACGCCACCGACGGCGGCGGTTCGATCCGCATCCCGGCGTCCTATTGCGGGGTGTTTGGCCTCAAGCCCACCCGCTACCGCAACCCCCAGGGGCCACAGGCCTTTGAAGGCTGGTTCGGTGCCAGTTGCGGGCATGTGGTGTCACGCAGCGTGCGCGATTCGGCGCTGTTGCTGGATGCCAGCCACGGTCACGAATATGGCAGCCCGTACTGGCTGGCACCGCAGACCGGGAGTTTCAGCGAAGCCGTGGGGCGAGCCCCCGGTTCGTTGCGCATTGGCGTGGTTGATCAGGCCATGACCGGCATTGAACTGGCCCCCGATATCCGCTCGATTCTGCACAGTACTGTTGAATTGCTGTTGAGCCTCGGACACCGGGTTACGCCTTTGACGCTGCCGATTGATCCACAACAGCTATACAGCGCCCACGGGACTGTCGGTGCGGCAACCCTGCTGGCCGCCGTACGTGATCGCGAAGCGGTGCTGGGCCGCAGCTTTCACCCCCATGAGCTGGAGCGTATCAGTCGTCATTTACTGACGGACGCCACCGCCCTCAGCGCTGAAAGCCTGTACCGTGCGCGACGCGCCTTTGAACTGATCGGCAGTGGCATGGAGCATGTATTCAACGACTACGATCTGTTGCTCAGCCCGGTCACCAGCAGTGTCACCCCCGAGCTGGGGCTCGCCAGCCTGGACCAGGACTATGGGGATTATATTCAGGGTGTCGTCGCCAGCATCGGCTACACCGTGCTGGCCAATGTCACTGGCCAGCCTTCGATGTCGGTGCCGCTGGGCACCAGCCCTGAGGGCTTGCCCGTGGGCATGATGTTTACCGCTGGCCTGTGCCGCGAAGACCTGTTGCTGCAACTGGCCGGGCAACTCGAACTGGCCAGCCCCTGGGCCGGTCGGCGCCCGCAGCTGTAACACCCTCAACCATCAACACTGCCGCACAGGATTGAAATGATGAACACCCAGGTCAGCGGATTTCGCCGTCATTACACCTTGTTTGTGCTGTTCCTGATTTCGGCTGTCAGCCTGATTGATCGCCAGGTCATGGGCGTGGTGATTGAACCGGTCAAGGCCGAGTTTCAGGTTTCCGACACCCAGATCGGTCTGCTCACCGGCCTGGCTTTTGCGTTGATCTACTGTGTGTTTGCGATCCCCCTGGGACGCTACGCCGACCGTGGCAACCGACGCAATCTGATTGGCTGGTGCTGTGCTTTCTGGAGCGTCATGGCCATGCTCTGCGGGTTTTCCGGGAACTTCCTGAGCCTGGCACTGGCCCGCATCGGTGTCGCTGTAGGCGAGTCCGGCAGCGGTGCCGCGTCGATGTCGATGATCGTGGATCTGTATCCACCGCAGCAGCGATCCAAGGCCATCAGCGTGTTCATGCTCGGTGCTCCCATCGGCGCCCTGCTGGGCATGAGCCTGGGAGCCTGGATCGCGTATTACCACGGCTGGCGCGAAGCGTTTATCTGGATGGCTGTTCCGGGGATCATTGCCGCCGTGCTGCTGCGCTTTACGGCGACCGAGCCGTTGCGCGGACTCTGGGAAAAAGCCAGCCAGTCACGCCCCGACTTACCCCATGAAAGCCTGATGCAGGTGATGCGAGCCGCCTGGCAGTGCACAACCTTTGTCCGGATTGCCATGGCCGGAGCCCTGCTGGCCTTTGCCAGTTACGCCTTCAGCATCTGGAGCACTGCCTTTCTGGTGCGCAGCCACGGCCTGAGCCTCAAGGACGCCGGGATCATCATGGGCCTCGCTGCCGGGCCGGGGGCCATTATCGGTTCACTTTCCAGCGGTTGGCTGAGCGCAGGCCTGGCCCGGCATGACAGCCGCTGGCAACTGGGTGTGCCCATTGTCGGGGCGTTGATCGCCTGCCCGATGGCCATTGCGTTTGCCCTTTACCCGGCGGGCAATCCCTGGTCGCTGGGGGCGCTGCAAGTACCGCAAGCCGCTGTCTTCATGTTCGGCATGTCAGTGTTCGGCATGTGGTGGATGGCACCGAGCTACACCGCCATCGCCCAGCTGGTCGCCCCTGAGCGCCGGGCGACCATGATTGCCCTGTATAACTTCGGGATCATGGCCCTGGGTGCGGGTTTCGGACCCTTGGCGGTGGGGGTACTGAGCGACCATCTGACGCCCGCACTGGGAGTGGATGCACTGCGCTGGTCGCTGGTGATCTGTGCCAGCAGCTACCTGCTGGCCAGCGGGTTGCTGCTGAGCGTGCTGCGGCCTTATGCCGATAATGCGGCAACCCGGTTAAACCCCTGAGCCACAGGAATCGGCGGCAAAAAAAAGCCCCGCTCTTCTTTCGAAGGCGGGGCTTTTTTGATCTGGCTAACTCAGTGCGCGTAAGTCAGTAACAACTCAGCAGGCACTTTGAAGTCCAGGGACATCATGACGCTCAGGGCGGTAATGGTAAAGATCGAGAACACGAACAGCTTGCGTGCCCAGACCTTGTCGTCGACCGCCTTGTAACCGGTCCACGCCATGTACAGCCAGTACATGCCCATCGCAGCTGCCACGGCCATGTAGCTCATGCCGGCGTAACCGCCAAGGGTGAGCATCAGGGTCGCGATCAGGAACGCGAGGATGTAGAGCAGGATGTGCTTCTTGGCAACCTTGATCCCGCGCTTCACTGGCAACACCGGAATCGATGCGGCCAGGTAATCGTTGAAGCGGAAGATCGCGATGGCGTAGGAATGCGGCATCTGCCACAGGCTGAACATCACCAGCAAGGTCAGCGCGGCCATGTCGAAGTTATTGCTGACTGCGACGTAGCCGATAACCGGCGGCATTGCACCCGACAGACTGCCTATGAGCGTGCCGTGAACCGACTTGCGCTTGAAGTACAGGCTGTACAGACCGACGTAGATCACGAAGCCGATCGCGGCGAACAATGCCGCCAGCGGGTTGGCCACGCGATACAGCAGTACCAGGCCGGCAACCCCCAGCAAGGTGGCGTAGATCAATGCCACCTTGAGGGAGATCAAACCTTGTACCAGTACCCGGTTCTTGGTGCGGTCCATCTTGATGTCGATGTCGCGGTCGATGCAGTTGTTGAACACGCAACCGGACGCAACCACCAGGGAGGTGCCGATTACCGCGGCCAGGAAGAGGGCAAGATCGAAATGCCCCTTCGAGGCCAGGAAAAACCCGCCTGCCACAGAAAGCACGTTACCGAAAATGATCCCCGGTTTGGTGATTTGGATAAAGTGCTTGAAGGACATCGGGTTTTACCTCACTTCGCCATCATTTCGGTGTGGATACTGAACATGATCCACAGGGACAAGCCCACCAGCAGAACGATAACCATCGCGGCAAATACCAGCGCCGTGACGTTGTTGCGTTGTGCCGCCGAGCGGTCCAGGTGCAGGAAGTACACCAGGTGAACAACTACTTGCACCACGGCGAACAACAGCACGATCGCCAGGGTGGTCATTTTCGGCAGGCTTGGGTACATCACCAGGCCGAACGGAATGACAGTCAGGATTACAGACAGGATGAAGCCAATTGCGTAGGACTTCACGCTGCCGTGGTTGGCGCCGTCGGAATGTGCGTTAGCCATTACAAAGTCCCCATCAGGTAAACAACGGTGAATACGCAGATCCAGACCACGTCCAGGAAGTGCCAGAACAGGCTCAGGCAGCTCAGACGGGTCTTGTTGGTCGACGTCAGGCCATTTTTCTGCACCTGATACATCATGATCGCCATCCAGATCAGACCGCTGGTCACGTGCAGACCGTGGGTACCGACCAGGGTGAAGAACCCGGACAGGAAGCCTGAACGGCTAGGGCCGTAGCCTTCGGAGATCAACAGATGGAATTCGTTGATTTCCATGGCGATAAAGCCGGCGCCCAGCAGGAACGTCATGGCCAGCCAGAACAATACCTGCTGTTTCTTGCCCTTGAACAACGCCAGCATGGCGAAGCCGTAGGTGATCGAGCTGAACAGCAACAGGGCGGTTTCACCCAGTACGTAAGGCAGCTCGAAGATGTCGTGGCCCGACGGGCCACCCGCTACGTTGTTAACCAGAACTGCATATACCGCGAAGATCGACGCGAACAAAATGCAGTCGGTCATCAGGTAGAGCCAGAAACCGAATACGGTAGTCTCGCCCGCGTCGTGGTGTTCCTCGTGCTCATGGTCGTGACCATGAGCGTGTCCAGCAGTGGTCGCTAAGTTCGACATGGTTTAAGCCTGTTCCAACTTGGTTTCAACACGGGTAGCCGGGATTGCTTTGGCGGCTACCAGACGCTTGTGCTGCTCGGCCTCGATACGCTCGATGGTCTCAACCGGCACCATATAGCCCTGGTCGTCACGGGCAGCGTGGGCAACGAAGACCACGACAGTGCCAACCAGACCAACGATGGCCAGCCACCAGATGTGCCAGATCATTGCGAAACCGAACACGGTCAGCAAAGCACCCATGTACACACCGGTAGCGGTGTTGTTAGGCATGTGGATCGGCGAGTACTTGGCCGGAGCCTGGTAAGCAGTGCCGTTTTCCTTGGCTTCGGTGAACGCATCGATGGTGTCAACGCGTGGCACGACAGCAAAGTTGTAGAAAGGAGGTGGCGACGAAGTCGACCATTCCAGGGTGTGGCCATTCCATGGATCGCCGTGTTCGCAGGCGTTCTGTGGCAGCTTGCGGTCACGCACGCTGACGTACAGCTGGATCAGCTGGCAAGCGATACCGATAGCGATCAGTACAGCGCCGAACAGAGCCACGTACAGGTAAGGCACCCACTCAGGGTTGGTGCTGGCGTTCAGACGACGGGTCATGCCCATGAAGCCCAGTGCATAGAGCGGCATGAACGCGACGAAGAAGCCCGAGATCCAGAACCAGAATGCTGCCTTGCCCCAGGATTCGTTCAACTTGAAGCCGAACGCTTTAGGGAAGTAGAAGCTGAAGCCTGCGATGTAGCCGAATACTGCGCCGCCGATGATCACGTTATGGAAGTGAGCAATTACGAACAGGCTGTTGTGCAGTACGAAGTCAGCACCCGGAATGGCCAGCAGTACGCCGGTCATGCCGCCGATGGCGAAGGTCACCATGAAGCCCAGGGTCCACAGAACCTGGCTGGTGAAACGCAGACGACCTTGATAGATGGTGAACAGCCAGTTGAATAGCTTCACCCCCGTCGGGATCGAAATCAGCATCGTCGCCAGGCCGAAGAAGGCGTTGACGCTGGCCCCCGAACCCATGGTGAAGAAGTGGTGCAGCCAGACCATGAAGCCCAGGATCGAGATCGCGCCGCTGGCGTAGACCATCGAGTGGTGACCGAACAGACGCTTGCCGGTGAAGGTCGAGATGACTTCAGAGAAGATCCCGAATGCCGGCAGAATGAGGATGTATACCTCAGGGTGACCCCACGCCCAGAACAGGTTGACGTACATCATCGGATTGCCACCAAGTTCACTGGTGAAAATGTGGAAATCCATGTAACGGTCAAGTGTCAGCAGTGCCAGGGTAGCGGTCAGGATCGGGAACGAAGCCACGATCAGGACGTTGGCCCAGGTGCAGGTCCAGGTGAAGATCGGCATGTCCATCAGCTTCATGCCAGGAGCACGCATTTTCAGCACGGTCGCCAGGAAGTTAACCCCGGTTAACGTCGTACCTAGCCCCGATAGCTGTAGCGCCCAGATGTAGTAGTCCATCCCCACGCCAGGGCTGTACTGCAGGCCCGACAGTGGCGGATAGGCAACCCAACCGGTTTTGGCGAACTCGCCGACGCCCAGCGACAGGTTGACCAGCACAACGCCGGACACCAGCAGCCAGAAGCTCAGGGAGTTAAGGAACGGATAGGCCACGTCACGCGCGCCGATCTGCAGCGGCACTGCAAGGTTCATCAGGCCGGTGAAGAATGGCATCGCCATGAAGATGATCATGATCACACCGTGAGCGGTGAAGATCTGGTCATAGTGTTCAGGCGGCAGGTAGCCAGGCGAACCCTCGGTGGCCATGGCCAGCTGGGTACGCATCATGATGGCGTCGGCAAAGCCGCGCAGAAGCATGATCATGGCGACGATGATGTACATCACGCCGATTTTCTTGTGGTCGACTGACGTTAGCCATTCGGTCCACAGGTAGGTCCACTTCTTGAAATAGGTGATTGCTGCAAACAGTGCCAGACCACCGAGCGCGATCATGGCAATAGTGACCATGACAATCGGCTCGTGGAACGGGACCGCTTCCCAACTTAATTTACCAAACATCGTTTACTCCTCTGCCCCGGCAGCTGAATTCGAACTCGTGTCCAACCCATCGGTCCCGGCCACTTCTTTCTTCTCGTGTTTCACCGGCTTGCCTGGATTCATACCTTCGTACTTGTCGACGATTTTCTGAAACAGGTTCGGGGTGAACGAGGAGTAGAGCTCAACGGGGTTGTTCTGACTTGGCTTGGACAGAGCTTCGTATTCAGCTTGTTCAAGCTGTTTAGGTGATGCTTTGACTTCACTTACCCAGGCATCAAAGTCAGCCTGAGAAGTCGCGATCGCTTTGAATTTCATGCCCGTGAAACCAGCGCCGCTGTAGTTGGCAGAAATGCCCTCCAGCTCAGCGTTGTGGTTGGCAATCAAGTGCAGCTTGGTGGTCATACCGGCCATGGCGTAGATCTGACCGCCCAGGCCTGGAATGAAGAACGAGTTCATGACCGTGTCGGAAGTGACGCGGAAGTTAACCGGAGTGTTAGCCGGGAACACGATCTTGTTGACAGTGGCGATACCCTGTTCCGGGTAGATGAACAGCCACTTCCAGTCCATTGCCACCACTTCGATGGTAATCGGCTTGACGTCAGATTCGAGCGGACGATATGGATCCAGCGCGTGGGTCGACTTGTAGGTCAGGATGCCCAGGGCGATGATGATCAGGATAGGTACAGTCCAGATCACGACTTCGATCTTGGTGGAGTGAGACCATTTTGGTGCGTAGGTCGCCTTGGTGTTCGACGCACGGTATTTCCAGGCGAAGATAAAAGTCATCGCAATGACCGGAACCACGACCAGAAGCATCAGCAGTGTTGCGGTGATGATCAGATTTTTCTCTTCGATCCCGACCTGCCCCACCGGATTGAGCAATGTCCAATTGCAACCTCCCAGCAGCAACGTGCCGAAAAGTGGCAATAAGCCAAGGAGTCTGGTGTACCTTTTTTTAGTCATCTCACGACCTCTAAAACAGCTTGCACAATGCAGTTGGTTTTTTTCGCCAACACTTCGCCCTGCCAAGGGTTGGCTCTTTTCCGGAATTGCATGTCGCCCTGCTCTATCACCATCAGGCAGATAGGCAAATTCCGGGTTAGCAGTGGTTTCTTATTCGATACGTGGTCAATGGCCTTGTTACAGACCAATTCCATTTGGTGCGGAACTTAGAAGGGTTGCCAGTACCTGGGAGTCGCATGGGACGCCTGTCATGAACTGCCCAGTCGCCCTTCAACTTCCCGCTTGGGCTCAGGGACGAGCAGGCTGGACGTTCAGTGCGGGCGATTGTAGTTAGGTAGCTCCCTATAAACCATGTCTCATCCAGAAATAATTCTTCTCGACTACGGTAACAATCCCTACTTATTGTTACGCTGCGAGCCGGAAAACCTCCTTTGCGGCGGCATGTAGCACGTCATTGCCACAGTCGATACGCGCCCCTTTTTAGCGCATGCCCCCATGACTGCCAACCCGCCTGAACGCCCAAATAAAAAGGGCTACAGGCGATTTTCATGGAGCCACCAAGGGACCTTTTCAAGCCCCCCCGCGCTCAGAAAATCAACGGTTGCCAGTTGTACCCGGCGCAGGGTTTTTTCAGCGCTGAATCAGTTCCGGCCACAGGCTGCGACCACTTATCCGTGACAATATGTCGCAGTGTCGCACCCCCTGTTTGCGGGGCTTCATCACAGGCTGTTGACATTTGAGCGGCGACAAAAAACGCCCCGCACTTCAAGACCGAAGTACGGGGCGGCGCAGGTTTAATTCAAACGGCCTTGTTGCGATTGCGATAAATCCCCAGGGGTACCAGAACCGCGGTCAGCACAAAGGCCACCAGCGCCCATTGCGCCAGGGACAGGCCCAGCACCGGCGGGTATGGCGTGGAGCAGAACCCGTCGACCTGAAAGCCCAGCGGGAAAATGCTCGCCAGGGGCAGGCCATCGACGATCGGTTGCAGCACATCAAGCCCGCAGCTCACCGCCGGGTTGGCCAGAATAAAGACGTGGCGTGCAGCAGCGACGATTCCGCCAATGGCACTGAGCACCACCAGCACTTCAAACACCGTCATGCTGCGCCGGGTCGGCATCGCCGCGCCAATAAAGGCAAAGATCGCGATCAGCAGCAACGCATAGCGTTGCAGGATGCACAGTGGGCAAGGGGCCTCACCGAGCACGATTTGCATGTACAGCGCGCCGCCGATCAGTGCCAGGCAGATCAGCCCCAACAAGACCAGAAAGCGCTTTTCCGGGCCCAATCGCATCATGTCTTCCGTCATCCCGCTTCCCTTAGCCTGAGTGTGTAAAACCCGCAGTTTACACCCAGACCTGCGGCCTGGAGGTATCTGAACGGAGCGGCGACGGTGGCGCAGGCAGATTAATCCAGTGTTAAGCCCCCGCCCCGCCCTGACACCCTGCAGGAGTGAGCTGTTTCAAGAGCAAATGCTCGCTCCCGCAGGTTTTCGCGATTCCAGGGTTATTGCAGGTCAGCTGCCGGGCCAAAGAACTCGTAGCGGCTTTGGCTCTGGGGCACGCCCAGGGCCTTGAGCTGACGCTTGACCGCGCCCATGAAACCTTTAGGCCCCAGGAAGTAGGCATCCACGTCGCGATCGGCAGGCAACCACTGCGCCAGCACGTCTTCGGTCAACAGGCCGACATGATCCGCCGCAGCATGCTGCTCGGCGTAACAGTAGAAGCGCTGCAACTGCGGGTGCTGCGCTGCCAGCTCGTCGACCCAGGTACGGAATGCATGCACATCGGCATTGCGCGCGCAGTGGATAAAGTGGATCGGGCGCCGGGTGGCCAGCGCGGCTTCCAGCATCGGCAGGGTCGGGGTAATACCCACGCCGCCACTGATCAATACCAGCGGTTTTTCGCTGTGGGTCAGGGTGAACTCGCCTGCCGGCGGGAACAGTTCCAGGGTGTCGCCGACTTGCAGCCGGTCATGCAGGAAGTTCGAGACCACACCACCGGCCTCGCGTTTGACGCTGATGCGATAGCGTCCGACCCGGGCCAGGGCCGACAGTGAGTAGTTGCGACGCACTTCCTCACCATCGATGATCAGCTTGAGGCCTATGTACTGGCCGGGGGCGCAATCAAGAATCGCCTGTTGATCCACCGGACGGAAGTAGAACGAGGTGATTTCCGAGCTCTCTTCAACCCGGGACACCAGCTTGAACTCACGCCCGCCTCTCCAGCCGCCGGGCGCAGCGGCCTGTTCGTCGTAAATTGCAGCCTCGGCACCGATCAGGATATCGGCCAGCTGGTTGTAGGCTGCGCCCCAGGCCGCCAGAACCTGGGCAGTAGCAATGTCGCTGCCCAGTACTTCTTCGATGGCCCGCAGCAGGCAGCTGCCGACGATCGGGTAATGCTCGGGGAGAATTTGCAGAGCAACATGCTTGTTGATGATGCGGGCCACCAGATCGCCCAGCTGGTCTAGCTGATCGATGTGCCGTGCATACATCAAAACCCCGGTGGCCAGCGCCCGCGGCTGGTCACCACTGGCCTGGTTGGCCTGATTGAACATCGAGCGGACTTCGGGATGTTCCGCGAGCATCATGCGGTAGAAGTGGGTGATCAAGGCCTCACCGCCGCTTTCGAGCAATGGCACGGTGGATTTGACGATGGCACGGTCCTGGGCAGTAAGCATAGGGTGACTCCTGAGTACATAGACTTGACTATTACCCTTTACTTATCAGTATTCGTGCCAAGTATAAAAACCTTTAAAATCAATAAGATAAAAACATTATTGTCATTTTGACTCACCCTGATTTAGAGTCATATCGACTAGATGAGGTCAAAATGACTGCAAAACCCCTACTCACTGCCCTGCTGCCGCTGGTGGCCGACCTGTCCCGGGATCTGCCGGACAGCGAACGCTTTCGCCGCCTGCTGCAAGCGCTGCGCGCCGTGTTGCCCTGCGACGCTGCGGCCCTGTTGCGGCTGGACGGCGAATGGCTGGTGCCGCTGGCCGTTGACGGCTTGAGTCTCGACACCCTGGGCCGACGTTTCCGAATCAGTGAACACCCGCGCTTTGAAGCGCTGCTCAGCAGTCCGGGGCCAACGCGCTTTCCCGGCAACTGCGAGCTGCCCGACCCCTATGACGGCCTGGTCGACGGACTGGCCGAGCACCTCGAAGTGCACGACTGCATGGGCTGCCCGCTGTTTGTCGAAGAGCGGCCGTGGGGATTGCTGACCCTCGATGCACTTGACCCCAAGCGCTTCGAACCCATCGATCTGGACGACCTGCAAGCCTTTGCCAGCCTGGCCGCCGCCACGGTCAACGTGGCCCGGCGCATCGAGCGTCTGGCGTTACGGGTTGAAGACGAGCAGCAAAAAGCCGAGCTCTATCGACAGGCCCACGGCACCCCGAATAAAGAACTGATAGGGCAAAGCAAAGCCCACAAACACCTGCTCGAAGAAATCGCTCTGGTGGGCGGCAGCGATCTGACCGTGCTGATCACCGGTGAAACCGGGGTCGGCAAGGAGCTGGTGGCCCAGGCTATTCACGCCGCTTCGCCCCGGGCTGAAAAGCCGCTGATCAGCCTCAATTGCGCCGCCCTGCCCGACACCCTGGTGGAGAGCGAGCTGTTCGGCCATGTGCGTGGTGCCTTTACCGGCGCAACCCATGATCGACGGGGCAAGTTCGAGCTGGCCAATGGTGGCACCCTGTTTCTGGATGAGGTGGGCGAGCTGTCCCTGACGGTGCAGGCCAAGCTACTGCGGGTGCTGCAAAGCGGACAGTTGCAGCGCCTGGGCTCGGATCAGGAGCATCAGGTTGATGTGCGGCTGATCGCAGCCACCAACCGTGATCTTGCAGAAGAAGTGCGTGCCGGCCGTTACCGCGCCGACTTTTATCATCGCCTGAGCGTTTACCCGCTCAAGGTCCCCGCCCTGCGTGAGCGCGGCCGTGATGTGCTGCTGTTAAGCGGTTTTTTTCTGGAGCAGAACCGTTCACGTATGGGTCTTGGCAGCTTGCGTCTGAGCGCGGACGCCCAGGCCGCCCTGCTGCATTACGACTGGCCGGGCAACGTGCGCGAACTGGAGCACCTGATTGGTCGCAGCGCGCTCAAGGCCTTGGGCCGCTGCCATCCGCGGCCACGGATCCTGACATTGACCGCGGCCGATCTGCAGTTGCCCACAACCACTGTTGTTCCGGCAATGGCCAAGCCTGAGGCCGTACCGGACACCGTGGGTGACTTGCGCCTGGCCACCGAAAATTATCAGCGCCAGCTCATCAGTGCCTGCCTTGAACGCCATCAACATAACTGGGCCAGTGCGGCCCGGGAGCTGGGGCTGGACCGGGCCAACCTCGGGCGGATGGCCAGGCGGCTGGGGTTGAAATAAACGTAGTCGCTGACGAGGAACGGGGCTGCGGCGATTACAGAATTCCGGTTCCAGGTCGATAACCCTGTATCACTGCCCCCTCCAGAAGGTTTTTATGTCATCGAACAACGCTCGCGCAGATTCACTTTCGCTTCTGCTGTTCACTTTGCGCAGCGGCAAGCTGATGGCAATCAATCTGCTGAAGGTCAGTGAAATCATTCCCTGCCCGGCGCTGACCAAAATGCCCGAGTCGCACCCCCACGTGAAAGGGGTGGCGGTATTGCGCGGCGCATCCCTGGCGGTGATCGACCTCAGTCGCGCCATCGGCGAACAACCGCTGCTTGATCCTGACGGCGGCTGCCTGATCGTCACCGACGTCAGTCGCTCCAAACAGGGGCTTCACGTACAGGCGGTAAGCAAAATCGTGCACTGCCTGAGCACCGACATTCGCCCGCCACCCTACGGTTCGGGCAAGCGCTCTTATATCACCGGGGTGACCCAGGTCGACGGGGCGCTGGTGCAGGTGCTGGATATCGAAAAAGTGATTCATGGCATCGCCCCCGCCCGGATCGAAGACCTCCCCGAGGCCCTCAGCCGCGAAGACAGCAAACTGCTGGCCGGGGCCCGGATTCTGGTGGTGGATGACAGTCAGGTCGCGCTGCAACAGTCGGTGATTACTTTGCGCAACCTGGGGCTGCATTGCCACACGGCCCGCAGCGCCAAGGAGGCCATCGAGCGACTTCTGGAGCTGCAGGGAACGCCGGAGCAAATCAATGTGCTGGTGTCAGACATCGAAATGTCCGAGATGGATGGCTATGCCTTCACCCGCACCGTGCGCGAAACCCCGGACTTTGCTCATCTTTATGTGCTGCTGCACACCTCGCTGAACAGTGCCATGAACAGCGAAAAAGCACGCCTGGCCGGAGCCAACGCAGTGCTGACCAAGTTCTCGTCGCCGGAGCTGACCCAGTGCCTGATCAAGGCCGCGCGCACGGTTGCCGAGCAGGGTTACTGAATTCAATGAGCGCGTATTGCCTGCTGTTGCGCAAAGACCTGAACCAGCCGCCGGAGCCTGTACAGTGGCCCCGGGGAGTAACTCTGGTGACGCTCAACGAAGCGCTGCTGCAACCCGTCCATGACTTGCTGGTTCAGGGCTACGGACAGGGCGAGGGCAGTGTCCCGTCGCTGCAAGAGTGGCAAGACTGCCTGCAGCATGACGCCGAATACGATGCGCAACTGTGCTTTGTGGTGCTGCTCGAAGGCGAGGTGGTGGCAGTTGCCCAGGCCTGGACCAGCGCCTACCTCAAGGATTTGGTGGTGCATCCCCGGCAGCAGGGCCGAGGATTGGGCGGCACGCTATTGCGCCATATGTTTGCAGTGTTCCGGCAACGCAATGAAGCCTGGGTTGACCTTAAAGTCATGGAGCACAATCAGCGGGCCTTGCGCCTGTACCACAAACACGGCATGCGCCAGGTTCAACGGCTGGCACTGTAGAACCTGAAATCAGCGCTTGCCCATGGTGCGACGGGTACCGTGGGGCGGAGCGCCCGGGGTTTTATCGTGACCGCCCAGACCGCTTTTCTGGTAGTAGGCCTGACCTTCGGCCTTGGCCTTGGCAAACTCCGAAGGCTTGAACGGAAAGGTGAAGGCTGGAATGACCGGTTTTTTCGGGGTGTCGAGGCCGGTTTCGCTGTCAACCTGCTCAGTGCCCACGGCATCAGGAGCGGTCGTTGGTGTAGGAGTAGTCATGAAAGCTCCGTAATACGGGGGAAATGATCAGGCCGGGTGGCGCAAGACCGCGCAGTATACCTGCCTGACCTTCCCCGCGGAGCAATCAGCGGTAGGAAATAGTCACCACGCCTTTTTCCCCCGACGACAGGTTTGCGCCGGGGTTTGGCGGATTTTTCAGCTCGGTGAAAGACATGGAATACAGAGGCTCGCTGCCACGGCCTTTGCGCAAGGCCATATTCATGGCGATGACCACACCCGGCGCGACTTCAATCAGTTGGCCGGACTCGCCGTAGTCCACATTACTGGCCAGCCCCAGCTCGTAGGCCGGCTCGACAATAGCGCCATGGAACTGAATCTGGCCACTGCCGATCAGGGTCTGAGCCTGAGTCGGCTGACAAAGGAGGAAAATCGAGCAAGCTGCAAAACCCAACGCCAGGTTTTTCATGATGACCGCCCCTTGAATGGGAACGCGTAAGTGCTCCCTTTAAAGAACTATCGACGCCGGGGCGGTTTACTTGACCACCAGAACACTATTTTTATCTGCCTGTCGGTAATGTCAGTTTGCGGTCACTTTATTGACCCGGTTGACCGGCTATAACCTTAGCGTCCCCTAATTCCACGTACACGGCGTTTACCCGGCATGCGCACTCAAACAAAAAAAATCCTGCTGGGCATGCTTATGGTAGCCCTGATTGGTTGCGGCGCCTGGTGGGCGGCTCGCCCGACCCCCGTTAAATCGACCGCCGGTGTGGCGGTTCCGGTCCGGGTGGTTCAGGTGGCCCGGCAAGATGTGCCGCACTATGTCAGCGGCATAGGCGCTGTGCTGTCGCTGCACAGCGTGATGATTCGTCCGCAAATCGACGGCATCCTCACCCAACTGCTGGTCAAGGAAGGCCAGACCGTCAAGGCCGGTGACCTGCTGGCAACCCTGGATGACCGCTCGATCCAGGCCAGCCTCGATCAGGCCAAGGCCCAATTGGGGCAAAACCAGGCCCAGCTGCAAGTCGCCCTGATCGACCTCAAACGCTATCAGTTGCTGAGTGTCGACAACGGCGTGTCCAAACAAACCCTCGACCAGCAACAGGCCCTGGTCAATCAGCTCAAAGCCACCGCACAAGGTAATCAGGCCTCGATTGCAGCGGCGCAGGTGCAATTGTCGTACACCCGGATTCACTCGCCGGTAAGCGGCAGAGTAGGGATTCGCGCTGTCGACCCGGGCAATTTCCTGCGGGTCAGTGATACCCAGGGGCTGTTTTCCGTCACCCAGATCGATCCGATTGCCGTGGAGTTCTCACTCCCCCAGCAGCTCCTGCCCACTTTGCATAAGTTGCTCGGCGCCAAAGACCCGGCCCTGGTCAAAGCCTTCCTTGGCGACTCCAGCCACAGCGGCACGGCACTGGGCGAAGGCCGGCTGAGCCTGATCGACAATCAGGTGTCGGCCAGCACCGGTACGATCAAGGTCAAAGCCCGGTTCGACAACCCCGAGCACAACCTGTGGCCCGGCCAGTTGGTGAATGTCGAGATTCAGACCGGTGTTTCGCAAAATGCACTGGTGGTACCGCCCCAGGTGGTGCAGCGCGGCCTGGATAATTATTTTGTGTATCGCATCGTGGGCGACAAGGTCGAAACCGTGCCGGTACAGATGCTGTATCAGGACAGCGGACTCAACATCATCAGCGGCGTCAACCCGGGGGACACCCTGGTCAGCGATGGCCAGTCGCGTCTCAAACCGGGATCACGGGTTGAAGTCTTGAGCGAGCCAGCGCTGACCAGCGCCCAAGCGGTGCAACCATGAATAACGGTCGTTCACTGTCAGCCTGGTGTGTCGATCACCCGATCGCCACGGTGTTGCTGACCTTTGCCCTGGTGCTGCTGGGGCTGATCGCCTTCCCGCGGCTGCCCGTCGCCCCCTTGCCCGAAGCGGAGTTCCCGACCATTCAAGTGTCGGCGCAACTGCCCGGCGCCAGCCCCGACACCATGGCATCGTCGGTGGCCACACCGCTGGAGGTGCAATTCAGCGCCATCCCCGGCATGACCCAAATGACCTCCAGCAGCGCGTTGGGCTCCACTACCCTGACCTTGCAGTTCACCCTCGATAAAAGCATCGATACCGCTGCCCAGGAGGTACAGGCGGCAATCAATACCGCGTCCGGCAAATTGCCCAAAGACATGCCCACCCTGCCGACCTGGAGGAAGGTCAACCCGGCGGACAGCCCGGTATTGATTCTGAGCATCAGCTCGATGCAGATGCCCGGCACCGAACTCAGCGATTACGTCGAAACCCTGCTGGCACGCCAGATCAGCCAGATCGACGGTGTAGGCCTGATCAACATCACCGGCCAGCAACGTCCGGCGATCCGGGTCCAGGCCTCAGCCGACAAGCTGGCGGCCATCGGCCTGACCCTGGCCGATATCCGCCTGGCGATTCAGCAAACCAGCCTCAACCTGGCCAAAGGTGCACTGTACGGCCCCTCGAGCATTTCCACCCTGTCGACCAACGACCAGTTGTTCGATGCCGACGAGTACGGCCAGCTGATCGTCTCGTACAAGGACGGCGCCCCGGTGCAGTTGCGCGACGTGGCGCGGGTGATCAACGGCTCCGAGAACGACTACGTGCAGGCATGGTCCGGGCATCAGCCGGGGCTGAACCTGGTGATCTCGCGCCAGCCGGGGGCCAACATTGTTGAAACGGTGGACCGCATCCAGGCCGCCCTCCCCGCCCTGCAGGCCATGCTCCCGGCTTCGGTGCAAGTCACGGTCCTCAGCGACCGGACCAAAACCATTCGGGCCTCGCTGCACGAAGTGGAAATTACCCTGCTGATTGCGGTGCTGCTGGTGATCGCAGTGATGGCGCTGTTTTTGCGCCAGTGGTCGGCAACCCTGATCGTTTCGGCGGTACTGGGGGTGTCGCTGATTGCCAGTTTTGCCCTGATGTATGTGCTCGGCTTCAGCCTCAACAACCTGACGCTGGTGGCGATTGTGGTGGCCGTGGGGTTTGTGGTCGACGATGCGATTGTGGTGGTGGAGAACATCCACCGTCATCTCGAAGCGGGCCAGAGCATGCGCGATGCGGCGATCAAGGGCTCCAGCGAGATTGGCTTCACCGTGGTCTCGATCAGCCTTTCGCTGGTGGCCGCCTTTATTCCGCTGCTGTTCATGGGCGGAGTGGTGGGTCGGCTGTTCAAGGAGTTCGCCCTGACCGCGACCTCGACCATTTTGATTTCGGTGCTGGTATCCCTGACCCTGGCGCCCACCCTGGCGGCGCTGTTCATGCGCTCGCCAGTGCACCACGCCGATGCCCGCCCCGGTTTTGGTGAACGCCTGCTGGCGTTGTATGACAAGGGCCTGAAGCGGGCACTGGCCCACCAACGGCTGATGCTGGGGGTTTTCGCGGTGACGCTGGCGATGGCCATTGCCGGCTACGTACTGATCCCCAAGGGCTTCTTCCCGGTGCAAGACACAGGTTTCGTGCTGGGTACCAGCGAAGCGGCGTCGGATATTTCATTTGCCGACATGCGCAAAAAACATCTGCAACTGGCCAACATCATCAGTGCCGACCCGGCGGTGCAGGCGTTCTCCCATTCGGTGGGGGTGACCGGCAGCAACCAGACTATCGCCAACGGTCGCTTCTGGATTGCCCTCAAGGACCGCAGCGACCGCGATGTGTCGGCCAGTGAATTTATCGACCGGATTCGCCCGCAGCTGGCCAAAGTCCCGGGCATCGTCCTGTACCTGCGCGCCGGCCAGGACATCAACCTCAGCTCGGGCCCCAGCCGCAGCCAGTATCAGTACGTGCTCAAGAGCAATGACGGGCCAACGCTCAATACCTGGACCCAGCGTCTGACCGAAAAACTGCGCACCAATCCGGCATTCCGCGACCTGTCCAACGATCTGCAACTGGGCGGCAGCATCACCCATATCAGCATCGACCGGAACGCCGCCGCCCGCTTCGGCCTGACTGCCACCGATGTCGACGAAGCCCTGTATGACGCCTTTGGTCAGCGTCAGGTCAATGAGTTCCAGACCGAGACCAACCAGTACAACGTGATTCTGGAGGTCGACGCGCAGCAGCGTGGCAAGGCCGAAAGCCTTAATTATTTCTACCTGCGCTCGCCGCTGACGGGCGAGATGGTGCCGCTGTCGGCCGTGGCCAAAGTCGATGCGCCAGTCAGTGGTCCGCTGTCGATCAGCCATGACGGCATGTTCCCGGCGGCCAACCTGTCATTCAACCTTGCCCCCGGCGTAGCCCTGGGCGATGCCGTACTGATGCTCAATCAGGCGAAAAATGAAATCGGCATGCCAAGCACCATCAGCGGCAACTTCCAGGGCGCGGCGCAAGCCTTCCAGAGCTCGCTGGCCAGCCAGCCGTGGCTGATTCTGGCGGCGCTGGTGGCGGTCTACATCATTCTCGGGGTGCTGTACGAAAGCTTCGTGCATCCGCTGACGATCATTTCCACCCTGCCCTCCGCAGGCCTGGGGGCGCTGGTGATGCTATGGATCTGCGGCCAGGACTTTTCGATCATGGCGCTGATCGGGCTGGTACTGCTGATCGGCATCGTCAAGAAAAACGGCATCCTGATGATCGACTTCGCCCTCGACGCACAACGCACTCGCGGGCTAAGCCCGGAAGAAGCGATCTATGAAGCCTGCCTGACGCGGTTCCGGCCGATCATCATGACCACCCTCGCCGCCTTGCTCGGCGCCCTGCCGCTGATGCTCGGCTATGGCACCGGTGCCGAACTGCGCCAGCCGCTGGGGATCGCCGTGGTCGGCGGGTTGCTGGTGAGCCAGGCGCTGACGCTGTTCACCACGCCGGTCATATACTTGTGGCTGGAACGACTGTTCCAGCGTTCCAAACCCGTCAGCTTGCTGGCGACGAATCACTGAGGCGGGTTATGCGAGTCCTGATAATTGAAGATGAAGAAAAAACCGCCGATTACCTGCATCGCGGCCTGACCGAGCAAGGCTACACGGTGGATGTTGCGCGGGAGGGGATCGAGGGTTTGCACCTGGCGCTGGAGAGCGATTACGCCGTAATCGTGCTCGATGTGATGCTGCCCGGCCTGGATGGCTTCGGCGTGCTGCGGGCACTGCGCGCGCGCAAGCAGACGCCGGTGATCATGCTGACGGCCCGCGAGCGGGTCGAAGACCGGATTCGCGGCTTGCGCGAAGGCGCCGACGATTATCTGGGCAAGCCGTTTTCATTTCTGGAACTGGTAGCCCGTCTGCAGGCCCTGACCCGGCGCAGCGGCGGCCACGAACCGGTGCAGGTAACGGTCGATGACCTGTGGATAGATTTGATCAGCCGCAAGGCTACCCGCGCCGGCAGCCGCCTGGACCTGACGGCCAAGGAGTTCTCGCTGCTCAGCGTACTGGCGCGGCGTCAGGGGGAGATTCTGTCCAAAACCTCCATCGCCGAAATGGTCTGGGACATTAACTTCGACAGCGACGCCAACGTGGTCGAAGTCGCGATCAAACGCCTGCGCGCCAAGCTCGACGGCCCCTTTGAGCACAAGCTGCTGCACACCATTCGCGGCATGGGATACGTACTGGAGCGGCGCAGTGTTTAAGCGGCCCGGTCGCCTGAACTCCATCGCCCTGCGCTTGAGCGCGATGTTCACCCTGGTGGCGCTGCTGGTGTTCGTGCTGATCGGCTGGGCGCTGTACCAGCAGGTCGACAAGGGTATCGGCCGTCTGCCCGAGGCCGAGCTGGATGCGCGCTTCAGCGTGCTTGAGTCCTCGATCAATCGCTATGGAACCCCCGAGCACTGGGCCAAGATCAGCGCCAAACTCAAGCTGCTCAGTGAAGAAGACAAGCGCCTGCGGTTTTGGGCCATCAGTGGCGACCCGGAGTATGAGTACGGCAATCCCGAGGCGCCGGTACGCGAGTTTGCCAGGGGCCCGACCGGGATCCGCGACCTGTATCTGCCCGGCCATACCTACCCGCTCAAGGTGTTGATCAGCCAGATCCCGGCCAAGGAACAACGACCGGCCCTGCGCTTCCTGACCGCCATCGATACCGAAACCTTCCGCCAGACCCAGCACCACTTGCTGGTGGCGTTGATCAGCCTGGCATCTATTGGTGTGGTCCTGGCCTCACTGCTGGGTTACTGGGTGGCCAGAATCGGCCTTAAACCCTTGATCAAGCTCTCTGAAGAAGCGCTGAAACTGGCCCCGCCACGCCTGTCCGGGCGCTTGCACTTGTCGCCACTGCCGCCGGAACTGGATCAACTGGTGAGCGCTTTCAATTCAACCCTGGAGCGGGTCGAGCAGGCTTATACGCGACTGGAGTCGTTCAATGCCGACGTGGCCCATGAACTGCGTTCGCCGCTGACCAATCTGATTGGCCAGACTCAGGTGGCGCTGACCCGGGGGCGCTCTGCCGAACACTACTTTGAGGTGCTGCAGTCCAACCTGGAGGAGCTGGAGCGCTTGCGCAGCATCATCAACGACATGCTGTTTCTGGCCAGCGCCGATCAAGGCAGCAAGGCCAGCAAGCTGACCCGTGCCTCACTGGCGGATGAAGTGGCGACGACCCTGGAGTATCTGGAGTTCATTCTTGAAGACGCGCGGGTCGAGGTGCAGGTCAACGGCGATGCCCAGGTCAATATCGAAAAGCCCCACCTGCGCCGGGCGTTGATCAACTTGCTGAGCAATGCCGTACAGCACACCGAAGCCGGACAACGGATTGAGGTGCAGATCGATCAAAGCCCCGGGGGCGTGACCATCGGCATCAGCAACCCGGGCGAGCCGATTGCCGACGAGCACCTGCCGCGGCTGTTCGAGCGTTTTTATCGCGTGGATGCCTCGCGTCACAACAGCGGAGCCAATCATGGTCTGGGGCTGGCCATCGTCAAAGCCATTGCGCAGATGCATGGCGGGGATGTCTTTGTGCGCAGCGCCGAAGGGCGCAATACCTTTGGCCTGTTTTTACCGGCTTGAGGCCCGGGCCTGTTGTGGGAGCCAGCTTGCTGGCGATACAGGCACATTGGTTTCACTGACTTGATGCCATCGCTGGCAAGCCAGCTCCCACAATAGTGTATGTGTCAGCTCCGGGCCCTGTGGGAGCCAGCTTGATGGGGATACAGGCACATCGGTGTCACTGACTTGATCCTATCGCTAGGCCAGCTCCCACAAGACTCAGCAGTGCCTGAACACTCAATGTGTCTACCCGGCACCTCCCCGGGTTTGTTACCCCAAACGCAAAAGTCCTTGTATGAAACAGGGCTTTTTCACTGGTCAGGATCGCTATAAATTGCTGACACCACACAGAACTTGCTCAGCAAGAAGGTCTTTGAAATGTCCAGCAGTATGGGTATGGCCAGCGTTTTCGTTTTGTCGTCTTTGTTGTTGTCGCCTATGGCCATGGCGGAAGAGTCACCCGCGTTTGTCGCACAAAATGCAGCCCGCGCAGCTTCTTTTGATCAGGCTCGAACAGAGTTGGCAACACGTCCCGACAGCGACGCCAAGCCCCAGCAAACACAGGCAAAACACAGCATTTCTGATGAGTCTGAAGACAGCTGAACAGCCACCTGAAAACTTCCCGACCCAGTTGGTCACTCGTTACAGATGTGACTAACTGTTTCAAAAGCCGCTATCATAGCGGCTTTTTTTTGGTCTTTAATTAAGGCGCCTGCTCCTTTGGCGCCCTATGCCGGGCACCGGATTCATCGAGAATTACAACAATTTTCAGCACTAAAAAGGAGCTCCAAACCGGTGAAGCATTCACTCAAACTCAGTCCTTTATTCATTGCCCTGGCTGCAACGATCCCCGCTTTCGCCCACGCAGACGACGAAGCGTCCAAAGACGGTTTTATTGAAGGCTCGAGCCTCAAGATTCATACCCGCAACTACTACATGAACCACGATATCCGTAGCCCCCATGCCGATGACAGCAAGGAATGGGGCCAGGGCTTTGTGGGGAAATTTGAGTCGGGCTTCACCCAGGGTGTAGTCGGCTTTGGCCTGGATGCCTACGGCATGCTCGGCCTGAAACTGGACGGCGGTGGCGGCACCGATGGCAGCAGCATCCTGCCGGTCAGTGATGGCAATGGCAAAGCGCCTACTGCCTTTTCATCAGCCGGTGCGGCGCTGAAAATCCGCGCCTTTGATACCGAGCTCAAAGCCGGTGATCTGTTCTTGACCAACCCGGTCATCGCCGGCGGCGAAACCCGCATGCTGCCGCAGACCTTCCGTGGCGTCAGCCTGACCAACCACAGTTTCGACGGCTGGATGTTCGAGGGCGGCCAGGCCAGCTTCAACAAACCCTACAACCAGAGCGGTATGCGTCGCCTGACGACCACCTACGGCAACCTTGACGACCAGACCAGCAAACACCTGACCTGGGCCGGCGCGTCGTGGAGCGCCATTCCCGAGATCACCAGCAACCTGTATGCCGCCCAGCTCAAGGATGTGTGGGATCAGTACTACTACGATCTGGATTACACCTACGCCCTGTCTGACAGCATCAGCCTGAACCCGGGGCTGCATTACTATCACACCCGCGACAGCGGTAAAGCACTGCTGGGGGATATCAACAACAACACCTTCAGCCTGCACCTTGCGCTTGCCATGGCCGGCCACAAGTTCACCACCGTGCTGCAAAAGGTCAATGGCAACACGCCGTTTGACTACATCAATCAGGGCGACAGCGTTTACCTCGACAACTCGCAGCAATATTCGGACTTCAACGGGCCCAACGAGCGCTCCTGGAAGCTGCAATATGAATACGACTTTGCCGGTCTGGGTATCGCCGGTCTGACTTCCAGCATCTCGTATTCGCGCGGCGAACTGGACCTGACCAAGGCGAGCACCAACAGTATCGGTTACGGTAACTGGTACAACCCACAGGGCAAGAATGCCCATCACTGGGAGCGCGACATGGCTCTGAAGTATGTGGTTCAGGATGGCAAGGCCAAGGATCTGGCGGTTAGCCTGCGCTGGGCAACCAACCGCGGCAACGATGCCTACCGGACGGTGGACAACGATGTAGACGAATACCGCGTGATCATCGACTATCCTATCGATGTGTTCTAAACAATGACCATAAGGCCAGCATCCCAGCTGGCCTTATGCCAATATGGCGTAACCTTAGGTCTGGGCACCAAACGCATCAGTGAGGTCAAGGCCATTCCACATTCCCGCCGCACATCCTTCATTACCCGGCGCATGCTGATCAGGGCAACAACGCTGTCAGTGGTTGCCATCCTCGGCATCGTTGGCTATTTGCTGGTCAGGGAGTATCGCAATACCGAGCAGGATGCCACGCGTTCAGCCCTGAACCTGGTGCAACTGATCAATCGCGACATTCGTAACACCTTTTCGATTTATGACTCCGCGCTCACCAGCCTGATCGATTTTCTGCAAAGCCGGGAGCTCTCCACCCTTCCCTCTGCAACCCGACAGTCGCTGCTCTTTGCCAGGGCCAATGAAGCCCCGTCCAATGCCGGATTCTTCGTTCTGGATGCCGCGGGCCAACTGATTGCCAGCTCTGCACCGGGTATGCCCGTGCCGGACCAGGCCAGCCAGCAGCCGTGGTTCAAGGCCCACCTCGGTGCGGCAGACGACAAAATCTTCATCAGCCGCCCATTTCTCGCCGGCCAGGGCGCCAATGACTGGAATATTATTCTTAGCCGCAGAGTCTCAGGCCCGGAAGGCGATTTCCGGGGGGTTGCGGTGGGCCAGATAAAATTGAGCTACTTCCAGAGCATGTTCCGCGGTCTGGACATAGGGCCTACCGGCAACATCAGTCTGGTCAGCGCTGACGGAATTCTGTTGACCCAATATCCCGGGACAAACCGCGTCAGTATCGGCCAGGACCTTAGCCGGACCCCTAACTTCATTCGCTTCCTGGAAGAACGACATGGCAGCTTTACTGCCATGTCCGGGGTCTATCATCAGGAGCGTCTGTACAACTTCGCTCAGGTGGGCGAGTTGCCGCTGGTGGTGGTGGTCGCCATCTCCACCTCGAGTATTTTCGACAACTGGTGGCATACCGCCCTGTTGATCGGCAGTGCCACCCTTCTGCTCTGCCTGGGCTTGCTGTGGCTCACCTGGCTGCTGACGCGGGAGCTGCGCTTGCGGCGCAAGGCCGAGCGGGTGCTGGCCGAGCTCGCCGCAACCGACCCCCTGACCGGACTGGCCAATCGCCGTACCCTGGACACAACCCTGGATCTGGAATGGCGCCGGGCGCAGCGCTCGGGCAATCCTGTATCCCTGGTCATGATTGATATAGATAATTTCAAGGCTTTCAATGACTGCTACGGCCATCAAGCCGGGGATGAAGCCATACGGCGGGTTGCCCAGGTGATCAAGTCCCACACCCGTCGCCCCGCCGATCTGGCCGCCCGCTATGGCGGTGAAGAGTTCGCCGTGATACTGACCGAGACCGAGGCAACAGGTACACGCCTGCTGGCCGAGAAGATTCGCTGCGCAGTGGAGCAGCTGGAGCCTGTTGCCGAGCACAGGAAACTGACCATCAGCCTGGGCGCCTGCAGCCGCTACGCAAAACCCGGGGATGACCAGCAAGCCCTGATCAGCACGGCCGACAAGGCGCTTTACCAGGCCAAAAAAGGCGGGCGCAACCGGGTGGTTTGCATCAATGAAACGGGACTGAACGCGCTGCAGCCGAAGCCGGAGGCCTGAAGACTTCCCCAGCGGCAGCAGATTTTGCAGGAACTGGCTTGATCGCGATCTTTTCAACCAGGCCCAAGAGCTCGCTCCGACAGAACTCGTACAGCCCCCACCAATTTCAGGGCAAAAAAAAGCCACCCGGGGGTGGCCTTCAAAAACTAGAGAAAGAAGTTTTACTTAAACTGCTGCAACCGGACGCATGTACGAGATCGGTGCTGTGCTGGCGTCTTCAAAGGTCACGACTTCCCACGCATCTTTCTGTTCAATCAGCTTGCGAAGCAGCTGGTTGTTCAGTGCATGGCCAGACTTGAAGCCCTTGAACTCACCAATCAGGCTATTGCCCAGCAGGTAGAGGTCACCAATAGCGTCGAGAATCTTGTGCTTCACGAATTCGTCTTCGTAGCGAAGCCCGTCTTCGTTCAGTACACCATTGGCGTCGACCACGATCGCGTTTTCAACGCTACCGCCGAGTGCGAGGTTGTGCTTGCGCAGGTACTCGATGTCACTCATGAAACCGAAAGTACGCGCGCGGCTGACTTCTTTTACAAACGAAGTGCTGGAAAAATCCACGGTTGCGCTTTGGGTACGGTTACGGAAAACCGGGTGATCGAAATCGATCTCAAAGCTCACTTTGAAGCCTTCGAAAGGGACGAAAGTGGCGCGCTTGTCGCCATCTTCCACTGTCACTTCACGCAGGATACGGATGAACTTCTTCGGCGCGTCCTGTTCTTCCAGGCCGGCAGATTGAATCAGAAACACGAAAGGTCCGGCGCTACCGTCCATAATCGGGACTTCAGACGCGGAGAGTTCGACGTAGGCGTTATCGATCCCCAGGCCAGCCATGGCCGAGAGCAAGTGCTCTACCGTGTCTACTTTGGTATCGCCGTTGACCAACGTGGTCGACATCGTTGTCTCGCCGACGTTTTCCGCGCGGGCAGGAATCTGCACAACAGGGTCAAGGTCTGCACGACAAAACACGATGCCGGTATCCACAGGCGCAGGCTTGAGGGTCAGGTAGACCTTCTCACCGGAGTGCAGGCCGACACCTGTGGCACGGATAATATTTTTCAGGGTGCGTTGTTTAATCATGGCATTGGCCGCTTCAGCGCAAATTGCGAACTGGTATCAACAAAGGCTGGCGATAATAGCAGACCGAACCTTTGCTGAATACCAATCACCTTAATCCCCCTGATTGATTTCATTAATCAGCCTGTCGACGCAGGAAAGCCGGGATATCCAGATAATCCAAATCGTCTTGCGGGTTGAGCTTGGCAGCGGTAGTCGCACCTTGCTGGGCCTGATTACGCATCACGGTCGGGCGGTCCAGATCACGGTAGTTAACCACTGGCTGTTCCTGACGCTCGGTACGTGCTTCCTGACGAGTAGAAGCTGCGTGTGCCGAAGAGGCTGCGTAAGAGGCTTGAACGCTGTTGTCGATAACCTTGACCGGCTTCTCGATTTTCGCGCCCAGACCGGTCGCAACCACGGTCACATGCAGTTCGTCGCGCATGTCCGGATCGATAACGGTACCGACCTTGACCATGGCGTGCTCGGAAGCGAAGGCTTCGATGATGCTACCCACGTCGGAGTACTCACCCAGGGACAGGTCAGGACCGGCGGTGATGTTCACCAGGATGCCGCGTGCACCTTCCAGGTTCACGTCTTCGAGCAACGGGTTGCGGATCGCCGCTTCGGTTGCTTCACGTGCACGGTTCGGACCGCTGGCGCAGCCAGTGCCCATCATCGCCATGCCCATTTCGCTCATCACGGTACGTACGTCGGCAAAGTCGACGTTGATCATGCCCGGACGCTTGATGATGTCGGAGATACCGCGAACGGCACCGGCCAGTACGTCATCGGCCTTGGCGAAAGCCGACAGCAAGCTGGCGTCCTTGCCCAGGATGGTGAGCAGTTTTTCGTTCGGAATCGTAATCAACGAGTCAACGCTTTCGGACAGCAGACGAATACCTTCGTCAGCGATCTGCATGCGCTTGCGGCCTTCAAACGGGAACGGACGGGTCACCACCGCAACGGTGAGGATCCCCATTTCCTTGGCCACTTCGGCAATGATCGGCGCTGCACCGGTACCGGTACCTCCGCCCATGCCCGTGGTGATGAACACCATATTGGTGCCCTGCAGCACTTCAGCGATGCGCTCTCGGTCTTCCAGAGCGGCCTGACGACCGACCTCAGGATTTGCACCCGCACCCAGGCCTTTGGTCACACCGGTGCCCAATTGCAGGATGGTTCGGGCGCCGATGCTTTTCAGCGCTTGCGCGTCAGTGTTGGCGCAGATGAATTCCACGCCTTCGATGTTGCTCTTAACCATATGATTAACAGCATTGCCACCGCCACCACCAACACCGATAACCTTGATTACCGGGCTTTGCGGGATGTTGTCTACGAGTTCGAACATTTTCCCTCTCCTTTCATTTCTCTAGTTTTTTCGCCTACTTCTACTGCTTTGAATCTTTTACTGCTCAAGCTTTAAAAGTTGCCCTGGACCCAGCGCTTCAGGCGCTCAAGCACAGGGGCTTTTTGTTCATCACTGCTGTAGTTGTCGCGGTTGCTGATACCCGACATGGAGATGCCGTCTGACTGCTTTTGCAGCCCGTACAGCAACAAGCCCACAGCGGTGGAGTAAATCGGATTGCGCACAACATCGGACAAGCCCTTGAAGCTGTGCGGCACGCCCAGGCGAACCGGCATATGGAAGATTTCTTCGGCCAGTTCGACCGCACCTTCCATTTTCGAGGTACCGCCGGTCAGCACGATGCCGGCCGGGATCAGGTCTTCGTAGCCGCTGCGACGCAACTCGGCCTGAATCAGGGTGAACAGCTCGTCGTAACGCGGCTCGACCACTTCGGCCAGGGCCTGACGGGACAGTTCGCGCGGTGGACGGTCGCCTACGCTCGGGACTTTGATGGTTTCACCGGCGCCGGCCAGTTTGGCCAGGGCGCAGGCGTAACGGATCTTGATTTCTTCGGCGTACTGGGTCGGTGTACGCAACGCCATCGCGATGTCGTTGGTCACCTGGTCACCGGCAATCGGGATCACCGCCGTGTGGCGAATGGCGCCTTCGGTGAAGATCGCGATATCGGTGGTACCGCCGCCGATGTCGACCAGGCACACACCCAGTTCTTTCTCGTCATCGGTCAACACCGAGTAAGCCGACGCCAGTTGCTCGAGGATGATGTCGTCCACCTCAAGGCCACAGCGGCGCACACATTTCTCGATGTTCTGTGCTGCATTCACTGCGCACGTTACTACGTGCACCTTGGCTTCCAGACGTACGCCCGACATCCCCAGTGGCTCACGAACGCCTTCCTGGTTATCGATCACGTAGTCCTGGGGCAAAGTGTGCAGCACGCGCTGGTCTGCCGGAATCGCAACGGCCTGAGCAGCGTCAAGCACGCGCTCAAGGTCGGCGGAGCTGACCTCACGGTCCCGAATTGCCACGATGCCGTGGGAGTTCAGGCTGCGGATGTGGTTGCCGGCAACACCGACAAACGCCGAGTGAATCCGGCAACCGGCCATCAGCTGCGCTTCTTCGATGGCGCGCTGGATCGATTGCACGGTGGACTCGATATTCACCACCACGCCTTTCTTCAGGCCACGGGACGGATGCGTGCCAATACCGACGATTTCGATGGTGCCGTCTTCCCCGACCTCGCCCACCAGCGCCACCACCTTGGAGGTGCCGATATCGAGACCGACGATCATTTTTCCGCTTTGCACGTTTGCCATGGGTCCTGCCTCTTCTTAATTCTTCGCGACAGCGGGTTGGGCTATCGTCGGTGCCACAGGTTCCCGCCAGCCGACGGCCAATCCGTTGGCATAACGCAAATCGATGCGCGCTATGTTTGTAATCTGTTCTTTCAGCGTTTTTTCATAGATGGCTATGAAGCGACGCATTTTTTCTACCAGGTGATCGCGCCCCAACAGCAACTCGATCCCGGGCCCTGCACTGCCGGCTCCGGTGGTCAGGAACCAGCTACCGCGTTCACGCAATTCCAGCCGGGCAATGGAGAAGCCCATCGGACGCAGCATCTGGCTCAACACCTGATACTGCTGCATCACTTGCTGCTGAGCCCGTTGTGGGCCGAACAGCTGCGGCAAGTGTTCGTAATTGGCCAGCTCACGCGGGGTGAATGCCTGGCCCTGGTTGTTCAACAGCGCTTCATCACCCCAGCGGGCTACCGGCAACTGTTCTTCGAGACGGATCACCACCTGGTCAGGCCATACGCGCCGGACTTCGGCGTGGGCAATCCAGGGCATCTGTTCCAGCTCGGTACGCATGCCTTCCAGGTCGACGGTGAAGAAGCTCGCCGCCATGTAAGGGGCAATGCGCTGCTGCACGGCCTGCTGGCTGATGTAGGTCAAATCACCCTGCACGTTGATGTTGGTGATCGGCCGGTCGGCGTACGGCATCAGGCGCTGCGCACCTTCGTACGTGCCGTACCCCAGCACCACCAGCAACACGGGCCAGAACAACACTTTCAGGAAGCCAAAATTGGCTTTCGGCAGACGCACTGACATCGGCTCTTTAGCCACCATCCGGCTTGCGCCCCGAGGCACCGGCTTGCGGCCGGGAACGGGTTGCTGATGACGAAGCGATGCGCCTTGCATGTTTTTAACCTCGAGCCTCGACGCTGGCTGCCAGAATCGACAGCACCAGCTGTTGAAAATCCAGACCGGCAGCACGGGCCGCCATCGGCACCAGGCTGTGATCGGTCATGCCCGGAGCGGTGTTGACTTCGAGCAGCCAGAACTGGCCATCGGTGTCCTGCATCACGTCCAGACGGCCCCAACCGGCGATACCTATCGCCTCACAGGCTTTAGCCGTGAGGTCCATGAGTTCTTGCTCCTTGGTGCTATCGAGCCCGCACGGGATCCGATACTGAGTATCCGAGGACAGGTACTTGGCGTCGTAGTCGTAGAACGAATGCGGGGTGCCCAGTGCAATAGGTGGCAGCACTTGGTCACGCAGGGTGGCGACGGTGAACTCGGGACCGGTGATCCATTGCTCAACCAACACTTGCGAGTCGTACTTACTGGCCTCTGTCCACGCAACGATCAACTCGTCAGCGCTGTTCACTTTGGCCATACCGATACTTGAACCTTCATGTGCCGGTTTGACGATCAAAGGGAAGCTCAGTTCCTTCGCCGCAGAAATACAATCGGCTTCGCTGGTCAGCACGGCATGACGCGGGGTTGGAATACCCAGGCTGTGCCACACCTGCTTGGTGCGCAATTTGTCCATTGCCAGCGCCGAGGCAAGGATGCCGCTGCCGGTGTAAGGGATGCCCATGTATTCGAGCAGGCCCTGGATGCTGCCGTCTTCACCGCCACGACCGTGGAGAATGATGAAGGCACGGTCGATTTTTTCGTGCGTGATGCGGGCGATGAAATCGTCGCCGACATCGATCCCGAAGGCATTCACGCCGGCACTTTGCAGTGCTTCAAGCACGGCATTGCCCGACTTCAGGGACACTGCGCGCTCAGCGCTTTTGCCGCCGAACAACACGGCAACGCGACCGAAGTCGGCAGGGGCAATGGTGGAGAACAGATTGGCGTAGGCAGCGGTCATTTCAACTTCCCCCCGCTGGCTGCGACAACGGCACCGGCGAATAGTGGACTGTTAATAAGTTGCGGTGCCAGACGGCCGATATCGCCCGCCCCTTGGCACAACAGGATGTCGCCGGCACGCAGCAGCGGCTTGACGATCGGCGCCAGCTCAACGCCACGCTCGATGTAGATCGGGTCCAGCTGGCCACGCTGGCGGATGCTGTGGCACAGCTGACGGCTGTCGGCGCCCGGAATCGGCTCTTCGCCGGCCGGGTAGACTTCCATCAACAGCAGTACGTTGGCGTCGGCCAACACCTGCACGAAATCGTCGTACAGATCGCGGGTACGGCTGAAGCGATGGGGCTGATAAACCATGACCAGACGACGGTCCGGCCAGCCACCGCGCACTGCTTTAATCACGGCCGCGACTTCGGTCGGGTGGTGACCGTAATCGTCAACCAGCATCACGTGACCGCCTTCAACCGGCAGCTCGCCGTAGACCTGGAAGCGTCGGCCTACACCCTCGAAGCCGGACAGGCCCTGGACAATGGCCTCATCGCTGATGCCTTCATCAGATGCGATGCAGATGGTCGCCAGAGCGTTCAGCACGTTGTGGTTACCCGGCATGTTCACCGACACATCCAGCGGCTCGCGATCGGGGCGCAGCACCGTGAAGAAGGTCTGCATGCCTTGCTGGCGAACATTGATCGCACGCACATCGGCGGCTTCGCTGAAGCCGTAGGTGACGGTGGGACGCTTGACCAGGGGCAGGATTTCACGCACCACCGGATCATCCAGGCACAGCACGGCCAGGCCGTAGAACGGCAGGTTGTGCAGAAACTCGACGAAGGTTTTCTTCAGCTTGTTGAAGTCACCCTCATAGGTCGCCATGTGGTCGGCGTCGATGTTGGTCACCACCGCAACCATCGGCTGCAGGTGCAGGAAGCTGGCATCGCTTTCGTCAGCTTCGGCAATCAGGTAACGGCTGGTGCCCAGTTGTGCATTGGTGCCCGCTGCATTCAGTCGGCCACCGATCACGAACGTCGGATCGAGGCCACCGGCTGCGAACACCGAGGCCAGCAGGCTGGTGGTGGTGGTCTTGCCGTGGGTACCGGCTACGGCGATGCCGTGGCGATAACGCATCAGCTCGGCCAGCATTTCAGCCCGCGGCACCACCGGAATACGGCGTTCCAGGGCAGTCGCGACTTCAGGGTTAGAGGTGTTGACCGCACTCGACACGACCAATACATCGGCAGTGGCAGCGTTCTCGGCGCGGTGACCGATAAAGATGTGCGCACCGAACGACTCAAGACGCTCGGTAACTGGCGATGCGTTCAGGTCGGAACCCGACACTTCATAACCCAGGTTCAGCAGCACCTCGGCAATACCGCACATGCCCACGCCGCCGATGCCGACGAAGTGGATGCGACGGATACGGCGCATTTCCGGTTGCGGCATGGCTTTCTGATTCTCAACCATTGGCCACCTCCAGGCAGATATCTACAACGTTGCGGGTTGCATCAGGTTTGGCCAGGCGGCGAGCATTGGTCGCCATGCTGTTCAGTCGTTCCGGTTGCATCAAAACCTCTGTCAGGCGTGCGGCCAGTTCGGCTGCGCCAGTTGTCGCTTGCGGCATCAGGAAGGCAGCACCTTCGCGAGCCAGAAAGTCGGCATTACGGCTCTGATGGTCATCAATCGCGTGGGGCAATGGCACCAGCAGCGATGGCAGACCGGCCGCAGCCAGTTCACTGACGGTCAGCGCGCCTGCGCGACAAACCACCAGGTCGGCCCAGCCATAGGCTTGGGCCATGTCTTTGATAAAAGGCTGCACTTGAGCCTCGACGCCGACCGCGCCATAGCGCTCGGCGGTAATTTGGTCGTGCTGTTTGCCGGCCTGGTGAAACACTTCAGGACGCACCTCAACCGGTACTTTGGCCAGTGCTTCAGGCAACAACTTGTTCAACGGCTCGGCCCCCAGACTGCCGCCCAGCACCAGCAGGCGCGCCTTGCGGCCTTCGAGTGCGGCCCGTGGCGCCAGGCTGAACAATTCAGGGCGGACCGGGTTACCGGTACTGCGCAGCTTGTCCGATACCGCGAAGGTTCCGGGGAAGGCTTCGCACACACGGCTCGACATCGGCACCAGCAAGCGGTTGGCAGTACCGGCCACGGCGTTTTGCTCGTGAATGATCACCGGCACACCGCAGGTTTTGGCTGCCAGACCACCAGGCCCGGTCAAATAGCCACCAAACCCGAGCACGCAGACCGGCTTGAGCTGGCGAATGATTTTGCGCGCCTGAAACATGGCCTTGAGCAATACAAACGGCGCCTTGAACAACGACAGCTTGCTCTTGCCACGCAGGCCGGTGACGTTGATCCGGTGCAGGGTAAAACCGGCAGGTTCAACCAGTTCGTTCTCGATCCCGCGCGGGGTTCCAAGCCAGTGCACGCTGTAGCCGCGTGCTTCAAACTCACGGGCGCAGGCCAGCGCAGGGAACACGTGTCCGCCGGTACCGCCCGCCATGATCAGCACATTAGCGCCCATTGTTCGGCTCCTCTGCGAAATCACTTTCTTTGAAATCAGTCTCTTCGCTGCCCAGGTGGGTTCGACTCTCCCACTCGATTCGCAGCAGCAGACCCATACATACGCAGCAAATCACCAGGGAACTGCCGCCATAACTGAGGAATGGCAAGGTCAGACCCTTGGTTGGCAACAGGCCGACGTTCACCCCGATATTGATCAGGAACTGGCCGATCCACAGGAACGACAAGCCGTACGCCATGTAGGCGGCGAAATACTGTTTGGCCCGCTCGGCCCACATGCCGATGTACATGCCGCGCACGCAGACGAATACGAACAGGGCCACGGTCAGCAAGGAGCCGACCACACCCAGCTCTTCAGCCAGTACCGAGAATACGAAGTCGGTGTGCGCTTCCGGCAGGTAGAACTGCTTCTGTACGCTGTTGCCCAGACCGACCCCGAACCACTCGCCACGACCGAATGCGATCAGGGCCTGGGTCAGCTGATAACCGGAGCCAAACTGGTCGGACCACGGGTCGGTAAAGGTGATCAAGCGGGCCATACGATAAGGTTGCGCCTGCACCAGCACGAAGACCGCACCGACTGCCAGCGCCACCATCAGGGCGAAGCGGAACAGGCCGACACCGCCCAGGAACAACATCGCTGCCGCTGCCCCCATCATTACGACGGTGGCACCGAAGTCAGGCTCCATCAGCAACAGACCGGCCATCGGCAGCAACACGATGAAAGGCTTGAAGAAGCCCATCCAGCTTTCGCGGACTTCCTTCTGCTGACGGACCAGATAACCGGCGAGGTAGATCACCACGAAAACCTTGGCGATTTCCGAGGGCTGTACGTTAAAGAAACTGAAGCCGATCCAGCGCATCGAACCGTTCACTTCACGGCCAATGCCCGGCAGCAGCACCATCACCAGCAAGCCGAACGCACCGATCAGCAATAACCAGCCCAGGCGCTGCCAGGTAGCAATCGGCACCATCATGGTCAGCACGCATGCAACAAGGCCAAGCACGATATAAAACAGGTGGCGGATCATGTGATAAAGGGTGTTGCCCGACTGCAGGGCGGCCACTTCAGACGATGCCGAGGTGATCATCACCAGGCCCAGGCCGAGCAAGGCCATGCAACCGGCCAGAAACGGGAAGTCGAGGTCAATGCCACGGCCCGTGATCAACGGCGAAGGGTAAGGTTTCAGAATGCCGAAAATCATGCCTGGGCCTCCACTGCACGCGCAAACAGATGGCCACGCTCTTCGTAATTTTTGAACATGTCGAAACTGGCGCAGGCCGGCGACAGCAATACCGCGTCACCCGGGCGGGCCAGCGAACGGCTTTGGGCAATGGCTTCGTCCAGGGAGCTGACGCGCACCTGGGGCACGCTATCGCCCAAGGCGTCGGCGATCAGGCCGGCATCGCGGCCCATCAGGACCACTGCGCGGCAGTACCTGGCCACTGAGTCGTGCAGGCCACTGAAGTCTGCACCCTTGCCGTCACCGCCGGCGATCAGTACCAGCTTGCCGTCCATGTCCGCTCCCAGGCCTTCGATGGCGGCCAGTGCGGCCCCCACGTTGGTGGCCTTGGAGTCGTTGTAGTAGCTCACACCCTCAAATTCGCGTACCCACTGGCAGCGATGTTCAAGACCGGTGAAGCTGCGCAGGCCGCTCAGCATGGCGTCGAACGGCAGGCCCACGGCATGCCCCAGCGCCAGTGCCGCCAGGGCATTGGCCTGATTGTGGGCGCCGCGCACTTTCAGCTCGCGGACCGGCATCAGGTTTTCAAATTCGAAGGCGAGATATTTTTCGCCGTTTTCTTCACGCAGGCCGAAAGCCTTGAAGTCGGGCGCGCTCAAACCGAAGGTCCAGCACGGCAGCCCTTCGCTCATCAGCGGCCGGGTCAAGGCGTCCTGACGGTTGACCACCACCTGCCTGGCACCGCGGAAAATCCGGTGCTTGGCCAGGTGGTAGGCCGGCAGACCGCTGTAACGGTCCATGTGGTCTTCGCTGACATTGAGCACGGTGGCCACTTCTGCGCCCAGCTGGTTGGTGGTTTCCAGCTGGAAGCTCGACAGCTCCATGACGTACAGCTCGATGTCATCACTGAGCAGATCCAGCGCCGGCGTGCCCAGGTTGCCGCCGACGGCAACACGCTTGCCGGCAGCCAGGGCCATTTCACCCACCAGGGTGGTCACGGTGCTCTTGGCGTTGGAACCGCTGATTGCCACGATCGGTGCCTTTGCGTTACGCGCGAACAGATCGATATCACCGGACAACTTCACGCCACGGGCAGCCGCTGCCTGCAGTGCCGGAGTCGCCAATGCCAGGCCGGGGCTCACGTAGAGCTCATCGGCGCGGCACAGGAACTCGACATCCAGTTCGCCACAACGCACCTCCACCTGGGGGTAGTCACGGCGCAGCGTGGCCAGCTCCGGCGGATTTTCCCGCGTATCCGCCACAGCAAAGGACACGCCCTGCTGCGCCAGAAAGCGCACCAGGGACATGCCGCTCTTGCCGAGGCCGACAACGATGCGGAAGTGGTCAGAAGCGATCAGAGACACAGATTCTACCTCAGCTTCAGCGTGGCAAGGCCGACCAGTACCAGAATCACGGTGATGATCCAGAAACGGACAATCACGCGTGGCTCAGGCCAGCCCTTGAGTTCAAAGTGGTGATGGATCGGCGCCATGCGGAACACCCGCTTGCCGGTCAACTTGAAAGACGCTACCTGGATCACCACAGACAGGGTTTCCATCACGAACACACCGCCCATGATGAACAGCACGATTTCCTGACGCACGATCACGGCAATGGTGCCCAGGGCTGCGCCCAGCGCCAGTGCGCCAACGTCGCCCATGAAGACTTGTGCGGGGTAGGTGTTGAACCACAGGAATCCGAGACCGGCACCGATCAGTGCGCCGCAGAACACAATCAGTTCGCCTGCGCCCGGGACATACGGGATCAACAGGTAGTCGGCAAATTTCACGTTACCCGACAGGTAGCAGAAGATACCCAGGGCACCACCAACCATAACGGTCGGCATGATCGCCAGACCGTCCAGGCCATCAGTAAGGTTGACTGCGTTGCTCGAGCCTACGATCACGAAGTAGGTCAGCACCACAAAGCCGATACCCAGCGGAATGCTGGCGTCTTTGAGTATGGGCAGAATCAGCGTGGTTTCGACTGCGCTGGGTGCCGTCATATATAGAAAGATCGCCGCGCCCAGACCGAACACCGACTGCCAGAAATACTTCCAGCGGCTAGGAAGACCGCGAGAGTTTTTTTCGATCACCTTGCGGTAGTCATCGACCCAGCCAATTGCACCGAACAGCAGAGTCACAATCATCACGACCCACACATAGCGGTTGCTCAGGTCAGCCCAAAGCATGGTGCTGATGGTGATCGCCGACAGGATCAGCGCGCCGCCCATGGTTGGCGTACCGGACTTGGACAAATGCGATTGCGGACCATCGTTACGCACCGACTGGCCGATCTGACGGTTTTGCAGGGTGCGGATCATCCACGGCCCCAGGCACAGGGACAAGGTCAACGCGGTGAGCACCCCAAGAATCCCGCGCAGGGACAGGTACTGGAAGACTGCGAAGCCCTTGTAGAACTGTTGTAGATACTCCGCTAGAAGCAGCAGCATTAATGTTTCTCCCCGCTGGAACCGCACAAAGCCGCAACGACGTTTTCCATCGCTGCGCTGCGCGAGCCCTTGATCAAAATAGTGGTGTTTGTTTCGTGCTCAGCACGAAGCGCCTGGATCAGGTCAGCCTGATTGGCGAAGTGACGAGCATGGTGTCCAAATGCAGTGACGGCATGAGCCATCATGGGTCCCACCGCATAGAGCGCTGAAACTTTGTCGGCGGCATAAGCGCCTACTTCACGATGTCCTTGCTCCGCCCACTCACCTAACTCGCCAATATCTCCGAGCACCAGGACGGTGCGGCCGGAAAAGGCGGCGAGTATATCAACGGCAGCGCACATTGAGGTGGGGTTTGCGTTGTAAGTGTCATCAATAATTCGCAGGCCGCCAGCGGTCAGTTGCGCCACCGCGCGACCTTTGACCGCAAGCACGGCTTGCAAGCCGCTGGTTATGCCAAACAGCGAGATGCCCAGGGCATGGGCAGCAGCTGCTGCGGCCAGGGCATTGGCGACGTTATGCGTGCCCAGCAGGTTGAGCTGAACGCGGGAAACACCCAACGGGCAGTGCAAATCAAACCCGGGGCAACCCCGTGCATCGCGGGCCAGATTGCTGGCGTAAAAGTCTGCTTCTGGGTTTGTCAGGGCAAAGCTGAGTACCTTGCGGCCAGCAGCCCGGGCCTGCCAGATACCAAAAGCCTTGTCATCCAGGTTCAGAACCGCGACGCCATCAGCGTCCAGCCCTTCGAGAATTTCGCCCTTGGCCTCGACGATTTTTTCCGGCCCGCCGAATTCGCCAACATGGGCGGTTCCGGCATTGTTGAGCACGGCAACATGGGGCTTGGTCATGCCGACGGTATAAGCAATTTCACCCAGGCGCGAAGCACCCAGCTCAATCACTGCCGCCGTGTGTTCCTGGGTCAGTTCGAGCAACGTCAGCGGCACGCCCAGGTCATTGTTCAAGTTGCCTTTGGTCGCCAGCACCGGACCACGGGTGCGCAGGATGCAGGCGAGCATTTCTTTAACTGTGGTTTTGCCACTGGAACCGGTAATCGCGGCAACCGGCTTGTGGTAGCCGGCACGATTGAGCGCACCCAGCTGACCCAATGCCACCCGGGCATTCTTGACCACCAGCTGCGGCAATGCCGACTCGGGCACTTCGCGTTCGACCAGTGCCGCAACCGCACCTTTGGCCGCCACTTCATTCAAATAATCATGGCCATCGAAACGCGGGCCGGTCAGGGCAATAAACAGCTGGCCCTTGGTGATCCCGCGGCTGTCGATGCTGACACCATTGAAAAGGCTGTCGGCAGCGACCAGCCGACCACCCAGGGCAGCGGCAACTTCGCTCAGCAACAGAGGCTTAAGCATGGGCGGCCTCCCAGGCATTCAGGGCTTTCTCGGCTTGCACCAGATCAGAGAAGTCATGACGCTCGCCATTGATTTCCTGATAGTCCTCGTGACCTTTACCGGCCAGCACAATGACGTCTTCGGCGTTGGCACCTGCAATCAATCGGGCAATGGCCTCACCGCGACCGGCGACGAAGGTGACGCTCTGGGGCGTAACGAAACCTGCGCGGATGTCGTCGAAAATTTGTCCAGGTGCTTCCGAACGGGGGTTATCGTCCGTAACCAAAACCCCGTCCGCCAAGCGTTCAACCACTTCGGCCATCAACGGGCGCTTGCCGCGATCGCGATCGCCGCCGCAACCGAACAGGCACAGCAGTTGGCCTTTGGCGTGAGGACGCAGGGCCAGCAAGACTTTTTCCAGGGCATCCGGCGTGTGGGCGTAATCAACGACTACCAGCGGCCTGGTGCCGCCGCCCAGACGCTGCATGCGCCCCACAGGGCCTTCAAGCTTTGGCAACACGGCGAGGATTTCATCCAGCGCGTAGTCCAGGCCGAGCAAGGCGCCGACCGCAGCCAGTACGTTGCTCAGGTTGAAACGACCCAGCAGGCTGCTGCGCAAATGGTGCTCGCCCTGTGGCGTGACCAGTGTGGCGCGCACGCCATCGTCGTCGAAGGTCGCTTCGCGGCAGTAAAGGTAGGCGCTGCTGTCTTCGAGGCTGTAGCTGATCAGGCGTGAATCATGTTTTTCTGCCGCCAGCTGGCGACCGAAGTCATCGTCAAGGTTAAGCACGCGGCAACCCAGGTCAGGCCAGGCAAACAGCTTGGCCTTGGCCTCGGCATACGCCTGCATGGTGCCGTGATAATCCAGATGGTCGCGGGACAGGTTGGTCAGGACGGCAACATCAAACGCCAGAGCACTGACCCGGCCTTGATCCAGCCCGTGGGACGACACTTCCATCGCCACGGCCTTGGCACCGGCTTTCTTCAGGTCAGCCAGCATGGCCTGTACGGCAATCGGGTCCGGGGTGGTATGGCGACCGCTTTGCAGTGCGCCATAAAAGCCCGTGCCCAGGGTGCCAACAATGCCGCAATGCTGCCCCAGCAGGTCCAGCGCTTGCGCAACCAGCTGGGTAACGCTGGTTTTGCCGTTGGTACCGGTAACGCCCACCAGGTTCACGTGATGGCTCGGGTCACCATAAAAACGCCCGGCGATAGACGACAGTTGCGCCGCCAGCCCCTTGACCGGGATCAGCGGTACGGCGGTGATCGGCAATACGTCCGCGCCTTCTACTTCATAGGCCACGGCTGCTGCGCCACGTTGCAGGGCGTCAGCGATATGTTCACGACCATCGAGCTTGCCACCCGGTACCGCGAGGAACAGATCCCCGGCTCGCACATTGCGGCTGTCGAGGGTCAGCTCACGGATCAACAGATCGTGACCTGCGTGAGGGAAAATCTTGTTCAGGCTCAGGGACATTAGCCGCGCCCTCCTTTGGCTGCTGCAGCGGTCGCGGCTGCTTGTTGCTCCGCGGCCGTCGGCAAGTTATCCGGCGTCACGTTCATCAGGCGCAGGGTGCCGGACATTACTTTGCTGAATACTGGAGCCGAAACCAGACCACCGAAGTAGCCCGCCTTGCTTGGCTCATCGATGACCACAACGATTGCGTAACGCGGATCGCTCATCGGGCCAAACCCGGCAAACAGGGAGCGGTACGAGTTGACGGCATAACCCTTGACGCCACCCGAGGATGTTTTACGCGCAGTACCGGACTTGCCGCCCACGTGATAGGCCGGCACCTTGGCCCGCCAGACGCCGCGCGGGTTCTCGATAACTTCCTGGAGCATCCCCTGAACGGTCTTGGCGACCTGCTCGGGCATGACTTGCGCGGCCTGCGCCGGCTTGTCGGCCTTGAGCAGGGTCAGCGGGGCGAGCTTGCCGTTGTTGGCCAGCGCCGAAAATGCGTGTACCAGCTGGATCGCCGTCACCGAAACGCCGTAGCCATAAGACAGGGTCGCGGTTTCAGCCTTGCGCCACTCGCGGTAGTTCGGCAGGTTGCCGACGCGCTCACCCGGGAAGCCCAGGCCCGTGTCCTGACCCAGACCCATTTTGGCCATCTGGCGGAAAATCGCTTCACCACCGATATCGAAGGCAACCTTACTCATGCCGACGTTACTGGAGTTGATCAGAATGCCCGTCAGATCAAGGATCGGGCCTTCAGTGCGCGATACGTCGCGAATGGTGTATTTGCCCAGTTGCAGCGTGCCCGGATACACCTCGACTTTATCGGTGGGTTTCCAGCGTCCGGTTTCCAGCGCAGCACTCATCGAAATCGGCTTTACCGTTGAGCCCGGCTCGAACACGTCGATCATGGCGCGGTTACGCATCATCGCTGGCTGCAGGTTGCGACGGTTGTTCGGGTTGTAGGTCGGCTGGTTGACCATGGCCAGAATCTCGCCGGTCTTCACATCCATAATTACCAGGCTGCCGGCCTTGGCACCGTTTTCGACCAGCGCATTGCGCAGTTCGCGGTTGGCCAGATACTGCAGGCGCAGGTCAATCGATAACGCCAAGGTCTTCCCTGCCTTGGCGTTTTTTGTAACCTGAATGTCTTTGATCAGACGACCGCGCCGATCCTTGATCACCTGTCGCTTGCCCGGCACGCCGGCCAGCCACTCGTCATAGGCCAGCTCAACACCTTCGCGGCCTTTATCGTCGATATCGGTAAAGCCGACCATGTGCGCAGTCACTTCACCCGCCGGGTAAAAACGACGGAACTCTTCGATGCCATATACACCCGGCACTTTAAGGTCGAGCACCAGCTGGCCCTGCTCGGGTGTCAAGCCGCGGACCAGATAGATGAATTCTTTATTGGCTTGCTGTTCAAGACGCGCCGTCAGCACCTTGGGATCTTGCCCAAGCGCGTGGGCCAGGGCCGGCCAGCGATCCTTGGCCACCTGCATTTCCTTGGCGTTGGCCCACAACGTGGTCACCGGGGTACTGACGGCCAGCGGCTCGCCATTACGGTCAGTAATCAGGCCGCGGTGTGCCGGGATCTGGATGTGACGCAGACTGCGGGCATCGCCCTGCCCCTTGAGGAAGTCATGGTCGATCACCTGCAGGTAGACAATTTGACAGGCAATCGCACCTACCAGCAGTGCCAGCAATGCCAGCACTACACGAAAACGCCACGGATAGAGTGCGCCTTCGAGTTTGATCATGGCGCCACCATCCGAACTTCTGCTGCGCCCGGGATGCGCATTTTCAGTTGTTCGCTGGCCAGGGTTTCGATACGGCTATGGGCAGTCCAGGTGCTTTGTTCGAGGATCAGACGCCCCCACTCGGCCTGGGCCTTGTCACGCACACTCAGCTCCCCGTACAGGGTGTTGAGCAGTTGGCGGTTCCAGTGGGCGCTATAGGAAACGCCCACTGCCGAAACCAATACGGCAATAAACAGCAGCAGCATGAAAAAACTTCCGCCGGGAAGTGGTTTGGCGAAGAGCTTGTTCAACGAAGCTTCTCCGCGACGCGCATGACAGCGCTGCGCGAGCGCGGATTGGCTTTGAGCTCCGCTTCAGATGCGAACTGGGCCTTGCCATGGATTTTTATAATGGGATCGAAACTGGTGTGCTGAACCGGCAGGCCGCGGGGCAGGTTGTCGGGTTCACCTTTGACCAGGTCACGCATGAACAATTTGACGATGCGGTCTTCCAGGGAGTGGAAGCTGATCACCACCAGGCGACCGCCGACTTCCAGGGATTCAAGTGCCGCTTCGAGGCCGGCCTTGAGATCACCCAGCTCGTTATTGACGTGGATGCGCAGGCCCTGGAAGGTGCGGGTTGCAGGGTGCTTGCCCTTTTCCCAGGCCGGGTTGGCCACTTTCAGCACTTCAGCCAGATCGCCCGTGCGTTCAAACGGGGTAATTGCCCGGCGCTCAACCACTGCGCGGGCCATACGCCCGGAAAAACGCTCTTCGCCATATTCTTTGAATACACGGGCAATTTCGTCCTGGGATGCGGTGTTTACAAACTCAGCCGCGCTGATCCCTTCATCAGGGTTCATGCGCATGTCCAGCGGGCCGTCGTTCATGAAACTGAAGCCGCGCTCAGGATCGTCGAGCTGTGGCGAAGAAACCCCCAGATCGAGGAGAACACCGCTGACCTTTCCGGCCAGGCCGCGGGCGGCGATCTCGGAGCCCATCTCGGCAAAGCTGCGTTGCACAATGACAAAGCGGCCGTCTTCGGCCGCTAGCGCTTGCCCGGTGGCAATCGCCTGGGGATCTTTATCAAACCCGAGCAAACGGCCCTCAGGGCCAAGCTTCTGGAGTATCAGGCGGCTATGTCCGCCGCGACCGAAGGTGCCATCCAGATAGCATCCATCAGGACGTACGGCGAGAGCCTCTACGGCTTCGTCGAGCAGTACGGTGATGTGGTTGAAGTCGCTATCTATAGTCACAGGATTAAATCACGCAGTTCTTCAGGCATCGCGCCCGGTTGTTGAATGGCTGCAAGGTCAGCGGCAGAAACAGCTTCCCAGGCATCCTCGTCCCACAGTTGAAACTTGTTTAACTGGCCTACCAACATCGCGCGCTTATCCAACCTGGCATATTCACGCAAACGCGGCGGCACCAGAAAACGACCACTGCCATCGAGCTCTAGGTCGACGGCGTTACCAATCAACAGACGTTGCAAACGGCGGTTCTCTTCACGCAACGAAGGCAACGCCCGAAGCTTGGTTTCAATCAGCTCCCACTCATCGAGCGGGTACACACACAAGCAGGGATCTACCGCATCAATGGTCACGATCAGTTGCCCGGAACTTCTCGAAATCAACTCGTCACGGTACCGGCTCGGCATTGCGAGACGGCCCTTGGCATCGAGACTGATTGCGTTAGCTCCGCGAAACACGAGGCGTCACTCCCAAAATTAGCGTTTTACGTCTAAAAAACCCACTTTATGCCACTTTTCGCCACTTGCGCACACTATAGGAATGCGCCCACCACACCGTCAAGGAGCGGCCCGAAGGAAAATCCTTACATAACTGAGATTTAGGAGGGTAAACAGACGTGCAGCAATAACCGGAGGGATTTTTTGACTCGCGAAGTGCAACAAACTCAAAGCCCTGGACTTCAAACTTAAAGTAGTTTGTTAAGAGTAAGAACTTTTTGGCATTACTCGGCAGATTTTCTTGCGAATACATCGGGGGAGATGGAGCGCTTGTTTCTTGTGGCAATCTGCCTGCAGCGCAAGCAGAAGAAAAAAGGTGGAGAGTCGATCTGTAAGCCGGGTTCTGTCGTGAACAGTCATTCGTCTACGATGGCCATCACTGGACATCTTTAGCAACCTACCCGGTTCCAGCGCGGGCCACGCCTTGGAACCCTATTTGGTCTTGCTCCAAGTGGGGTTTACCTAGCCACGAACTGTTGCCAGTCGTGCGGTGCGCTCTTACCGCACCTTTTCACCCTTACCGGCGCCGAAGCGCTTAGGCGGTTATTTTCTGTGGCACTTTCCGTAGGCTCACGCCTCCCAGGCATTACCTGGCACTTCGCCCTATGGAGCCCGGACTTTCCTCCCCCCCCTAATTTTCATAGAGGGCAGCGACTGTCCAATCGACTCTCCGGCGCGAAGATTAACTGTACAGAGCGTATAGAACAAGCGTTAAAAGCCAGATGGCAGTTTCATTCACCCTGCGCAAAGCCTTTGCCTGCCAGCCCGGACAACAAAAAAATAGCAAAAGGCCACTACTTAAACAGAGGCCTTAATCAACTTTTTGTTTTTCCAGCGCCACTTGATACAACACATTCTTTCGCTCGCCGGTTATTTCAGCTGCAAGTGCGGCCGCGCGTTTTAGCGGCATTTCTTTTAGCAGCAAGTCGAGAATGCGCATCGCTTCACTGCTGACTGCTTCGTCTGTTTCAGGCGCAGTCCACCCTGCAACCAGCACCACGCACTCGCCACGCTGCTGGTTACTGTCGCCCTCGACAAAGGCGCGCAACTCGGACAATGGCAAACCCTTGAGGGTTTCGAAGGTCTTGGTCAGTTCCCGCGCCAACAAGGCCGGGCGGTCCGGACCAAATACCAGCTCCAGATCTTGCAGGCACTCAAGGATACGATGTGGTGCCTCGTAAAAAATCAGAGTGCGCGGCTCTTCCTTCAGCAACTCAAGGCGCGTACGGCGCCCAACAGCCTTAGCCGGAAGAAATCCCTCGAAGATAAATCGGTCGGAAGGCAAGCCTGCAGCTGACAACGCCGCAATCAGGGCGCAGGCACCCGGCACAGGCACCACCTTGACCCCGGCCGCGCGTGCCTGGCGTACCAGGTGATACCCCGGATCGGAGATCAACGGCGTCCCGGCATCAGAGATCAGGGCGACATCTTCGCCAGCCAGCAAGCGCTGAATAAAGCGACTACCCTCATCACGTTCGTTATGTTCGTGACAGGCACCCAAGGGAGTGGTGATGCCAAAATGCTGCATCAAACGCAGGGAGTGACGCGTGTCTTCGGCCGCAATCAGCGACACGTCACGCAGCACTTTGAGCGCACGCGCACTGATGTCGTCCAGGTTCCCGATGGGCGTCGCCACCACATAAAGCGACCCGACAACGGAATTCATAGCACCTGGAGCAGTCAAAACGCACACCTCATGAGAGTTAAAGGCGCCATTGTAGCGCGTAGACCCCTCCTGAACGCACCTTCCAGTCAGACTGCAGAGTGCTTATTCGCAAAAATTTCACCGCCACAACCCGCAGAACTCATCTAAATTCAGGCTTTATCGCCTGTAACATCGCGCCCCGGCCAGTGCTTGGGTACAATTCCCGCTCTTTTGTTCGAGTAACAGGAACACTACATGATCGCTTGCCTGCGGCTGTTCACTGCCCTCTGCCTTGCTGCCCTGTTGGCGGCTTGCGCCAGCTCGCCCTCGTCCAGCCTTGGCGAACTCCCCCGAACCCCGGATGCCAGCCTTGAGCAGTTGCTGCAGCAGGCCTCCGAAACCAAAAATCCGGAGAAGGCCGCCTTGCTGCGCCTGTCCGCGGCTGATCTGGCCATGGGCCAGAACAATGATCAGCGCGCCGCGCAGATTTTGGCCCAGGTCCCGCTGGATCAGCTCAAGCCAGCACAGCAAGTCTTTGCCAGCACGCTGACAGCCGAACTGGCAATGAAGCGCAATGATCCCAAGGCTGCCGTGGCCGCCCTGAATCATCCAAGCGTGTCGCGCATCGGCGAGCTACCGAACGATTTGCAAGTACGCACCCATACCGTGCACGCCCGTGCCCTTGAAGCAGACGGGCAAACACTGGCCGCAGCACGCGAACGTGTAGCGATGAGCCCGATCCTGACCGGCGATGCTGCCAACAGCAACAATGACGCCATCTGGACATTGGTTGCCGCATTGCCGGTGGAGCAACTGCAGGCACAAAGCAACGATGTTCTGGGCGGATGGATGTCCCTGGCCCTGGCCGTGAAGAGCGCCGGCACCGTTCAGGACCAGCAAAACGCCATAGACCAGTGGCGTGCGCAAAACCCGAATCACCCCGCTGCCATCCAGCTACCCGCGCCACTGATCAAGCTCAAGGAGCTGGCCAGCCAGCCTTTGACCAAAATCGCCCTGCTACTGCCTCAGGACGGCCAGCTGGCCTCTGTGAGCAAGGCATTGCGCGACGGCTTCATGGCTGCTCACTATCAAGCTCAGCAGGCCGGGCAAAACCCGCCAAGCATCCAGTTTTATGACAGCTCGCGCCTGGTATCCCTGGACGACTTCTACAACAAGGCACAAGCCGATGGCGTGCAACTGGTGATCGGCCCGCTGGAGAAATCACTGGTCAAGCAGCTGAGTGCTCGCCCGCAGCTGCCCATCACTACACTGGCCCTCAATTACAGCGAAAGCGCACATGGCCCGGCCCAGCTGTTTCAGTTTGGCCTCGCCGCTGAAGACGAAGCCCGTGAAGTGGCTCGCCGCGCACGCGCCGACGGCCTGACCCACGCCGGCGCCATGGTTCCGAAAGGCGAATGGGGCGAGCGCGTACTCAATGCATTCCGTCAGGAATGGGTCGCCCACGGCGGCTCCATCGTGGGTATCGAGTACATCGACAAACCCGTAGCCCTGGCCCAGCAGGTCGGCGATCTGGTGCAACTGCGTAAAAACGCCGCCGAGCCGCTGCAGTTCCTGTTCCTCGCCGCCACGCCCCAGCAAGCCCAGCAGATCAAGCCGACCCTGAACTACCAATACGCAGGCGATCTGCCGGTTTACGCCACGTCCCACGTCTTCAGTGCCAGCGGCAATCAGGACCAGTACAAAGACATGAATGGCGTGCGCTTCTGCGAGACCCCATGGCTGCTGGAGCCCGGCAACCCGCTACGCCAGCAAGTGGCTGCACAATGGCCACAGGCTTCAAGCAGCATGGGCCGCCTGTACGCCATGGGCGTTGACGCTTACACCCTGGCATCGCGCCTGGGCCAGCTCAAGGCTCTGCCAGACAGCCGGATCGACGGCTTGTCGGGCAGCCTCGGCATGAGCCCGACACAACATGTCGAGCGTCAGCTGCCGTGGGCCGAGTTCGTTAACGGCCAGATTCAACGCCTGCCCGATACTCCCAACTGATGCCCGAGCGCTCAAGCCTGCAAACAGGCAAGGATGCCGAGCGCCTGGCGCTGCGGCATCTTGAGCAACAGGGTTTACGCTTGCTGGCACAGAACTGGCTTTGCAAGCGCGGCGAGCTGGATCTGGTCATGCTTGACGGCGATACAGTAGTATTCGTCGAAGTTCGTTACCGGCAACACGCGCAATGGGGTGGCGCACTGGCCAGCATTGACGCACGCAAGCAGCAAAAGCTGATACTTGCAGCTCAGTACTTTTTGCAACGCGAGTCGCGCTGGGCCAATCATCCCTGCCGCTTTGATGTCGTAACAATGGACAGCGCAACACCTCACTTGAACTGGCTACGGAATGCCTTTGACAGCTGACCCGCTGTCAGGCCGATTCCAGCACCCTTTTATTAAACGATTTTGCTTTGCTTTGCGGGCTGCACATTCTTGTGCCGGGAAGTCACCCAGGAACACCTGGATCACGCTCGACCAGCCGCCCTACTTAAGGTCACATAGATGGACATGCAATCCCGGATTCGCCAGCTTTTTCAGGCCAGCATCGACACCAAGCAGCAGGCGATGGACGTTCTTGCACCCCACATCGAGCAAGCCAGCCAAGTGATGGTCAATGCCCTGCTCAATGAAGGAAAAATGCTTTCGTGCGGTAACGGTGGCTCGGCAGGCGATGCCCAGCACTTTTCATCCGAGCTGCTCAATCGCTTTGAGCGCGAGCGCCCCAGCTTGCCCGCCATTGCACTCACCACCGACACCTCGACGATCACCTCGATCGCCAATGACTACAGCTTCAACGAGATTTTCTCCAAGCAGATCCGCGCCCTTGGCCAGCCCGGGGATGTATTGCTGGCCATTTCCACCAGCGGCAACTCGGCCAACATCATCCAGGCAATCCAGGCGGCCCACGACCGCGAAATGATCGTGGTTGCCATGACCGGCCGCGACGGCGGCGGCATGGCCTCGCTGCTGCTGCCCGAGGACGTGGAGATTCGCGTCCCGTCCAATGTCACTGCACGTATTCAAGAAGTCCATCTGCTGGCGATCCACTGCTTGTGCGACCTGATCGACAGCCAACTGTTCGGGAGTGAAGAATGACCTTTAAACGCCTTAGCCTTGTGGCACTGACTCTGTGCCTGGGCCTGACTGCCGGCTGCAGCTCGGTGCTGACAGCTACCCGCGATACGCCTATTGAAGATGATCGCGGCACCCGCACTTTCGGCAGCAAGATCGATGACTCGCTGATTGAAACCAAGGTCGCCGTGAACGTGGCCAAAGCCAGCCCTGACCTGGACACCGGCTCGCATATCGTCGTCACCAGCTACAACGGCATCGTATTGCTGGCCGGCCAGACTCCCCGCGCCGAGCTCAAGGCCCAGGCCGAGCAGGCTGCCGCCGCGGTTCAACGGGTGAAGAAGGTCAACAATGAGTTGCAGGTCATGGCTCCGTCCTCGATCCTCGCCCGCAACAACGACGCCTGGCTGACTACCAAGATCAAGACCCAGATGCTGACCGACAGCCAGATCCCGGGCTCAAGGATCAAAATCGTTACCGAGAACGGCATTGTCTACATGCTGGGCCTGGTGACCAAACAGGAAGCCACCCGCGCAACCAATCTGGTGCAAAGTGTTTCCGGCGTACAGAAAATCGTGAAGCTGTTTGAGTACATCGACTGACAAGCTCGCTCCTGCAGCCCGGACACAAAAAAGGCGACCCTTGCAGGTCGCCTTTTTTTGTTACTTGACCACTTTCAGGCTAGGCCGACCCGTAGGTCTTGGCGGCTCAGTACCTGGCGGCGGCCCATCGTCATCCGGCTCAACCTCGTCATCGCCGTCCATAGGCTCTTCCAGGTCAAACACCATACCCTGACCATTCTCGCGGGCGTAAACCCCCAGAATGGCCGCAATAGGCACGTACAACGTGTGCGGCACACCACCAAAACGCCCTTCAAAGCTCACTGCTTCGTTGTCCATGTGCAATTGACGCACGGCGGTTGGCGAAACATTCAGGACAATCTGCCCGTCACTGGCAAAACCCTGGGGCACTTGCACCTTCGGGTAGTCAGAGTTAACCAGCATGTGCGGAGTGCAATCGTTATCAACAATCCACTCATAGAGCGCACGCACCAGATAAGGTCGACTTGAATTCATCAAGGGGCTCCTAAAGCCTTAGCGCATGTCGCGTTCGACACCAGACAAACTTGCCCGGAAGGTCTCACGCGCAAACTGGCGCTCCATATAGTCAAGCAGCGGCTTGGCCGGCCGCGGCAATTCAATGCCCAAAATGGGCAAGCGCCAGAGTATCGGCAATAGACAGCAGTCGACCAGACTTAGCTCTGTACTGAGGAAAAAAGGTTTGTCTGCAAACAATGCAGACACGCCTGTCAGACTCTCACGCAGCTCTTTACGCGCCTGGACCCGAGCCGGCTCCTTGGTACGCGAATCGAGAATCAGGTCCACCAGCACACACCAGTCGCGCTGGATGCGATGAATCAGCAGACGGCTATTGGCCCGCGCCACCGGATAAACCGGCAACAGCGGCGGATGCGGATAACGCTCATCCAGATATTCCATCACCACAGTCGACTCCCACAACGCCAGGTCACGATCGACCAGGGTTGGCAGGCTGCCGTAGGGGTTCACTTCGATCAGCTTCGGCGGCTGACGGCCCGCCTCCACACTGATGATCTCGGCGCTGACACCTTTCTCGGCGAGCACGATACGTACTCGATGGGAATAGTGGTCGGCGGGGTCGGAGTAACAGGCCAACCGATTGGTCACGCCCATGGCGGTCCTCCTCGCTTGTTGAAATTATCAGGAGCGGAAAAACGAACGCGCCCAAGGAACGTCTCTGGCAACCGCAGAACCCGGGCGGGCAAGGCCTTGCGACCTTGCCCGCCACTCATCCTGCACTGTTACCTTTTCAGAGACACCCTCGGGCGCGCACGATTAACAGCGATGCGTGTAACGATATCAGTGCACATCTTTCCAGTATTCGCGCTTGAGCAGATAAGCGAATACGAAGAAGAAGGCCAGATAGAGCAGTACGTAGGTACCGATGCGCTGATGCTCCAGCTTCACCGGGTTGGCCGAATAGGCCAGGAAGGTCACAAGGTTCTTGATCTTCTCATCGAACTGCTCTTCAGTCAGCGTGCCGGTTTTAGGCAAAACTGTCAGCTGGTCGCATGCTTCATGTGTCAAAGGCGTGCCAGTGAGCGGATCATACTGCTTCTTGCCGTCTTCGACGATCTGAACTTGCTTGCAGCCTACCACCTGACGACCTTGCAACGGTGCCAGAACGTTCGGCATTCCCACATTCGGGAAGACTTTGTTGTTTACACCCCATGGCCGTGACGGGTCTTCATAGAAAGACCGCAGGTAGCTATACAGCCAGTCAGTACCACGCACACGCGCCACCAGGGTCAAGTCTGGCGGTGCAGCACCGAACCAGGCCTTGGCGTCTTCCGGCTGCATGCCGATGTTCATGTGGTCGCCGATTTTGGCCCCGGTGAACACCAGATTCTCGAGCATGAGCTCATGGGGAATCCCCAGGTCATCGGCTACACGCTCGTAACGCTGGAACTTGGCACTGTGACAACCCATGCAGTAGTTGGCGAACGTACGTGCGCCGTCCTGCATGGCTGCCTTGTCAGAAACATCGATGTCGACCTTGTCGAGCTGAACGCCCTGCTCCGCCGCAAAGGACAGCACAGGCATCACCGCAAGCATCAATACAGCAAATAGCTTTTTCATCAGCCAGTCACCCTTTCCGGAACCGGTTTGGTCTTCTCAAGCCTGGTGTAGAACGGCATCAGAATGAAGTAGGCGAAGTACAGGAACGTACAGACCTGCGACAGCAACGTACGACCCGGGGTCGGCGCCAATACACCCAGCACGCCCAGAATCACGAACGAGATGCAAAACACCCAGAGCCAGATTTTGCTCAGCCAGCCCTTGTAGCGCATGGATTTGACCGGGCTACGGTCAAGCCATGGCAATACGAACAGCATGGCAATCGCAGCCCCCATGGCGATGACGCCAAGCAACTTGTCCGGGATTGCACGCAAGATCGCGTAGAACGGTGTGAAGTACCAGACAGGCGCAATGTGCTCCGGCGTTTTAAAGGCGTTAGCCTGTTCAAAGTTCGGTTTTTCCAGGAAGTAGCCACCCATTTCCGGGAAGAAGAACACAATCGAACAGAAGATAAACAGGAACACCACTACGCCGACGATATCCTTCACGGTGTAGTACGGATGGAAGGGAATGCCATCCAGCGGTACGCCGTTTTCGTCTTTATGCTTTTTGATGTCCACGCCGTCAGGGTTGTTCGAGCCGACTTCATGCAAGGCCAGAACGTGCAGCACCACCAGACCCAGAATCACGATAGGCAAGGCCACAACGTGCAAGGCAAAGAAGCGGTTCAGGGTAATGCCGGAGATCAGGTAGTCACCGCGAATCCACTGTGTCAGGTCGTTACCGATAACCGGAATCGCACCGAACAGCGAGATGATCACCTGGGCACCCCAGTAGGACATCTGCCCCCAAGGCAACAGATAGCCCATGAAGGCCTCTGCCATCAGGGCCAGATAGATCATCATACCGAACAGCCAGACCAGCTCCCGCGGCTTCTGATAGGAGCCGTAGAGCAGGCCACGGAACATGTGCAGGTAGACCACCACAAAGAACGCCGACGCACCCGTTGAGTGCAGATAGCGCAGGATGGAACCGTATTCGACGTCACGCATGATGTATTCGACAGAAGCAAAAGCTTCTTCTGCCGACGGCGTGTAGCTCATGGTCAGCCACACACCGGTGACAATCTGATTAACCAGAACGAGCAATGCGAGAGAACCGAAGAAATAGAAGAAGTTGAAGTTCTTCGGGGCGTAGTACTTGCTGAGATGGTCTTCCCACATTTTAGTCGCGGGGAAGCGGGCATCAATCCAGTCCATGAACTTGCTCATTACGCGCTCTCCCCTTCAAGGCCAACGACAATCACATTGTCACTGCCCTCAACATAGTAGTAAGGCGGTACTGGCAGGTTCAATGGAGCAGGTTGCGACTTGTAGACGCGGCCGGCCAGGTCATAGTGGGAACCATGGCAAGGGCAGAAATAACCCCCTACCCAATCCTTGCCCAGGTCAGCAGGAGCGACCTCGGGGCGGAAAGTCGGCGAACAACCCAAGTGAGTGCAAATTCCGATCAACACCAAAACTTCTGGCTTGATGGATCGCCACTCGTTTTTTGAGTTTTCAGGTTGATCGGATTGATTGGATTCGGGATCAGCGAGCTGCCCTTCAATCTTCTTGAGATTTGCCAGGATCTCCTCAGTGCGGCGGACAATGAATACTGGCTGACCACGCCATTCAGCAATCATCTGCTGCCCTGGCTCAATCTTTGCAATATTCACTTTCACCGGTGCGCCTGCGGCTTTCGCCTTGGCACTGGGAAACCACGACCCCACGAACGGGACCGCCGCCCCCACCGCTCCTGCAGCACCCACCACGGATGTGGCTGCTACGAGGAAGCGACGCCGGCCGACATTTACGCCGTCATTGCTCATTCAGTCCTCTCCCATCAGCTTTGTGGCCTGTTAAATCAGGCATCTACTAAGTAAAAATCTGAACTTATAAAAATTTTGCAGAATGGTAATGAAAAGCCCCTACTCTGACAAGGTAATTACCGCTCTGGGTCGGCTACAGGCCTTGTAGTATAGGCATTTGCTGAATGTGGCAAGTTGTCACACCAACAATTCATCACCCATAAAAAAAACCCAGCTCCTAAGGAGACTGGGCTTTTTTGAACGAAGCTGCGAATTAACGCTTCGAGTACTGCGGACGCTTACGCGCTTTACGCAGACCGACTTTCTTACGTTCAACTTCACGAGCATCGCGAGTTACGAAGCCTGCTTTGCGCAGAGCGCCACGCAGAGTTTCGTCGTACTGCATCAGTGCGCGAGTGATACCGTGGCGGATTGCGCCAGCCTGACCACTTACACCACCACCGATCACGGTGACGTAGATATCGAATTTCTCGACAGTCTCAGTCAGTTCCAACGGCTGACGAACTACCATGCGGGCAGTTTCGCGACCGAAGAAATTCTCCAGAGTGCGGTTGTTGATCGAGATGTTACCGGTACCTGGACGCAGGAAAACGCGTGCAGTTGCGGTTTTACGACGGCCAGTGCCGTAGTTTTGAGTCGCCGACATAATGAACTATTCCGTTAAAACTTCAGTTCTTGGGGCTGCTGAGCAGTATGAGGGTGAGCAGCGCCCGCATATACTTTCAGCTTACGGTACATGTCGCGACCCAGCGGGTTTTTAGGCAGCATGCCTTTAACCGCGGTCTCGATCACGCGTTCAGGAGCTTTGGCGATCAGCTTTTCGAAGTTGATCGACTTAATCCCGCCCGGGAAACCGGAGTGAGAGTAGTACATTTTGTCAGTGGTTTTAGCACCAGTGACACGAATCTGCTCGGCATTGATAACAACGATGTAGTCACCGGTGTCAACGTGCGGAGTGTATTCAGGCTTGTGCTTGCCACGCAGACGGCTCGCGATTTCGGTGGCCAGACGACCCAGTGTCTGGCCAGCCGCGTCGACGACAAACCAGTCGCGCGTAACTGTTTCCGGTTTAGCAGTAAAAGTTTTCATTCTTTATAGCCTCAGGGGCCGCCCTGTAAATTAGACGGCGGATCTTACTGAATAGTGCGTACTTTGACAAGTCAAAGGCAGCCGGATACAGACGCTATCGGGGGCTCGGGTCAGCGCGTCCGTTCAACGGCAAGATTCTTCGGCAGGCGGCGCATCAATTCCACCGCAGAAAGAGGTCGGCAATTATCCAGATTGCGAAAAAAAATACAACCTGCTTTTATGATTCTTTACCCGAAGGAGTCACTGATGGACTATCGCCAGCTAGGCCGCACCAATCTGCAAGTCAGCGCCATTGCCCTCGGAACCATGACCTGGGGCGAGCAAAACACCCAGGATGAAGCCTTCGCACAAATCGATTACGCGAAAAACGCCGGGATCAATTTCATCGACACCGCCGAAATGTATCCGGTGCCACCCAAAGCAGAAACCTACGCCAGCACCGAGCGTTACATCGGCAACTGGTTCAAAAGCCGGGGTGATCGGGCCGACTGGATCCTGGCCAGCAAGATCGCCGGCCCCGGCAATGGCATCGACTACATTCGCGACGGCCAGCTCAAACACAACCGCAATCATATCGTCCAGGCACTGGATGCCAGCCTTGAACGCCTGCAAACCGACTGGATCGACCTCTACCAGCTGCACTGGCCAGAGCGCAGTACCAACTTTTTCGGGCAACTGGGCTACAAGCACAACGCCGATGAAGACTTTACCCCCCTCGAAGAAACCCTCGAAGCCCTGGACGAACAAGTCAGGGCCGGCAAAATTCGCCATATCGGCCTGTCCAACGAAACACCCTGGGCCACCATGAAATTCCTGCAACTGGCTGAAAGCCGTGGCTGGCCGCGCGCCGTTTCGATCCAGAACCCCTACAGCCTGCTTAACCGCAGTTTTGAAGTCGGCCTGGCTGAAATTGCCATTCGCGAACAATGCGGCCTGCTCGCCTATTCGCCCCTGGCGTTCGGCATGCTCTCTGGCAAGTACAACGGCGGCGCCCAACCTGCAAAAGGCCGCCTGACCCTCTACAGCCGCTTCTCGCGCTATTCAAACCCGCAGGCAGTGGCTGCCAGCGAACGTTACGTGGCCTTGGCTCGCGAACACGGCCTGGACCCGGCGCAAATGGCGTTGGCCTATGTCACGCAACAGCCCTTCGTCACCAGCAACATCATCGGCGCGACGACGATGGAGCAACTTGCCAGCAACATTGGCAGCTTCGACCTGAAACTGTCGGATGAAGTCCTCGCCGGCATTGAAGCCATCCACAGGGACCAGCCGAACCCGGCCCCCTAGCTGTCCGGCCTCCGTAGCAGCCTTTGGCTGCTACGGAATTAGCCTCTACCCCTTCCCCCTAGACATACAGGATAAAAAATAAGACGATCCAGCCGTAAGTTGACCAATTTCACCTATAAGAATAATCAAATCATGTCTAACCATCTCTCCACGCCCCTGCGGCGCGTCAGCATTTTGGCCATCGATCGGGTATTTGCCTCGACCCTGATGCAAGCCAAGGATTTCTTTCACCTCGCCAGCCTGCGCCATGGCAAACAACTGGGCCAGGGCCTCAACGCCAGCTTCGAAACCCGACTGGTCAGTCCCGACGGCAAACCTGTCACCAGCTTCAGCGACGTGGTACTGCCGGTCGATGGCGCACTGGAAGACACTGACATCATCATCCTCCCGGCCTTCTGGGACGACTTTGACACCCTGTGCCAACGCTACCCGCAGATCCTGCCCTGGCTACGCGCACAACATGCCCGCGGTGCCGTTCTCTGCGCAGAAGCCAATGGCGCGTTCTGGCTGGCCGAAGCCGGGCTGCTGGACGGCAAGGAAGCCACCACCTACTGGCGTTTTTTCAGCACCTTCGCCGAACGTTTCCCACGGGTGCACCTGAACCAGGACAAACACCTGACCGATGCCGACAACCTCTACTGCACCGGCGGCCCGACCTCAGCCTGCGACCTCTATATTTATCTGATCGAGCGCTTCTGCGGCGCCAACATCGCCCAGGCCGTGGCCCGCGACATCCTTTACGAAGTGCAGCGCAACTACACCCCCGGGCGCATCGGTTTCGGCGGGCAAAAGCTGCATCAGGACGTGATAATCCTGCAAATCCAGCACTGGCTCGAAGAGCATTTTGCGGACAAGTTCCGCTTTGAAGACGTAGCCCGTGAACACGGCATGAGCATCCGCAACTTTATGCGCCGCTTTCAGATGGCAACAGGCGACAAACCCTTGCACTACCTGCAACGCCTGCGCATAGAGACCGCCAAGGGCCTGCTCTCGGCCTCCCGCAAGAGCATCAAGACCATCAGCTACGACGTGGGCTACGACGACGCCAGCTTCTTTGCACGGCTGTTCAGGCAGCACACCGAACTGTCGCCCAATCAATACCGCCAGCAGTTCCAGCAGGCCGCCTGACCTTCAACCAGGCGCTCTGTGGCAGCGAGTCCGACTCCTGCATGGATCGCGAGATATAAAAAAGGCCTGCAATGCAGGCCTTTTTTGATACAGCGCTCGACTATGGCTTGTGCGCCCGCGTCAGGTATTCATGGGACTGCATCTCAAGCAGGCGGCTCAGGGTGCGCTGGAACTCGAAGTTCAGGCGCCCGCCCTTGTACAGATCTTTAAGCTCGACTTCAGCCGAGATGATCAGCTTTACGCCCCGGTCATAGAACTCATCGACCATGTTGATAAAGCGTCGCGCGATGTCGTCAGTCTTGACGTCCATCTGCTCCACACCGCTGATGATCACCGCATTGAAAATCTTGCCCAGTTCGATGTAATCGTTCTGGCTACGCGGGCCATCGCACAGCTCGCGGAAATCAAACCAGGCCACATCATCACAGGTACGCAGCGCGCGAATGGTCCGGTTCTCGATCACCAGATCGTCATTCTCGATCACCTTGGAAGAGTTATGCGTCAACGCTTTAAAACTCTCGCGCAGGCACTTCTCGGAAGCCTCATCCAGCGGGAAATGGTAAAGCTCGGCCTGCTCCAGGTGGCGCAGACGATAATCGACGCCGCTGTCGACGTTGACGATATCGGTGTTCTGCTTGATCAGCGCAATCGCCGGCAGGAAGCGCGCCCGCTGCAGACCGTCCTTGTACAGACCGTCCGGCACGATGTTCGAGGTCGCGACCAGGGTCACGCCATTTTTGAACAACTCTTCCATCAGGGTGCCGAGGATCATGGCATCGGTAATGTCCGATACAAAAAACTCGTCAAAGCAGATCACCCGCGCTTCATCGGCGAACCGCCTGGCGATGATGGTCAGCGGGTTCTTTTCACCATTGAGGGTGCGCATTTCTTCATGCACACGCTTCATGAAACGGTGAAAGTGGGTACGCACCTTCTGTTTGAACGGCAGCGCATCAAAGAACGTATCGACCAGGTAAGTTTTACCCCGGCCCACACCGCCCCAGAAATACAGCCCCTTGACCGGAGCCTGTTCTTTTTTGCCGAACAGCTTGCCGAACAGGCCTGGCTTGCTCTGCGAAGAGGCAACCAGGTCGTCATACAGACGCTGCAGATGGCGCACAGCGTTTTCCTGCGCGGCATCGTGGAAGAAGTCCGGGCGTTTCAGATCAGCTTGATATCGTTCTAGAGGCGTCATAATTCGTTAGCAAGGCAACAGAAACGGGCCGCCACTGTAGCGACGGCCCTTGGGAATGGCAATCAACCCTGAGTCGAAACGCCGCACTTTTTAATCCTGCGCAGGCACCAGCGCCACACGCAAGGCTTCGATTGCCGCGTCACGGGTCGCACTATCGGCGAATGCCGGGCTGTCGGCGACGCACCCGTCATCCAGCCAGACGCTGAAGCTCAGGTCCTGAGGACGAATATCAAGCACGCCCCCCGCTTGCAGCTGTTTGCTCACCTGACCTGCGGTTTTGCCATCCGCAAAGTTGCGCGACAACAGCAGTTGCTCGCCATCGGCTGCCAGCAGGCGGAAACGGAAGCTGCCGTCTTCATCGCGGAAGCTGACGAAGCGCGGGCCCTTGGTGGCTTTCTTCTTGCTGGTCGTGGCCGTCTGGGCAGCGCCGACAAACGAGCGCAGGCCAACCGCTTCACGCAACTGCGCCAGAAACGGGGTCGCGGTTTTGCGGGCTTTCTGGGCCCCGGCCAGAAGGATTTCTTCCATATCGGACGGGCGCGACATCAGTTCGTGATAACGCTCGCGGGACTCGCCCAGGTCGGCATCCAGCAGCTTGAACAGACGCTCTTTGGCTTCGCCCCAGCCCAGGCCCTGCAACAACTCGCCACGGAACTCTGCGCACTGCTCAGGCGTAGAGAAGGCTTGATACAGAGTGAACAGGTGCGAATTGTCCGGGTCCTTGGCTTCGCCCGGCGCACGGGAGTCGGTGACGATCCGCGAAATCGCGCTTTTCATGTCTTTGGCGCTACTGAACAACGGAATGGTGTTGTCATAGCTTTTCGACATCTTGCGCCCGTCAAGCCCCGGCAAGGTGGCAACGCTTTCTTCAATTATCGCTTCCGGCATGGCGAAAAAATCGTTGCCTTGGCCGAACAGGTGATTGAAGCGCTGGCCAATATCACGGGCCATTTCAACGTGCTGGATCTGGTCGCGACCGACCGGCACCTTGTTGGCGTTGAACATCAGGATGTCTGCAGCCATCAGCACCGGGTAGCTGAACAGCCCCATGGTGATGCCCGCATCCGGGTCCTCGCCGTTTTCCAGGTTCTTGTCGACCGAAGCCTTGTAGGCGTGAGCACGGTTGAGCAAGCCCTTGGACGCTACGCAGGTCAGCAACCAGGTCAGCTCCGGGATTTCCGGGATATCTGACTGGCGATAGAAGGTCACACGCTCGACATCCAGCCCTGCCGCCAGCCAGGTCGCAGCGATTTCCTGACGCGAGCGCTGAATGCGCTGCGGGTCATCGCATTTGATCAGGGCATGGTAGTCAGCCAGGAAGTAAAACGAGTCGGCATTACTGTCCAGGCTGGCCACGATTGCAGGGCGAATAGCCCCGGCATAGTTGCCCAGGTGCGGCGTGCCGGTGGTGGTGATACCGGTGAGAATACGGGTACGAGTGGTCATGGGTAATCGCTTATCAGGCTGCAATCAATTCGAAAGGCGTGGCGCTACCAACTCTTTGAGCTCAGGCAGCTTGCCGTGAAAAAAGTGCCCGCATTCTGCCACTTTAAGCAGCTCATGGGGGCGTGACAGCGCGTTTGACCAGTCATAGACCAGTTGCGGGTCGATCACTTCATCGGTTTCGGGCTGAATTACGGTCACCGCACAGGCTTGGGGCAAATCGTCTTCGGCGCGCAAACGCATCACCGCCGGGGCCACCATGAACAGGCGCGACAGTTTCTCGCCCCGGGCTTCAAGGCGACCGCCCAGGCTGGCTGCCACAAAACCGCCAAACGAAAAACCGAGCAAGGTGATCGGCAGTTCCGGGTGCCGGGCGCGCAACCAGAGGGCAGCCGCCAGCGCATCGTCGACTTCGCCGCTGCCCATGTCATGGCTGCCTTCGCTGGCTCCCGTACCGCGATAATTAAATCGCAATGTAATCAGGCCAGCATCACGGGCGGTACGTTGCAGGGTCGAAACCACTTTATTCATCATCGTCCCACCCTGAACCGGGTTGGGGTGACACAGTAGCGCCAGGCCTTTTGGCTCAGGCAAATCGAGGTACAAGGCTTCCAGTTGGCCCACAGGGCCATCAATTACTACAGGGGTTTCGCGGGTAAGCAAGAAGGAACTCCGTGACCTCAAACTGGGTCGACTCGTCTAGCTGATAGATTCTGTCTGGCATATTTGCGAGTGCATCGCGGTATACAGCGCAGGTCCGAGCCGTTAACGTAAAGCAAAGCCGTTTATAGAGGAAGGACTCGTGGAACACTCGCTCTTGATTTGGTTATTGCCGACTCTAGCCCTGGTTGCAGGTGTCGCCATTGGTTTTCTGATCGCGCGTCTGCTGCCTAATGCCGCGCCTAACAGCACGCAGCGTCAGCTGGACGACATTCAGAAACGTTTTGACAGTTATCAAAGTGAAGTGGTTACCCACTTCAACAGCACCGCCAATCTGGTGAAAAAACTCACTCAGAGCTACCAGGACGTACAAGACCACCTCGCCGAGGGCGCCAACCGTTTGGCCCTGGACGAGCAAACTCGCCAACGTCTGCTGGCCGCTCTGCACTCTGATGTCCCTCAACCGCATCGCGAGCGCATCACCCCGCCGCACAGCACTGAGCCACCATTGGACTACGCGCCAAAAACCCCGAACGCCCCCGGCATGCTCGATGAGCATTACGGCCTGAAGAAGTAATTCATCCGGTAAAGCGCTCAACAAAAAGCCCCGTGATCGGTAAGGATCACGGGGCTTTTTTTATGCTGCCAGCAAATGCCTGCGGCACCTGCAAGACCTGGGTCTTACGGGTACTGCTGAACTTGCCCCTGCTGCTGGTAGTTCACGCCCGGAATCGGTGCCAGGGTGATCTGCACGCGGCGGTTCTGAGCACGGCCATCAGGCGTGGCGTTACTGGCAATCGGGTCGGCCGGGCCTTTACCGCTGACCGACAGGTACTGACCGCTGACACCCTGGGACGTCAGATAGGTCGCCACGCTTTGCGCACGCTGCTGGGACAACTGCATGTTGTAGTTGTAGTTCCCGGTGCTGTCCGTATAGCCGACGATCTGAATCAGGTTCTGGTTGTTGAACTGCTTCAGCGAGTTCGCCAGGTTGTTCAACGGCTGATAGAAGCTGGGAGCAATGTTCGCCGAGCTGGTGGCAAACGTAATGTTGCCCGGCATCACCAGGGTAATGTTGTCGCCCTGACGCTGAACTTCAATCCCGGTGTTGGCCGTACTCGCGCGCAACGCAGCTTCCTGCTTGTCTGCGTAGTAGCCGTAACCTGCGGCCCCCAGACCTGCCACTGCGGCACCGATCAATGCACCCTTGCCACGGTTGTTATGGTCGATGGCAGCACCGGCAACGGCACCGGCCAACGCCCCAAGACCACCATAGGTAGCGGTTTTGCTCATGCCCGAAGAGGCCTGGCCTTGATTGTCATATGGGTTGGGCGAGGCGCAGCCTGCCAGCAAGGCGATAGCACTTGCGGCAATAATCAAACGACGCGAGGTGAACATGGTGAAGCTCCTGTCAGTCTTTCTGGAGGCAAAGGTCGTTGGCATTAGACCTCTGTGGGCGTTGGAACGCGACCAGCGGTAAAAATTCCTCAGGCCGCCAATATTCGTGTTCCATAAACGATAGTCGTCCGATCGCCTGCCCACAAATAGATATGCCCTGCCCACACCGGCATCGCTGATTACTTTTTAGTCAATTTACTGCCCACAGGAATATGCAGGTAAGACATGACGCTCTCTGTCAGTTCTGTCGCCAGTTTGACCGCCTCCTTGTTCCGCGCCATGACCCCCGCCACCAGTCCTTCGATCAAGGCAAGTACTGCGATGCTGGAGCTGGTCAGCACCGGATGGTCGGCCGGGGCAAACAGCACATGCCGGGCAATGCTGCTCAGAGGCGAGGCAGGTGAGTCGGTAATGGCCAGCACCGTGGCACCGCGCTCGCTGGCGAAGCGGGAAAGTTGCAGGGTGTCGATGGAATACCGCGGCAGAGAGATCGCCAGTAAAACATCCTGATCAGTAATCGCAGCCAGTCGATAGGCGGCGTTTTCGTTACCGCCTTCCATGCTGATAGCCGTGGCATCGGCACAAAACGGAATCAGGGTCGAGGCCGCCAGGCCCGCGAAATAGACACTGTTACCGAAGCCCAGGATGTAAATCTTGCGCGCCTTGACCAGGTGATTCACAAAGGCTTCAAAGGTGTCCGGATGATTGCTGGTCGCGGCCGTGGCCAGGTTGCTGCTGGCACTTTGAATTTGTTCATGCAGGCCAAACGCCCCGTCCGGACGATGGGCCAGTTCGTTACGCAGCTTGTCCACCGGAGACACCACTTGTTGCAGTGTTGCCACCAGCTCGGCCTTCATGCCGCTGTACCCGCCCAGATTCAGGGCTTTGGCCAGGCGATTGACCGCCGCTGGCGAGGTGCTGGTCTCGTGGGCCATTTCCTCAATCGTCAGGGTCGCGGCACGCAGCGGATGACGCAGGATAAAATCGGCGACCTTGCGCAATGAAGGCTGCAACTCGGGCACGATCTCTGCCAGCTTGCGCATGACCGCGGCGGCATAAATCGTGGTGTCTTTGGATGGGCTTGGCATATCCGGCTCAACATTCCCTGTGGATAAAAAAGGGGTGGCGCCCAAAGCCGGTCCGTGCAGTAGACACTGCGTCGACTTGTGACGCCCCGAAGTGTATCCGAAGCGGTCGCCGGCTATTTCAAACTGCCGCAAAGAAACTGCTGCAGGCGTTCAGACTGAGGATTGGCCAGCACCTTGCGCGGGTCGCCACGCTCTTCAACCACACCCTGATGAAGGAACACAAGCTGGTTGGAAACCTCACGGGCAAAGCCCATTTCGTGAGTGACCACCACCATGGTCCGCCCCTCCTGCGCCAGATCCTGCATCACTTTGAGCACGTCCCCCACCAACTCAGGATCCAGGGCCGAAGTCGGCTCGTCGAACAGCATCACTTCCGGCTCCATGGCCAGGGCCCGGGCAATCGCCACACGCTGCTGTTCACCGCCGGACATATGGGCCGGCCAGGCGCGCATGCGGTGCGCCACGCCGACCTTGTTCAAGTAATGCTCGGCCCTGTTCCGCGCTTCGCCCTTGCCCATGCCGAGCACGTGCACCGGGGCCTCCATGACGTTTTCCAGAGCATTCATGTGCGACCACAGATTGAAATGTTGAAACACCATCGACAGTCGCGACCGCATGCGCTGCAACTGTTTCGGATCTGCCGCCTCAAGCCCTCCCCGCCTGCTACTGATCAGTTTGAGCGGTTCGCCGTCGAGCACGATACTGCCGCCGCTGGGTTGCTCCAGCAGGTTGATGCACCGCAAGAACGTACTTTTCCCGGAACCACTGGAACCGATGATACTGGTCACATCCCCGGCCTTCGCCTGCAACGAAACGCCCTTGAGCACTTCATGGGAGCCGTAGCTTTTGTGCAAATCCTGAACTTCAAGTTTGTACATGACATCCACTCTCGGGATCAGTCGCTAAGCAAGCGACCTTGGCGAATAAGGGTATTGCCGGCAACTTTGGCCAGCCACAAACCGGGCTGGGCAAAGCGCAGGCGTTCACGGGCATAGAGGATGCCGTCGGTACTGGCACGCACCACACTGTGGCGATCAGTCAGCGGGTCCATCACTTCAAACAGCGGATCGCCCGCTTTGACCCGCGCCCCCAGCGGCTGGATAAAGCTCACAACCCCCGGATGCGGTGCATAGGCGTACTGGGCACCCGCAAACGGCATGGCCTCACAGCTGTGAACCGGGGCGTCCGGCCATGCACCGCTGATCAGCCCTTGCTCGGCGAGATAGCCGAGAATCGCCTCCGCACTCTCCACGCATGGCCCCGACTCGGTATCCGCCATGCCGCGCAGTTCAATGGTGGTGGCGATACAGCCCAGGGCAATCTCAGCCTCGGGAAAGCGCTCGGCCAGGTGCAACCAGGGCAGCGCACAGGCTTCATCAAACGCACTGCCCCCCGCATCCTCTGCCAACAGGGCCACCCCGGCGCGCAAACGCGCGGCCAGCGAGCGCAAGCGCGGCCAGTTTTGCGGCAAGGCGTACAGCAGCATGATCGACTCGAAATCACAGTGCAGATCCAGTACCACATCGGCGTCACAGGCATGGCGCAGCAACAGGCAACGCAAGCCATCGAGCTCCGAGGCCGGGGCTGGCTGCTCACTCAGCACATCGAGCATGGCCCGGCGGATGAGCAGTGTGTTGGCCTCGGCATCGCCACCCAACTGGCCGGCCACCCGCTCAGCCACGCCGTCTGCCAGCACTGGGAAGTCACGATTGAAATTCTTGCCGCTGGAAAACTCAAAGCGCCCCTGGTGGGTCGCCTGAAACATCTGGGCAATGCCGATGGGGTTGGCCATCGGCACCAGCTCGATCACCCCGTTCAACCGGCCTTGCCCCTCAAGCTCCAGCAGGCGACGCTTGAGCTCCACCGCAACGCGCATCCCCGGCAGCTCGTCCGCGTGCAGCGAGGCCTGGATGTAGGCCTTGCGCGTGCCCTGGCCAAAACGAAACAGGGACAGGTGGCGCTCAGTGCCCGAGGCGCTCCACGGCAACAGGTATTTAATGTGTTCCATAACACGCCCCTCAGTATTTGCGCGGTGCCAGATACGCCAGCCAGCGGCGCTCGGCCAGCTTGAACAGACGGGTCAAAATAAAGGTCAGCACCAGATAGAAAACCGCCGCGGTAATGAACGCTTCAAACGGCAGGTAATAACGTGCACTGACCGTACGGGCGGCCCCGGTGATATCGACGAGGGTGACAATCGACGCCAGGCTCGTGGTCTGCATCATCATCAGCACTTCGTTGCTGTACTGCGGCAACACCCGGCGCAGGGCCGAAGGCAGGAGAATCCGCCGATACAAAGTCACTCGCGACATGCCCATGGCTTTGGCCGCTTCGATCTCGCCATAGGGGATGGACTTCAGACTGCCCGCCAGCAGTTCCGCGCTGTAGGCACTGGTATTGATCGCAAACGCCATGCACGCACAAAAGGTGGCGCTGGACAGGTATGGCCAAAACACGCTCTGGCGCACGGCTTCAAACTGCGCCAGCCCGAAATAGATCAGAAACAGCTGCACCAGCATCGGCGTGCCACGAATGACATAGGTGTAGAGCCAGGCCGGAAAGTTGATCAAAGGCGATCGCGAGACTCGCATCAGCGCCAGCGGAATCGCCAGCACCAGGCCAAAGAACAGGGAAATCAGCAGTACCTTGAGGGTTATCAGCGCGCCACCGAAATACAGCGGCAGGTTTTCCCAGATCAGGTTGTAATCAAGAATCATGAGGTGCTCCCAATCACAACTCAGCGGCTTTTATGCCGACCGAGTAGTGTCGTCCCAGAAAGCGCAGCACCAGCAATGACACGCTGGTCAGCATCAGATACAGCCCCGCCACGGCGAGAAAAAACGTAAAGGGTTCATGGGTCGCATCTGCTGCGCTTTTGGCTTTGAACATCATGTCCTGCAAGCCAATGACCGAGATCAGCGCAGTGGACTTGGTCAGCACCAGCCAGTTATTGGTGAACCCCGGCAGTGCGAAACGGACCATCTGCGGTACCAGAATTCGCCAGAACACCTGGGCGCTGCCCATGCCATACGCCAGCCCCGCCTCGATCTGGCCTTTGGGGATGGCCATAAATGCACCGCGAAAGGTTTCCGAGAGATAGGCACCAAAGATGAAGCCCATGGTGCAGACCCCCGCGACAAAGGGGTTGATATCGATATAGTCCGTGGAGCCCAGGGCCATAGCGATGCGGTTCACCAGATCCTGACCGCCATAGAAAATCAGCAGAATCAGTACCAGATCCGGAATACCGCGAATCAGGGTGGTATAGACCTCTCCCAGCCGTGCCAGCCACTTGATCGGTGACAAGCGCAGCGTCGCGCCAATCAGTCCCAGGACAATGGCCAGGGCCATGGCGGTCAGAGCCAGATTTACGGTCAGCCAGGCACCCTCGAGAATGCTCGATCCGTAGCCGTGGAGCATGATGAAGTTCCTCAAGCGAGCGCCAAAAAACGCGCGAGACAAGCCCCGGCGACTCCCACCGGGGGAGCCGCATCAGGGATACGGGTTGACTTACCTTTGACCGTAGATGTCGTACGTGAAGTACTTGGTCATCACTTGTTCGTACTTGCCGTTGGCGCGGATTGCATCAATGGCGGCATTCAGGCGTTCGGCGTTGGCCGTGTCGCCTTTACGCACAGCGATGCCTGCGCCCCGGCCGAAGAAGGCAGGGTCGTTGATATCCGGTCCGACCAGGGCGTATCCCTGGCCCAGCGGGGTTTTGATAAAGCTTTCATCGGTGTAGATGATATCGGCGAGCGTGGCATCCAGACGGCCCGAGACCAGATCGAGGAAGGCTTCACTCTGGGTCGAGTAGCGCACCACCACGACCCCGGCCGTCTCAAGCTTTTGGGTGGCAAAGCGGTCATAGGTCGAAGAGCGCTGCACCCCGACACGTTTGCCCTTGAGATCCACCAGCGGATCGTTGATCACAGTGCCCGCCTTCATCGCGAACTTGCCGGGCGTGTGGTAGTACTTTTTGCTGAAATCGACGGACTTGAGCCGGTCTTCGGTAATCGACATGGAAGACAGCACCGCATCAACCTTGCGCACTTTGAGCGAAGGAATCATGCCGTCGAACTCCTGGACCACCCAGGTGCATTTGATTTTCATCTCCTCGCACAGCGCGTTGCCAATGTCGTAGTCAAAACCGCTGATCTCACCTTCAGGGGTTTTCATCGAAAACGGTGGGTAGGCCGCTTCGATACCAATACGCAGAGGCGCGTCATCGGCGCGGGCCACAAAGCTGAAAGCGCACAGGGCCAGTGCACCTAGAAGTACTGTCTTGTTCAAATTATTGACTCCTGAAGGGCGTTCGGGGGTGAAGAAACACTTGCCATCCAAGCTGGCGCGCAGGATCAGTCCGTCGACTGTGTGCGGCTATAGATGACACGTATTATTTCAGAAATCAACAAAGTGAAAATATTTATATCAAAAAGCGCCAGCCAACCCCTTCTCCACGGGCTCTGAGCTGCGGCTTAAAACTTCACCCCCACCGTGAGCGTCATAAAGTCCCGGTCGCTGACCGTGCTGTAACGCCCACCAAAGAAATTGGTGTATGAAAGGCTGCTGGTGTAGGTGTTCTGGTACTCGGCATCAATGCCCATGCTCACTGCCTTGCGCCCTTCAGCAAAGGTATTGTCGGGGCCCGGCGAATAGCCGCTGACATCGTGGGACCAGGCCAGATTCGGCTTCAGGTTGAGGCTGTTAAACACGTTGTTGTAGGCCCATACGGCACGTGCGCGATAGCCCCATGAATTAGCCGTGGTGAAGCCGTCGTTGCCGTCGCTACCAAATACCGGATCACGCCCGTAGCGCAAACTGCCGCCGAGACCGGCCACGTGGCTCACGCCAACCTCACCGATCAAGGTCAGCCGGTCAGCTCCCATGGCATTGTCGAAGACATGGGTCAGAGAGGTCTGAAACTGAGTGATCTCCTTGCGCCGATAGCCCTGGGAATCGGCACCCGGAGTAACGCTCAGCGGCGATGCAGCGGCCAGTCCCGGCAACAGGGTCACATTGGCGTACAGCAGATCATTGCTGTTGAGCTGTACCGGCGCATTGGGCCGATAACTCAGTTCACCTTTCCATGCCGAGCCTGTGGACAAGGTGGTGGCGAAGCTCAGGCCGTACAGGCGGATATCCTCGGGATACTCGACGTAGTAACTGGAGTTACCGGCGACGATCATCGGCGCCAGAGCGCCTGCAGCCGAGGCCGAGTCGTAGGCCGACTGCGATGCTGCACGCCCGCTGAGGATCGGATCGCGGCTGTGGTAGTTCATGAAGTAGGCGCCGAAATCGGTGTCCAGCGGCTCGAACACGTAGTGCATGGCCACGCCGAACTGCCCGCTGTTGCGCGCATCGCGATCAGCACCACGACGCACCAGCACGCCCTCGCCGTTCACATCGACACCCGCCGACGTCAGGGCTGAAAGGTCCGCCACATTCAGTGCCGAACGTTTGCTCATCACTCGATAATTGCCGTCACAACCGTCGGCGGTTACGTCGGACTGGGAGAAAAATGTTCCGCAGTTATCGGTTTCTGACTGCTCCCAGTCCAGTTGATAAAAGGCTTGGGCCGAGAGGTTGTCGGTGAGGTTTTGCGAAATGTAGAACAGATTGACCGGCACCAGTCCGTCTTTGTATTCAGTGCCCGGTCGCCGATACGCCGCGACATCTGTCGGGTTGATGGCATTGATCCCGCCACCGATAAAGCTGCTCTCACCCCAGTTGACCACCTGTTTGCCCAGGCGCACGGCCCCGGGCTGATCGGCAATGGCGTAGTTGTGATAGGCGTAGGCATCCAGCCACTGGGCTCCGGCAGACTGGGCCGAGGCTTTGCGCCCACTGTCGCTGACTGGTTTGAAGGGACGACTGTCATCCTGCAGTTCAAAGTCGTACCAATACTTGCCCCGGACATACACACCGCTGTCGCCGTACTTGAGCTCCAGCCCGTGGATGCCGGTAAAAATCTTGGAGAAGGTTTCGCCGCGCTTGAAGTTGAGGCGGCCATCATCCGAGATTTGCGATTGCCCCTTGCCGCCGTTGTTGGCGCCGATCAGCTTGCGATCGGCCTTGGCCGTGGACCAGCTGGCGCCAATGGACAGTTCGGAATCGATCTGGCCTTCGATCTCGCCTATGTTAAAGCTCACGCCCCAGGCGGGCCCGGCGAGCGTCGAGACAAGGCTGACTGCCAGTGGCAGTTTGACCTGGCGCCAGAACCGGTTGACTGAGGACATCGATACTTCTCCGAGGGCACGCACAATGAGCCGCAAGGATGAAGGAAAACCAGAAATTGACAAGATCGCCGGTGGCGCAACGCCAAACCTGTGGCCAACTGGCTGGCTCGCGTTGCGGCCAAGCCAGCCCCTGCAGCGTTCCCGCTAGCCGGGGTGGGCCCATGGAGCGATACGAAAAATCAATTCATCTCAGTGAACGCAAGCTTCACACCCAGGGCGACCAGCACCGCGCCCATGGTGCGATCAAACCAGTGGCCCATGCGTGCAAAGCCGGTGCGCACGCGCTGATGGCTGAACAACATCGCAACCATGCAAAACCACAGCCCCGTCGCGACCGCCAGGTACACGCCATACCCGGCCTGAATGGACAGTGGCGTATGCGGATTGATGACCACGGTAAACAACGACAGGAAAAACAGCGTGGCTTTAGGGTTCAGGCCATTGGTTACAAAGCCCGAAGTGAAGGCTCCGCGCGCAGTGCGCTCGCCAACCGGCAAAGAAGCAGCCACGGCTGCCGGATCAGCAGGCCTGGCGCGCAATGCCTTGATCCCGATGTACAGCAGGTAGGCAGCTGCCAGCCATTTGAGGGCGTTAAACAACACAATCGACTGCGAGACAATGATCCCGATCCCCAGCAGCGAATAGCCGACATGGACGAAAATTGCCGTGCCCACACCGAAGGCGGTAAACATCCCGGCGCGACGGCCGTGAGTCACGCTTTCACGCACCACCACAGCAAAGTCGGGCCCGGGGCTGGCCACGGCCAGCAAGTGAATCAGGGCAACGGTCAAAAATTCTGTCCAGTACATGCACGGCTCCATTACAAATTGTTTCTTCTGTTAGGCTCGCCACATTACGCCTTCACTCGACAGCACAAAAGGTACAGTTGATGACGAACACTCAGCGCGCAGTATTCCTGGATCACACCTCACTGGATCTGGGCGACCTCGACCTTGCCCCTCTGCGCCAGTGTTTCAGCGAGTTGCAGCTGTGGTCGGACACCGACGCCGATAACCTGATCGAACGTCTGCAAGGCGCCAGCGTGGCCATCAGCAATAAAATCCAGCTCAATGCCCGAACCCTCGCGGCCTGCCCCGAGCTGAAGCTGATTCTGGTGGCGGCCACCGGCACCAATAACGTTGACCTTGAAGCCGCACGCGCACGCGGCATTACCGTCGCCAACTGCCAGGGCTACGGCACGCCCTCGGTGGCCCAGCACACTCTGGGGCTGTTGCTGGCACTGGCCACCCGCCTTGTCGACTACAACAAAGCCGTGACTGCGGGCCAGTGGCAACAGGCCAGGCAGTTCTGCTTGCTGGACTTCCCGATTGTCGAACTCGAAGGCAAGACCCTGGGCCTGTTCGGTCACGGTGAACTGGGCAGCGCCGTGGCCCGGCTGGCCGAAGCCTTTGGCATGCGCGTCTTGCTGGGCCAGATCCCCGGCCGTCCGGCCCGAGCCGACCGGCTGCCACTGGATGAGTTGCTGCCACAGGTCGACGCCCTGACCTTTCACTGCCCGCTCAATGAACACACTCGCAATTTTATCGGCGCCCGTGAACTGGCACTGCTCAAGCCGGGGGCCTTTGTGGTCAACACTGCCCGCGGCGGCATGATTGATGAACTGGCCCTGGCCAATGCGCTGCGCAGCGGCCATCTGGGCGGCGCGGCCACCGACGTACTGAGCGTCGAACCGCCGCGCGACGGCAACCCGCTGCTTGCCCATGACATCCCGCGCCTGATCATTACTCCGCACAGCGCCTGGGGCAGTCGTGAAGCGCGCCAGCGGATCGTCGGCCAACTGACGCAAAACGCCGAAGCATTCTTTAACGGTACAGCGCTGCGGGTCGTCAGTTGATAGACTGCGGCCCTTTTTGAGGAGCAGATTATGGATCCGCGCAGTGAAGTACTGCTTCGTCAGCCTGAATACTTTCAGGGCTCGTTGCTGTTGGTAGGATTACCGGCTGACGAATTGCTCGGCGAACTGCCAAATGCCCACGGCTGGTGCTGGCGCGCCGGCGACCAGGCCACCCTGGATGCGCGCTTTGAAGGACGGGTGCATTTCGGCATCGAGCTGCCTGAGCGCAGCTTCGACACCGCCGTGGTGTTTCTGCCCAAGTCCAAGGAACTGGCTGATTATCTGCTCAACGCCGTGGCGGCTCGCCTGCCCGGTGCGGACGTATTTCTGGTGGGCGAAAAGAAGGGCGGAATCGAAGGCGCATCCAAGCAACTGGTTCCGTTTGGCAAGCCGCGCAAGCTCGACAGCGCGCGTCATTGCCAGCTGTGGCAAGTCACTGTGGTCAACGCCCCGGCCGCACCGGTGCTCGCCGACCTCGCCCAGCATTACGAACTGCCGCTGGCCGAAGGCCCGTTGAAAGTCGTCAGCCTGCCGGGTGTGTTCAGCCATGGCCGCCTGGATCGGGGCAGCGCCCTGTTGCTGGAGCACCTGGACAAACTGCCCAGCGGCCACGTGCTGGACTTCGGCTGCGGTGCCGGGGTGCTGGGAGCCGCAGTCAAGCGCCGCTACCCGCATAACAACGTCACCCTGCTCGATGTCGATGCCTTTGCCACCGCCAGCAGTCGTCTGACCCTTGCCGCAAACGGTCTGGAAGCCGAGGTCATTACCGGCGATGGCATTGATGCGGCGCCCATGGGCCTGAACTCGATTTTGAGCAATCCGCCGTTTCACGTCGGGGTTCATACCGATTACCACGCCACAGAAAACTTGCTGCAAAAAGCAGTCAAACATCTGAAAACAGGTGGCGAACTTCGTCTTGTAGCCAATAGCTTCCTGCGCTACCAGCCGCTGATCGAAGAGCAGTTCGGCCACTGCACAGTCAAGGCGCAAGGTCAGGGTTTCCGGATTTACAGCGCCAAACGCCGCTGACAGAAAAGCGCAATAAGGGCTTGCCGGATCGGATTTGCCTAGGCAAAATCCGCTCCGTCCTAGGGGAGTAGTCTCCCACGAGCCTCGCGCTCGTCCGGCATGCGTCAACATACTTGGTCAACAGACCATGGTGCATGCGACCCAGGTGTCCGCACAGACGGACCGGGGTTTGACAAGACCTATGACACGAACACCTTACCCGGGGCGGGAAGGCTGTACGTGTCATAGCCGTGTCGACCCGCCCCTGGAAAACTACCTGATGATGCTCGATTCCTTACTCGTTCCTACAGCAATCGTTGCCTTGGCCGAAATCGGTGACAAGACGCAACTGCTCGCGCTGATTCTCGCCGCACGCTTTCGCAAACCCTGGCCGATCATCGCCGGCATCGTGGTGGCAACCCTCGCCAACCATGCGGCAGCCGGTGCCGTGGGCGCCTGGTTCAGCACCTTCTTCACCGATGTGATGTTGCACTGGGTGCTCGCCGCGAGCTTTGCCGCCACGGCCCTGTGGACTCTGGTCCCGGACAAGATGGACGACGACGAGGCCAGTACAGCCCGCAAATACGGCCCCTTCATCACCACGCTGATTACATTCTTCATCGCTGAAATGGGTGACAAGACCCAGGTTGCGACCGTGATGCTGGCGGCGCAATACCCGGATTTGTGGCTGGTGATTATCGGTACCACCCTGGGCATGCTGATTGCCAACGTGCCGGTGGTGCTGGCGGGTAACTTTGCGGCCGACAAACTGCCATTGACCCTGATTCGCCGACTGGCCGCGACCGCGTTCTTCGTGCTGGCCATAGTGGCGGTGTACAAGGCGATGGTGATCAGCGGCTGGCTGTAACGGCCACTGATCCCTGCAGGCGTTCTGCGATGCAGGCCAATGCAATCGCCGGCAAGCCAGGCTCCCACAAGGCGGTCTGAATTGTGGGAGCTGGCTTGCCGGCTATGGGAACACTGCGGTCTTAACCCTACTGGGTCTTCGGCGCTTGCTCATACAGCGGCATCACCTTGGGGATCGCCGCTTGCAATGCCGCAATCCGGCTGCTGGACGCCGGGTGGGTGCTCATGAATTCCGGCGGCGCATCTTGCGCTTGCGCGGCCATTTTCTGCCACAGGGTAATCGCTGCATTCGGGTTGTAACCCGCCCGGGCAGCCAGCTCAAGGCCGATCAGGTCGGCTTCGTTTTCGTTGCTGCGGCTGTTGGGCAGCGTCAGGCTGTAGTTGACCACGGTATCGGCCAGTTGCAGGCTGTCCTGGCCCAGGCCCAACAACGCACCCGCGCCCTGTTTGGCGATCTCGATGCCATAGGCTTTGGACATGGATTCACGCCCGTGCTCGCGCAAGGCGTGGGCAATTTCATGGCCCATGATGGCGGCGATTTCGTCGTCGCTGAGCTTGAGCTGATCAATGATCCCGCTATAGAAAATGATCTTGCCGCCCGGGCCACAGTTGGCGTTGAGCTCGTCGCTCTTGATCAGATTGACCTCCCAGTTCCATTGCGCGGCATCCGGACGAAAAAACGGCGCCCGGGCAACCAGGCGGTTGGCAATGGCTTGCAAACGCTTGGCGTTGGCGCTGGTTTTGTCCAGTGCGCCTTTGCTGCTGGCCTCGGTGACAGTCTGCTGGTACGACTGCGCATACATCTGATCCACTTGCTGACTCGACAGCATGCTGAACATGTACTGCTTGCGCTCAACCCCTACCGCGCCGCCACTGGTGGTGTTCACCGCCTGGCAACCTGCGAGCAATACCCCGGCGCCCACCGCGCACACTACCGCTAACTTACCCATCATGACTCTCCATAAACATGGCGCGCATCGTATCTCAACCCGGTGTCAGACACTCGGGCGCATTAAGTTTTGGATCATTGACCAGATTGGCCAGCGGCCGTTCGCGCAATGGCGTTTGCGGGCTGGCGAGCAATGCCTGAAGGTCCTGCAGCGGGGTTTCAGGGTCGAGCCAGGCCTGCTGCCCGGCCTCATCCAGAATCAGCGGTCGACGCTGACTGGCGGCGGCCTGAGTAATCACCGCAGTACTGAGCCACACATGCCCCTCGACCGGATAGGCCTCCCAGATGCCGGCAAAAAACAGCGAAGCGCCCTCACCCGGCGTCAGCCAGTAGGGTCTTTTACGCGTGGTCCCACGCCATTCGTAAAAACCGTTGGCCGGGATCAGGCAGCGGCGCTGGCGCAGGGCATCGCGAAACATCGGTTGCTCGGCCACGGTTTCGGCCCGGGCATGGGCCGGGGTGCGCGACAGGTCAGTCAGCCACGGCGGGGTCAGCCCCCAGCGTGCCCGCGCCAGTTCACGCTGGCCGGGTTCGGCACCGGCACGCAGGATCAATACCGAGTCATTGGGTGAAATGTTCCACTGGGCCTGCTGATCCGCCGGAAAACCGGGCAAGGCTGCAAATGCAGGGTTCCAGCGAAACAGGGCAAAACGTCCACACATGGGGCAGCACAACTCTTCTATATAGATGCAAAAAATATTCACTGATCAGCAGATCAGTACATCCGGGAAGCTTTCAGGCTCATCGCCCGCCACGGGTGACGCCGCATTGTACGCATCGATCAACTGGCGCGCGTATTGCGCCTGATCATCGGCCACCGTCAACCCCAGCAACCCGAGCGCCGGCAACTCGCCGGTCCCCCCGACCAGATCAGCCCCGTCCAGTCGGGCCTCTACCCCTTCACTGGCAAGCATGCCCAGCAATAGCTCGGCTTCCATCAGATTCTGGGGCTCGTAGATGCGGCGCATGGTGATCACTCGTTCTCGCTACGCACATCAAGCATCCACTCCTGACCGTCGGTTTGAAGATGGAACACAATCGGCCGGCAACACACGGGGCAATCTTCAACGTAGGTCTGATCGCCACCCGAGAGGTCGAGCACGGCTTCAGCCACCTCACCGCAATACGGGCAATCGTAGTGTTCAGTCTCAAGCATCGCGGTCTCCAGAGTGACTTGTGCGTATAATCGCCGTCTATTTGCAGGGCTATTATTTTTGTCCTGCCCTGTGTACTAACCCTAGCCGTTTCCAACAAGAGAGCATGATGGGCGAATTCGATACCATCCGACCTTACGACGACGCAGAAGTCCCAGCAGTGCTGGCCCGGCTGCTCGGCGACAAGGCGTTTCTAGATATCCTGACCCACTTTCGCTTTCCGCGCCTGGCCGGCGCTTTCGGCTGGTTGTTAAAACCCCTTATAGCGCATCGTCTGCGTAAAGAGTTCGCCAGCGTTACTTCTGTCGCCACCTTACAGGACAAGGTCGAAGTCTATGTCGACCGCACCATCGAAAACGCAACCGACGGTGTGACCTACACCGGCGTCGAGCAGTTGAAGGCCGGCAATGCCTATCTGTTTCTGGCCAACCACCGCGATATCGTGATGGACCCGGCCTTCGTCAACTACGCGGTTTATCACGCTGGCCTGCCAACACCGCGGATCGCCATTGGCGACAACCTGCTGCAAAAACCCTTTGTCAGCGATCTGATGCGCCTCAACAAGAGCTTCATCGTGCATCGCTCGATCACCGGCCGCCGTGAAAAGCTGGCGGCGTATCAGTTGCTGTCGGCCTATATCAACCATTCGATTCGCAACGACTGCCAGTCGATCTGGATTGCACAGGCTGAAGGCCGCGCCAAGGACGGTGATGACCGTACTGATTCGGCGATTCTGAAAATGTTCCATATGAGCCGTAAAAACGAGCCGTTTGCCGAGGTTATTCAGTCACTGAACCTGACTCCGGTGTCCATCAGCTACGAATACGACCCCTGTGACCAGGCCAAGGCTCGCGAGCTGTACATACGCGCCACCACGGGCACTTACAGCAAGGCTGCGGGCGAAGACGACACCAGCATTGCCAACGGCATTACCGGCTACAAGGGCCGTGTGCACGTTAACTTTTCGACACCTGTCAGCGAGCCATTCGAGGACAGCAAATTGCTGGCCAGCGAAATGGACCGGCACATTCTGAGCGGCTATCGCCTGTTCCCGGCGCACTACCTGGCGTACGCACAATGGAGTGATGCCGACCCGCAACTGCAGGTTCCACTGGCTGCGCAAGTATTCCCTGCCGAAGAACTGGCCAAGGCCCAGGAAGAATGGCAACGCCGCATGGACGCCTGCCCTGTTGAACACCGGCCGTATCTGGTGTTGCAGTATGCGATGCCGGTACGTAACCAGTATCGGGTCAAGGCCGGCCTGCCTCTGTAACCCCTTCTCTGCTGCAGGCGCGGTCTCGCGAGATTTCAAGAGCTCGCGCCTGCAGGCACAGGGTAATTTCAGCTGTCACCGTATCGTCATGTAGAGAGGTCACTCTATGGCCCCTCGACACCGACACGGAGCTTGTCATGCTGCACGCAGAAAACCAGGACCGCCTCTACCTCATCACTCCCAGCGATGAACAGCAGGCGTTGATCGAAGGTCTGGCATTCAACGTCCAGGATCACCATTGGCTGGTCTATTGCGCACTCAGCGGCCACACCCATGCCGACTTGCCCGAGCTGGACCTGCTGACCGGCGTCAGCCGGCTTGAACTGTATGCCGAAGCCGCCTGAAACCTTTGCCCATAAAAAAGCCCGAACTCACAGAGTCCGGGCTTTTTGTCTTACTGGCATTACTCGCCGAGCAAACGACCAATAGCCGGGTCTTTAAACACTCGGGTCAGGGCATCACTCAGTACGTCACTCACCAGTTTGGTGTTGGTTTCCTGGTTCGGTGCCATGCCAAAGCGCTGGTCCAGCGACGCGCCGTAACGGCCACTATAGGTACGGCCGCCGTTTTTCACATCAGAGCGAAAGGTTGCGCCGATGGTCGCTTCGGTCACGTACATGGTGTCCTTGGGCGACTGATATTTCAGTTCGGCCAGGGTCACGGTCAGGGTTGGCGCATTCATCGCATTGGACGTCGGCGTGTAGCCCAACAGACGCACAGCCGCTTCGGCCTGGGCTTGCAGCTTGGGGATCAGATCTGCGCTGCTGACGCTGATCGCGCTGGTCTCCGGATACATGCCGCCACGGGTGCCCAGAGTCGGCCCCGGACGACCGTCCACCACACGCACCACCACCGGTTGACCACGTCCCACTGGCGCCAGTTGCGCGGTCAGCTTGGGTTGCGGGCTGAGTTGTTGCGGGCTGTGGGCACAGCCGACCAGGGTCAAACTGGTCACAGTAATCAAACCGAACAACAGGCGTTGCAACATGCTCATCTCTCCAGGACTGGGTAAAACAGGTCGCCAGTATAGCGGTGCACTGCACTTGCTAACTAGCCGCTTGCTGTCACCCCCTTGTCATGACCGATACATGGGGCTGTCACCTCATGCCGGTAGTGTTTGCGTTACTGACTCCCGAGGTGCCCGCCCATGAACAGTCTATGGTCGCTGCTCAGCTTTACCCGCCCCCGTCGCTGCTTCGCCCGACTGGACAGCGCAGGCCGCTGCCAGGCATTCAAGCAATGCAAACAACCGCCCGTCGGCGATGCCTGGGTCGAAATCGAAGAAATCCGCCTCAACTGGTTACACCAGGTACTACCCTCCAGCGCCTGTATCCCCTCGCGTGCAACGCGTTCGGCGGTGCTACCGCTGTTAGGTCTTTGACTGGCGAACCAATAAAAGTCATTTAACAGGATCAATTGCCCGCGTTTCTTCGTTACAATCTCCCCCCGATTATAAGGACGTCTCCTGATCGGGCCTCGCAGCACCGCTAATGCGCTTGTATTAGCTCCCCGGCACCGCCCACAGAGAGTCGCCCACACAGATCATGTGAAGCTGGCGAGCTTGCTGTTCACTGCGCAAACCACCGCCTTTACTCGATCTGCCAGAACTGCCATTGGCCAGGCCACTGCTTTTTTCCCGTTATGCCGTTTGCGGCATGCCATTCACGGGTCAGGTACCAGGCTTGCGGCAGCCCTTTTTTGAGGTTCACGTCTTCAAAAGAGCGTGAAAAAAAAACGGGTTTCACAACTTCACAAGAGTGTGGCGAGCAAATGAAAAGTTTTGCGTCTGAACATGCACCATTAGCGTCTGAAACAGTCTCACCAAGCAGGACAGTCGCGGGCTACTGCGCACACGACTGAAAGCCTGTCCGCTTACGGATTTGGTTGCACAAACGGACGCTCTAGACCTTAAGTCGAATTGCCTCACGGGTACTGAAATGCGTTCATATGAACCCTGAAGGCCCTGGTCTGAGCGTGCGCTGAAGCTGCAAGAAATTGCGAATAATCGGACATGGCGATCCTGGCCATGAGTGACCCGGGGCCCTGACTCAAACATGCCCCGGGTGACCTGGCAGCTATGCCGTCAATTTGGTGCCGTAGATTTTGGAGACGCGTTAATGGCGCATAACGAAGCAGTCGACGTAGTACTGGTTGGAGCGGGCATCATGAGTGCCACCCTCGCCGTACTGCTCAAAGAGCTCGACCCCGGCCTCAAGCTGGAAGTTGTTGAGCAGATGGACTCGGGTGCCGCGGAAAGTTCCAACCCGTGGAACAACGCAGGCACCGGTCACGCTGGCCTTTGTGAATTGAACTACACGCCGCAGGCGGCAGATGGTTCGATCGATATCAAAAAGGCTGTGCATATCAATGCCCAGTTCGAGGTATCGAAGCAGTTTTGGGCCTATCTGGCGCAAAAAGGGACCTTCGGCTCCTGCAAATCCTTTATTAGCCCGGTGCCTCACCTGAGCTATGTCGAAGGCGAAAAAGGCGTGTCCTTCCTGAAAAAACGCTTTGAAGTGCTGAGCCGGCACCACGCGTTTTCAGACATGGAATACACCGAAGACAAAGGCAAAATGGCCGAATGGATGCCGTTGATGATGCAGGGCCGCCCTGCGGACCAGGCCATCTCGGCGACCCGCGTGATGCAGGGTACCGACGTCAACTTCGGGGCCCTGACCCAGCAACTGCTCAAACACCTGGGCAGCGCACCGGACACGCAGATCAAGTACAGCAAAAAGGTCACCGGCCTCAAGCGCAACGGCAGCGGCTGGACGGTGAGCATCAAGGACACCAATAGCGGCACTACCCGGCACATCGATGCCAAGTTCGTATTCCTGGGCGCTGGTGGCGCGGCATTGCCGTTGCTGCAGGCTTCAGGCATCGAAGAGAGCAAAGGCTACGGTGGCTTCCCGGTAAGTGGCCAGTGGTTGCGTTGCGATAACCCTGAAGTGGTCAAACTGCACCAGGCCAAGGTTTACAGCCAGGCGGCAGTGGGCTCGCCACCGATGTCAGTACCGCACCTGGACACCCGGGTGGTGGATGGCAAGAAATCGTTGCTGTTCGGACCCTATGCCGGCTTCACCACCAAGTTCCTCAAACACGGTTCATTCCTTGATCTGCCGATGTCGATTCGTCCGGGCAACATCGGGCCAATGCTCGCTGTGGCACGGGACAACATGGACCTGACCAAATACCTGGTCAGCGAAGTGCGTCAGTCGATGGAGCAACGCCTGGACTCCCTGCGTCGCTTCTACCCGCAGGCCAAAGCCGAAGACTGGCGTCTTGAAGTGGCCGGACAACGGGTACAGATCATCAAGAAAGACCCGAAAAAAGGTGGCGTGCTGCAGTTCGGCACCGAACTGGTTGCAGCAAGGGACGGCTCGCTGGCCGCTCTGCTGGGCGCGTCTCCGGGTGCTTCGGTAACTGTCTCGATCATGCTCGACCTGATCGAACGTTGCTTCCCTCAAAAGGCTGCTGGCGAATGGGCGACCAAGCTCAAGGAAATTTTCCCGGCCCGGGAGAAGGTCCTCGAAACCGATGCTCAGCTGTACCGTGAAGTCAGCACCCGCAACTCCGAGTTGCTGGAACTGGTTGAACCGACCACCACCAGCATCGCGTAACCTCTGCGCCTGAAAAAAAGCCCGTCCCCTTTTGGGGGACGGGCTTTTTTGTTGCTTCGACAATGCTTGCACCCTGGTCGCCGCCTCGTACCTCGTCAGCGACTACATTGACCGCTCGTCTGGTTAACCGCGGGCGTTGTCGATGAGCTCGATGTAATCGGCAGCGTGGCGCTGATCCTTGATGATTTCGACGAACGTCTGGCCATGTTCATCCTTGCCATCCAGGTCATACCCGGCTTCCTTGAAGAAGGTCAGGAAACGCTCGAAATCGTCGATGCGCAGACCACGATAGGCTTTGATCAGTTTGTGCAGCGACGGCGAAGTGGCGTCCACGGGCTCGAAGTCCAGGAACAATTTGATCTGCTCATCGCCGATCTCGTCACCAATCAACTGTTTCTTATCTTTACGCATGTCCGACTCCAGCCTGCTGATACTTCACGGGGCCCGCAGTTTACCCAAGGCTCAACGCGCGCGCACGCTGCCGGTGTGCAAGTCGGCCCAAACATGGCCATTGGCATAGGTCAAAAACTGACAGTAGACCGTGTCGTTGCGCAGCAGATCCATCACCACCCGGTATTGGGACTGCGGATAGGAAAGGCTCAAGGTCCGGGTTTTGCTGTCAAACACAGGCTTTTTCAGGCTCTTGCTTTCGCCATCGAACGATATCAGCACCTGGCGCACGGTCGCCCCCTGACTCATCGGCTTGCCCTTCAATCGCACCGACAAGGGAGACGTTACGGGAATCGGCTGCTGATTGGACTGGCGCTGACTGCCCAGCACCACGGAATACGAGGTCACCAGCATCAACTGCTGTTGCTCGGGCTGTCCGGCCCGCAGCTGAAGATCATCGGCAGGCAAGAACTGCCCATGCAGGGGCGGTGTAGCGGCGGGTGCCGCCACCAGAGGCAGGCTGGCCAGCATCAGGCTCAGAGCAGCACAGCGAAGTAAAAGACTCATGTAGGGCTCCAGAACGCAGGGAGCCGCACTCTAGCATGCGGGCTGCGGGCATCGGGAGACCCTCGCAGCCTCCCGCCCGCCTCCCTAGCGGGCAATCAACTGCCCGTCCTGAATCCGCACATGCCGTGGATGGAAGCGCGTCAGACTACTGCGATGCCCCACACTGACAATGCTCAGCCCCGGCAACTGATCAATCAGGGCTTGATACAGCATGGCCTCATCTTCCTCATCCATCGCCGAGGTCGACTCGTCCATATACAGCCACTGCGGGCGATACAGCAGCACACGGGCAAAGGCCAGCCGCTGTTGCTCGCCCCCGGAAAGCAGGCGCTGCCAGTGGTTGGGCTCATCCAGCTTGGGAATCAGATGCTCCAGGCGACAGGTACGCAGCACTTGCTCATAACGTTCGGACGGATAGCTGTCGCCGGTCTGTGGATAACTCAATGCGTCACGCAAAGTGCCTATGGGCAAATAAGGTTTCTGCGGCAAAAACAGCCCGCGTTCCTCCGGCAGGCGAATCGCCCCGCCGCCTTGCGGCCAGAGGCCTCCCATTGCCCGCAGCAAGGTACTTTTACCGCTGCCGGAACGACCACTGAGCATCAATCGTTCCCCCGGCGCCACTTGCAGGCTGGCCTCATGCAACAAATGCCGGCCATCGGCCAGGTCCAGGCTCAGATCATCAATCTTCAAGGCATGGCCCCGGGTCTCGAGGTCAATCGCCGGCGGACGCTGTTCGTTGTCGGTCATGGCCTGCCGGAAACTCAGCAGACGGTCGCAGGTGGCGCGCCATGCGGCCAGGGTGACGTAGGCATCGATAAACCAGCTGAAGTTCTCTTGTACGTTGCCAAAGGCCGAGTTGATTTGCATCAGCTCGCCCAGCTCGATCTTGCCGGCGAAGTAGCGCGGTGCCGCAACGATAAACGGAAAGATAATGGCGATTTGCGAGTAGCCCGCGGTGAAGAACGTCAGGCGTTTTTGCACCTTCATCTGGGTCCAGAAATTTTTCCAGACCTTGTCGAAGCGGGTGCTGAGGCGCTCATGTTCATTGGGTTCGCCGTTGTACAGGGCAATACTTTCGGCGTTTTCACGTACCCGGACCATCGAAAAACGCAGGTCAGCTTCAAAGCGTTGTTGTTGGTTGTTCAGACCGATCAGACGTCGACCGATCAAGTGCGCCAGCCAGCTGCCGACAGCGGCATACAGCAACGCACACCAGAACATGTAACCGGGAATAGTGATGCCGAAGACTTCGATGCTGCCGGAAACGCCCCACAAAATAATCGAGAACGAAACCAGACTGACCACGGTGCGGATCAAGCCCAGACCCAGGGTCAGGGTGCTGTCGGTGAACGAGTTGAGGTCTTCACTGATACGTTGGTCAGGGTTGTCGGTGTAACCGCCCTGCTCCAGCTGGTAATAATTTTTGTGGGCGAGCCAGCGTGAAAAATGCTGCTCGGTCAGCCAGCGTCGCCAGCGGATAGTCAGCATCTGGGTCAGATACAGCCGGTACACCGCACCGACAATCCCCACCGCAGCGATGATCCCGAAGTAACCGATCAGGCTCCAGAACGCCTCGCCGTCCTTTTTCTCCAGCGCGTTATAGAAGTCCTTGTACCAGTGGTTGATCCACACCGAGATGCCCACGCTGACCAACGACAGGGCAATCACCGCGATCAACAACAGCCAGGCCTTGGCCCGCTCTTCACTGCGCCAGTAGGGTGTTATGAGGCCCCAGACCCGAGGTATGAAATCTCCACGCACAGCATCATTCACCACAGAAGCCTCAGCGTTCTGATTCATCGTTCAGCCTCGGTTGGAGTAAAGAGCACTCTGCAGGCCGGTCAGGACAACCGGCCTGTAACGCTATGACACGTTTCGATACAGATTAGGGGCTGCAGCCATTTTGTTGCAAGCCGCAACACCATGGCTACAGCTGCGGTTCAGCGTCGAACCGGACGCTTCTGCAATTTGCGCTGCAACGTGCGGCGGTGCATGCCCAGGGCGCGGGCCGTAGCAGAGATATTGCCTTCATGCTCACCCAGAACGCGCTGGATGTGTTCCCACTGCAAGCGGTCAACCGACATCGGATTGTCCGGCACCAGGGTTTCAAGGTCGGCATGCTGGGAGAGCAAGGCTGCCAGCACATCGTCAGCATCGGCCGGCTTGCACAGATAATTGCAGGCGCCGCGCTTGATCGCCTCGACAGCAGTGGCGATGCTCGAATAACCGGTGAGGATCACCACCCGCATTTCCGGGTCAAGTTCGAGCAGCTTGGGCAGCAATACCAACCCCGAGTCACCCTCCATTTTCAGATCCAGCGCAGCATAATCAGGCAGGTCCTGCTGTGCCAGGATCAGGCCTTCTTCAGCCGACCCTGCGGTGCTGACGCGAAATCCGCGGCGGCCCATGGCCCGTGCCATGACGCGGGTAAATGTGGCGTCGTCATCCACCAGCAGCAAATGTGGCAGCTCTTCGCCTTCGACCTGGATTTCTTCACTCATTTTCGTTTCCTCGGGCGACACGTGGCAGGCGCAGCTCGGTGAGCGTGCCGCCATCCTCGTGACTGTAGAGTTTTACCGAGCCGCCGGCGCGTGTCACGCTGGCTTTGCTCAAGAATAGGCCCAGGCCGAAACCTTTGCCCTTGGTGGTAAAAAAAGGTTTGCCGATTTGCTCGGCGATGGCCAACGGTACACCCGGACCGTGGTCGCGAATACTGATCGTCAAATCCACGGCATCCCAGTCCAGGCAAACCTCCAGCCCTTCAGGGCAGGCATCCGCTGCATTGTTCAACAAGTTGAGCAATGCCTGGGTCAGATCGGGGGGCGGTGCCATACGCGGAACCGGCGCGTGTCCCAGGCATTGAAAACGATAGGTCGCTTCCGGGCGCATCAAGTGCCAGCGATTCAAGGCTTCGTTCAGCCAGTCGGTAACATCCTGCTCTTCAATGGCCAGGCGGCGATTGGCTTCGGCGGCACGTACCAACTGCTGCAACGTCTCTTTGCATAATTTGACCTGGTCCTGCAGCACGCTCAGATCATCCTGCAGCTCCGGATCGAGGTGATCGCGGCGCATCTCTTTGATCAGCACGCTCATGGTCGACAAGGGCGTCCCCAACTCATGGGCCGCACCTGCCGCCTGGGTGGCGACCGCAAGCAATTGCTGGTCGCGCAAACCTTCTTCACGGCGCAGGGCGCGCAGTTCTTCCTGACGGCGCAGCTCATGGGCCATTTTCGTGGCAAAAAAAGTGATCACTGCCGCTGATAACGCAAAGCTCAGCCACATGCCGTAAATCTGCAGCTTTTCGCGGAAGAAGGCGCCCGCATCCAGCGGGTAGGACTGCATCATCAATAGGGTGTACAGGGCCAGGGCGATGCCGGAGAGCACCACGGAAAAACGCCAGGGCAGCGTCACTGCGGCAATGGTCAGGGGCACCAGATAGTACGAGACAAACGGATTGGTCGAGCCGCCCGAGAAATACAGCAATGCACTGTGGATAAACAGGTCGCACGCCAGTTGCAACGCGTACTCCAGCTCAGTCACCGGCCATGTGGTACGCAGCCGGATAGCGGTAAACGCACACAACAGCATGGAAAACCCGAGGGTCACACTCAGCTGGAACCAGGGCAGCGGCAGCAGATCGAATGCGTAGGCAATACCGACGGAACCTGCCTGCGCGGCCAGCACCAGAGTGCGGATAAGGGTAAGACGCCAGAGGTTTTGGCGTGTTTCTGACAATAACTGTACGGGGGCGAGCATGAGCTCTCCTGATGAGCGCTGCAGGCGAATCGCCGGGAGTATAACCAAGCAGGCGACCTGACAGACAGAAGTGCGGCAAACGGCCACAGTGTATTTGTCAGAAAACAGGCTAACAGCCCCTCAACCCGCAGGAGCGAGCTTGCTCGCGAGCCTGGATCCAGCAGCGAAGAACTCGCGAGCTAGCTCGCTCCTGCATACGGCTGGAAGATGTATTGAAAATGTAACTGGGCGAACTGATGGCCACTCTCTACAGTCTTAAGGATCTGACGCAGCTGGCACGACTGGACTGCGTTCCCCACCCCAGGAGCCTTTATGTCTACTTTCCAGCCCACCGCTGCCCTTTTGACCCTGAGCCTCGGCGCACTTGCCAGCTTGCCAGCCCTGGCTGAAGAGGTTCATTACAATCAGGTTTCCTTGCGTGCCGAAGCCAGTCAGGAAGTGCCGCGCGACTTGATGATCGTGACCCTGTACACCGAAGCCCAGAACACCGACTCGGCCAAGCTGGCCGCAGAAATCACCACCGCGATGAACAAGGCCATTGGCGAGGCCAAGCAAGTCAAGGCCGTGACCCTGCGCCAGGGCAATCGCAGCAGCTACCCCATCTATGACAACAAGACCCAGAAGATCACCGGCTGGCGCGAGCGCGCCGAGCTACGCCTGGAGAGTACAGATTTTGCCGTACTGTCCAAGCTCACCGGCGATCTGATGCAAACCCTGAAAATGGGCAACATGCAGTTCACCGTCGCCAACGCCACCCGCAAAACCAGTGAAGACGCATTGCTCAAGGATGCCGTCAACGCATTCAAGGCCCGTGCTCAACTGGCCACCGACGCACTGGGCGGCAAGGGTTACAAGATCGTCAACCTGAACCTCAACACCAACGGTTATCCGCAACCCTACATGCGCAGCGCGATGATGATGAAAGCCGCCGCACCGGCGATGGACTCCGCACCGACTCCCGATGTCGAAGCCGGCACCAGCGAAGTCAGCATGAGCGCCGATGGCGTGATTGAAGTCCAGATGCAATAAGTCCCCGACGCAACACCAAAAGCCCTTGCCGTGCTCACGCCGCAAGGGCTTTTGCGTTTTCAGGAGCCGCACCCGGAACATACGGATGAACAATCGGATAAATCCTACATCCCCAATCAGCACTGGCTGACATCTTTTCCCGACTGAAATCCAGATAAGTAACAGCCCGCTCCATACCAGTGCAGAGCAGCACCCGAAATGTCGCATACGTGTAACTAAATGAGTCGAAAAACGCCACGCAAACGATCAAATGCGCCAGAAGTTATACATAAGCGACATTCTTGTACGATCGTTCCACGTTTTATCAGTTCGTTGGCCTACGCATATTGCATTGGGTATGGGCTGTGCATAAGTATCGCCGGGTCGACTCACAAGGTCGCCCTCAAACCAAAAATGACAAAAATCATGAGGTCACCATGTTCAAACACGCGGTCATTCCGTTTCTAGTGGGCGCCAGCCTGCTCGCCAGTGCACCTTTCGCCCAGGCGGCGACCAATCTGGTGTTTTGCTCCGAAGGCAGCCCGGCCGGTTTTGACCCGGGTCAGTACACCACTGGTACTGACTTCGATGCATCAGCAGAAACCATCTATAACCGCCTGAGCCAGTTCGAACGTGGAGGCACCAACGTTGAGCCCGGTCTGGCCACCAGCTGGGACATTTCGCCGGACAACCTGACCTACACCTTCCACCTGCGCGATGGGGTCAAGTTTCACACCACCCCTTATTTCAAGCCTACGCGCGATTTCAACGCCGATGACGTGCTCTTCACCTTCAACCGCATGCTCGATAAAGACATGCCGTTCCGTAAGGCCTACCCCACCGAATTCCCTTATTTCACCGACATGGGCATGGATAAAAACATCGCCAAGGTGGAAAAAATCGATGACAAGACCGTCAAGTTCACGCTGAACACGGTTGATGCTGCGTTTATCCAGAACATGGCGATGCACTTTGCATCCATAGGCTCTGCCGAGTACGCCGACAAACTGCTCAAGGAAGGCAAGCCTTCCGATATCAATCAAAAGCCGATCGGCACCGGGCCTTTTGTATTCAAGAGCTACCAGAAAGACTCCAACATCCGCTACACCGGCAACAAGGATTACTGGAAGCCTGAAGACGTCAAAATCGACAACCTGATCTTCGCCATCACCACTGACCCGTCAGTGCGCATCCAGAAGCTGAAAAAGAACGAATGCCAGGTCACCATTTACCCGCGCCCGGCTGACCTCGCGGCACTTAAAGCCGACAAAGACCTGCAGATGCCCGAAAAGCCTGGGTTCAACGTCGGCTATATCGCTTACAACGTCATGGACAAGATCAAGGGCAGCAACGAACCCAACCCGATGGCCCTGCTTAAGGTGCGACAGGCACTGGACATGGCGGTAAACAAACAGCAAATCATTGATTCGGTATATCAGGGGGCGGGGCAATTGGCGGTTAACGGAATGCCGCCCACCCAGTGGTCTTATGACGACACGATCAAGGACGCGCCCTACAACCCTGAGAAAGCCAAAGAGCTGCTCAAGGAAGCCGGCATCAAGGAAGGCACCGAAATCACCCTGTGGGCCATGCCGGTTCAACGCCCCTACAACCCCAACGCCAAGCTGATGGCTGAAATGCTCCAGTCGGACTGGAGCAAGATTGGCATCAAGGCCAAGATCATGACCTACGAATGGGGCGAGTACATCAAGCGTTCCAAGGGCGGTGAAAACGGTGCGATGCTGATTGGCTGGAGCGGCGACAACGGTGACCCGGACAACTGGCTCGGTACGCTGTTCGGTTGCGATGCCATTGAAGGCAACAACTTCTCCAAGTGGTGCAATCCAGAGTTCGACAAGCTGATCAAGACTGCCAAGGCCACCACCGACGTGGCTGAGCGCACCAAGCTGTACAAACAGGCGCAGCACCTTCTCAAAGAGCAGGTTCCGATGACACCTATCGCCCACTCGACGGTGTATCAACCGATGCGCAGCACCGTCCAGGACTTCAAAATCAGCCCCCTTGGCCTGACGTCCTTCTACGGCGTAGGCATCAGCAAATAAAAGCACTGGCGAGTGCGGCCTGAATGGCGCACTCGCTTGCCTGCCAGGACAACGGAAATCCCCCTCATCTTGAAGCTGCTGCGTACTGACGCAGAGGCTATAGGACGTCGAGACGTTTCCTACGTGATTGTCAGGCCTGGCGCATTTACGGCTGCACGCCGACGTCCTAACGTCGAGGTACAGCAAGTTTATTGCGCAGGGTGCGGCTCTCTGGCTGATGCTACCGAACCACTGAACAGCCCAGCCCACGGCGCGCGTTCAGGGACCAAAAACAAAAAAAAGGATTGGGAACGCCATGCGCAACCCACTGGTTTTATCTGTGCTATTGAGCGCCGGCGTACTTGCCGGCAGCCCGCTCGCGAACGCCGCCAACAGCCTGGTGTTCTGCTCCGAAGGCAGCCCGGCCGGTTTTGATACTGCGCAATACACCACCGCCACCGACAACGACGCGGCCGAACCCATTTACAACCGCCTGGCCGAATTTGAAAAAGGCGGCACTGCTGCCGGTCCGGCGCTGGCCACCCGCTGGGATATTTCCGAAGACGGCCTGACCTACACCTTCCATCTGCGCGACGGGGTCAAGTTTCACACCACCAAATGGTTCACCCCGACCCGTGATTTCAATGCCGATGACGTGCTGTTCACCTTCAACCGCATGCTCAGCGCCGACCATCCCTTCCGTAAGGCCTACCCGACCGAATTCCCGTATTTCACCGGGATGAGCCTGGACAAGAACATCGCCAGCGTCGAAAAGACCGACCCGATGACCGTGGTCATGAAACTCAACTCGGTGGACGCGGCGTTCATCCAGAACCTGGCCATGAGCTTTGCCTCGATCCTGTCGGCCGAATACGCCGACCAGTTGCTCAAGACCGGCAAGCCCAGCGACATCAACCAGAAACCTGTGGGCACCGGGCCGTACGTATTTCAGCGCTATCAAAAAGACTCGAACATTCGCTACGCGGCCAACAAGGATTACTGGAAGCCGGACCAGGTCAAACTCGACAACCTGATTTTCTCGATCAACGTCGACGCGTCTGCGCGCATGCAAAAACTGCGTAAAAACGAATGTCAGGTTTCCCTTAGCCCGCGCCCTGCGGACGTGGCAGCCCTCAAGGCCGACCCCAAGCTGCAAGTCATCGAAAAGCCGGGCTTCAACCTGGGCTACATCGCCTACAACGTGCAACACAAGCCCTTCGACCAGCTGCAAGTGCGTCAGGCGCTGGACATGGCGGTCAACAAGGACGCCATCCTCAAGGCGGTTTACCAGGGCGCCGGGCAAAAAGCGGTCAACGCCATGCCGCCAACGCAGTGGTCCTATGACGAAACCATTGTCGACGCACCTTATAACCCCGAAAAAGCCAAAGAGCTGCTGAAGGCCGCAGGCGTCAAGGAAGGCACCGAAATCACCCTGTGGGCCATGCCCGTACAGCGCCCGTACAACCCGAACGCCAAACTCATGGCTGAAATGCTGCAGTCGGACTGGGGCAAGATCGGGCTCAAGGTCAAGATCGTCAGCTATGAATGGGGCGAGTACATCAAGCGCACCAAAAATGGCGAGCATGACATCAGCCTGATTGGCTGGACCGGTGACAACGGTGACCCGGACAACTGGCTCGGCACCCTGTACAGCTGCGATGCGATCGGCGGCAACAACTACTCCATGTGGTGCAACAAGGAGTACGACACCCTGGTCAAGAACGCCAAGATCGTTACCGATCGCGACCAGCGCACAGTGCTCTACAAACAGGCCCAGCAATTGATCAAGCAACAGGTGCCGATGACTCCGATAGCGCACTCGACGGTCAACCAGCCGCTCAGCGCCAAGGTGGAAGGCTTCCAGGTCAGCCCGTTTGGTCGTAACGCCTTCTCCGGCGTGAGTCTCAACGACTAACTGCTCCGATTCGCTACAACCTCGGCAGGCCACCTCCAGTGGCCCGCTGAAGTGTCGCCGATCGTGCGCAGCGCAAACGTTTGCAATGCTTCAAAACGTTCCACAACAGCCGATTCAAACAAAAAAGAACGGCAATAAAAAAAGAAAGCCAAGGAGCCTCAACCATGAAAGTCACAAGCAGCGCATTGTTAGCTTTATCCATCAGCGGCCTTGCCTCGATGGCAGTTGCTGAAGAATTCATCGCGACTGAACTTAAAACCGGCGCCAGCGCGCAAAGTGAAACCAAGGGTTTTGTTGAAGAGCAGACACTGGGCGGTACCACGCGTAACTGGTACGCCAACGAGCTCAAACGCCGTGATGACCGCTTTACCTACAACCACAACGGCACCCGGGAAACCACTCCGCGCCGGATCAACTGGGTACAGGGCACCATCATCGACTACCGGTCGGGGTTCACTGAGGGTACCGTCGGTTTCAGCACCCAGGTCGCGGCTTACAACGCCGTTGCCCTTGACCGCGACGCCAAGGACATCGCCGGACCGAACAACCGCACCCTGACCCACAGCGATGGTGATGCTGTCGGTCAATGGAGCAAGCTGGGCCTGGCCAACCTCAGCGCCCGCATCTCCAACACCACGCTGACCGTAGGCCGACAGAACTTCAGCAGCCCGACCATCGACGTGATCGGCAACCGCGCATTGCCTTCCAGCTTCCAGGGCGTGGGATTGCACAGTGAAGAGTTCAACAACCTGTCCTTCGACGCCGGCTCCTTCGATCGTGTATCGCCACGGACCGAGCAAAGCCTGAGCAAGTTCCGCAGTGAATACGGCGCCACCGGCGTAGAAACCGATCGCGCCAGTGTGGCCGGCCTTAACTACCAGCCGTTCAAAAATCTGAAAACCACGCTGTATGCCACCCACGTTGAAGATTTCTGGAACCAGTACTACTTCGGCGCCGTGCACGATATCGGTGACAGCGCCGTACTGGGCCTGAACACCAACTTCAACTACTACAAGACCCTCGACACCGGCAGCAAGGCCCTGGGCAACATCAACAACGACGCCTACAGCCTGGCCTTCGCCCTGAGCCACCAGGCTCATACCCTGTCGCTGTCATTCCAGCAAATCGTCGGTGACGAGTACTTCGACTACCTGCACGAAACCAACGGCATTTACCTGGCCAACTCCTTGCTCTCGGACTTCAACGGCCCGAACGAGAAATCGCTGCAACTGGCCTACAGCATCAACATGGCGCAGTACGGCATTCCGGGTCTGAAGTTCAACGCCTACCACGCCCGTGGCTGGGACATTGACGGTACCCATTACAAGGGCACCGCCTATGACGTCAAGAACATGGACGGCGAAACCCACTACGAGTACAGCGTTGGCACGTCTTATGCTGTCCAGAGCGGACCACTCAAGGCCACCGCGATCCGCGCGACCTATACCACGCACCGCGCCAGCAAAAACCAGTCTGACGGCAACATCAACGAGTTCCGTCTGGTAACAACCATTCCATTCAACATCCTTTAATCACCCGATTAAAAAACAAGGTTACGGCTGATCCGGGCATCAGCCGTAACCCTCTAGCTGGTTCAAGCGATTGGAGAAGGGTTGCCATGAAAAGACTTCCACTACGCACCGCTCTTGCTGTGGCACTGCTCAGTACAGCAGTCAGTGTTTCGGCGAAAAACCTGGTGGTCTGCACCGAAGCCAGCCCGGAAGGGTTTGATATCGTTCAGTACACCACTGCCGTGACGGCCGACGCCTCTGCGGAAACCGTGCTCAACCGCCTGGTCGACTTCGCCCCCGGAACCACCGATGTAGAACCGGCCCTGGCCGAACGCTGGGACATCAGCCCCGACGGACTCGAATACACCTTCTACCTGCGCCCCGGCGTGAAGTTCCACAGCACCGACTATTTCAAACCGACCCGCACCCTCAATGCCGATGATGTGCTCTGGAGCTTTCAGCGCCAGCTGGACCCGAATCACCCGTGGCACAAACTTTCCCTGGTCGGCTACCCCTACTTTGAAAGCATGGGCTTTAAAGACCTGCTCAAGAGCGTCGACAAAGTTGACGACATGACCGTCAAGATCACCCTCAACCACGCCGAGTCGCCGTTTCTGCGGGACATCGCCATGCCGTTCAACTCTATCTACTCTGCCGAGTACGCCGACCAGTTGCTCAAGGCCGGTAAAACCGCAGAGCTGAACAGCAAGCCGATCGGCACCGGGCCGTTCATTTTTGTGCGCTACAACAAGGACGCACAGGTGCGCTTCAAGGCCAACCCGGATTACTTCCGTGGCAAGCCGCCCAGCGACGTACTGATCTTCGCCGTCACCACCGACAGCAACGTACGCCTGCAGAAACTCAAGGCCAACGAGTGCCAGATCGCGCTGTACCCCAAGCCCGACGAAGTCAAAAACATCCGCAAGGACCCGAACCTCAAGGTGGATGAACTGGCCGCACTGATGACCAGTTACATCGCCATGAACTCCAGCCACAAATACCTCAGCGATGTGCGGGTGCGCAAAGCCATAGACATGGCCTTCGACAAACAGACCTACCTCAACACCGTGCACGGTGAAGGCAATGCTCTGGTTGCCATCAACCCCTACCCGCCGACCATGCTTGGCTTCAACAAGGACATGCAAAGCCCGCCCCGGGACCTGGACAAGGCCCGGGCGCTGCTCAAGGAAGCAGGCGTTCCCGAAGGCACGGTACTCACCCTCTTCACCCGCAATGGCGGGGGTCCGACCAATCCCAACCCGATGCTCGGAGCGCAGCTGTTACAGTCCGACCTGCAGAAGATCGGGATCAAACTCGACATCCGGGTCATGGAATGGGGCGAAATGCTCAAGCGTGCAAAAAGTGGCGAACATGATCTGGTCTCCACCGGTTGGGGCGGAGATAACGGCGACCCGGACAACTTCCTGACTCCACTGCTCAGTTGCGAGGCGGCCAAAAACGGCGAAAACTACGCCCGCTGGTGCAGCAAGGACTTCGAAGCACTGATCACCAGGGCCCGCAACATCACTGAACCCGAGCAGCGCGCTGCACTCTATGAGCAGGCACAGGTGATATTCCATCAGGATCAACCCTGGATTAACGTAGTACACCCAATGCTCTTTACCGCCATGCGCAAAAACGTCGAGGGCTACATCCTTAGCCCCCTGACCAACAACAACTTCGCCACCACCCGGGTGAAGTAGAACAATAAAAACACCCGCCATTGCCCACCCGGGCTCTGGCGGACCTGCCTAACCGGCTGATGAGGTACACCACACGATGTTTAGTTTTATTGCCCGCCGAGTGGGGTTGTTGATACCCACTTTCTTCGGCATTACCTTGCTGACTTTTGCCCTGATCCGCATGATTCCGGGCGACCCGGTCGAAGTCATGATGGGTGAACGTCGGGTTGACCCTGAGATGCACGCCCAGGCCATGGAACGGCTTGGCCTGAACAAGCCGCTCTATGAGCAGTATTTCGACTACATCGGCAAGCTCGCCCACGGTGACCTGGGTGAATCACTGAGAACCCGTGAAAGCGTATGGACCGAGTTTTCAGCGCTGTTCCCGGCCACCCTTGAACTGTCGATGGCCGCGCTGTTGTTCGCCGGCATCCTCGGGCTTCTGGCAGGGGTCATTGCAGCACTCAAACGAGGCTCGCTATTTGACCACGGGGTGATGGGCATCTCCCTCGCGGGATATTCGATGCCCATCTTCTGGTGGGGCCTGATTCTGATCATGTTCTTCTCGGTAACCCTGGGCTGGACCCCGGTTTCCGGACGTATCGACCTGCTTTACGACATTGAGCCGAGAACCGGTTTCATGTTGATCGACACACTGCTCAGCGACGAGCCAGAAGCTTTCTGGGACGCGCTGCACCACATGATTCTGCCGGCCATCGTGCTCGGCACCATTCCATTGGCCGTGATCGCCCGGATGACCCGTTCATCCATGCTCGAAGTGCTGCGCGAAGACTACATCCGCACGGCCCGCGCCAAAGGCTTGTCACCTGCCCGGGTCGTATTCGTGCACGGCCTGCGCAATGCGCTGATCCCGGTACTGACCGTCGTGGGTCTGCAAGTCGGCACCCTGCTGGCCGGCGCCGTCCTGACCGAAACCATCTTCTCCTGGCCCGGCATCGGCAAGTGGCTGATCGAAGCCATTGGTGCCCGGGACTATCCCGTGGTGCAAAACGGCATCCTGTTAATCGCCTGCCTGGTGATTCTGGTCAACTTCGTAGTGGACATCCTCTACGGCTTTGCCAACCCACGCATTCGCCACCAGCGCTGAGATTCTGACCATGAGTACATCGACCAACGCTACCGAAGTGGATCAAAGCCTGCTTTATCCCTCGCCTTACAAAGAATTCTGGCACGCCTTTTCCAGGAACAAAGGGGCCGTTGCCGGCCTGATGTTCATGTGCCTGATTGTGTTTTGCGCCCTGTTTGCCCCCTGGGTCGCACCCCATAACCCGAGTGAGCAATACCGCGACTTCCTGCTGACCCCGCCGGTGTGGCTGGAAGGCGGCCAATGGCAATTTCTGCTGGGCACCGACGAACTGGGCCGCGACCTGCTGTCACGCCTGATCGAAGGTTCGCGCCTGTCACTGCTGATCGGCTTGTCCTCGGTGGTCATTTCCCTGATCCCCGGCGTGATTCTGGGCCTGTTTGCCGGGTTCTTCCCGCGCATCCTCGGCCCGGGCATCATGCGTCTGATGGACATCATGCTGGCCCTGCCGTCCTTGCTGCTGGCGGTGGCAATCGTCGCCATCCTCGGCCCTGGCCTGATCAACACCGTGATCGCAATTGCCGTGGTTTCATTGCCGTCCTATGTGCGTCTGACCCGTGCTGCGGTGATGGGCGAACTGAACCGCGACTACGTGACCGCTGCCCGCCTGGCCGGTGCCAGCTTGCCGCGCCTGATGTTCGTCACCGTACTGCCCAACTGCATGGCTCCCCTGATCGTACAGGCCACCCTGAGCTTCTCCTCGGCGATTCTCGACGCTGCGGCTCTGGGCTTCCTCGGTTTGGGCGTACAACCGCCAACCCCTGAATGGGGCACCATGCTGGCCTCGGCCCGTGACTACATCGAACGCGCCTGGTGGGTCGTCAGTCTGCCCGGTTTGACCATTTTGCTCAGCGTGCTGGCAATCAACTTGATGGGCGACGGTCTGCGCGATGCGCTGGACCCGAAACTCAAGAACGCCGCCTGAGGAGATTCCCATGTCACTTTTAGAAATCAAGAATCTCAACGTCCGTTTTGGCGACGCCAAGGCTGTGCCTGTGGTCGACGGTTTGAGCCTGTCTGTGGATAAAGGCGAAGTTCTGGCCATTGTCGGCGAATCCGGTTCCGGTAAATCCGTGACCATGATGGCGCTGATGGGCCTGATCGAGCATCCGGGTATCGTCACTGCCGACGCGCTGAATTTCGACGGCAAAAACATGCTGACCCTCAGCGCCCGTCAACGCCGGAAAATCGTCGGCAAGGACATGGCCATGGTCTTCCAGGACCCGATGACCGCGCTCAATCCCAGCTACACCGTGGGTTTCCAGATCGAAGAAGTCCTGCGCCTGCACCTGAAGATGTCGAAGAAAGAAGCACGCAAACGCGCCATCGAGCTGCTGGAAAAGGTCGAAATTCCCGGCGCGGCCAGCCGCATGGAAGCCTACCCGCATCAGCTTTCGGGCGGCATGAGCCAGCGCGTAGCCATCGCCATGGCGATTGCCGGCGAACCGAAACTGCTGATCGCCGACGAACCGACCACTGCGCTGGACGTGACCATTCAAGCCCAGATCATGGACTTGCTGCTCAATCTGCAACGTGAGCAAAACATGGGCCTGGTGCTGATCACTCACGACCTGGCGGTGGTTGCCGAAACCGCGCAACGGGTGTGCGTGATGTACGCCGGCCAGGCGGTCGAAGTCGGTAGCGTGCCAGGGTTGTTTGACGTACCGGCTCACCCTTACAGCGAAGCCCTGCTGGCGGCGATCCCGGAACACAGCATGGGGGCTTCCCGTCTGGCGACCTTGCCCGGCATCGTGCCGGGGCGTTACGACCGTCCCCAGGGCTGCCTGCTGTCGCCGCGCTGCCCTTATGTACAAGACACCTGCCGCCAGCAACGTCCGGCGCTGGAGCCCAGGGCTCACAGCCAGGTACGCTGCTTCTTCCCCTTGAACCAGGAGGTGGCGTAATGACTGTCGTTCTTACCGCCCGTGACCTCACCCGTCACTACGAAGTGTCCCGCGGCATGTTCAAGGGCCACGCCCTGGTACGCGCCCTCAACGGCGTATCCTTTGAACTGGAGGCAGGCAAAACCCTCGCCGTGGTTGGCGAGTCCGGGTGCGGAAAATCCACCCTGGCCCGCGCCCTGACCCTGATCGAAGAGCCGTCTTCAGGTTCGCTGAAAATCGCCGGCCAGGAAGTCGCCGGGGCCAACAAGGCTGAACGCAAGCAACTGCGCAAAGACGTTCAGATGGTGTTCCAGAGCCCTTACGCCTCGCTCAACCCGCGGCAAAAGGTCGGTGATCAGTTGGCCGAGCCGTTACTGATCAACACCAGCCTGAACGCCAGCGAACGCCGCGATAAAGTGCAGGCGATGATGAAGCAAGTGGGTTTGCGCCCTGAGCATTACCATCGCTACCCGCACATGTTCTCGGGTGGCCAGCGCCAGCGGATCGCCCTGGCGCGCGCCATGATGCTGCAACCCAAGGTGCTGGTGGCCGACGAACCGACCTCCGCCCTCGACGTATCGATTCAGGCGCAGGTGCTCAACCTGTTCATGGATTTGCAGCAGGAATTCAACACCGCCTACGTGTTCATCTCCCACAACCTGGCGGTGGTCAGGCATGTCGCCGATCAGGTCCTGGTGATGTACCTCGGCCGCCCGGTAGAAATGGGGCCCAAGGAGGAGATCTACACCCGCCCGTTGCACCCCTATACCCAGGCGCTGCTGTCGGCCACACCGACCATCCACCCGGACCCGAACAAGCCGAAAATCAAAATCGTCGGCGAGTTGCCCAACCCGTTGAACCCGCCGTCGGGCTGCGCCTTCCACAAGCGCTGCCCCTATGCGTCCGAGCTGTGCAGTACAGAGGAACCTGCCCTGCGCCTGCTGGACAACCGCCAGGTTGCCTGCCATCACGCGGAGCAGTTCTTGAGCGTATAACACCGACAAACAACCTGTGGGAGCCGGGCACCCTTATCGCTGGCAAGCCAGCTCCCACGGGCCATGTAACATCCAGCTCATAACCCTGCAGGAGCGAGCCTCTCAACAATACAGCGCTCGATAAAAAGCTCGCGAGCAAGCTCGCTCCTACATCATGTCACCGCGTCACCGGGCCGGGGAGCAGGGACAAAGCCGGATTCTGACTGTCAGGACTGGCTGTCCCCCTCGTCGCCTTCATCACCGTTGTCGCCGTTGTCGCCACCGCCATCCGCGCCACCATCACCGTCCGTTTGATCATCATCCCCCGAACTTCCGCCCTGCCCCTGATCACCAGGTTCAGAGTCAGACTTGTAGATGGCATGCACCGTGGGGCCAGCGACACCAGTGGCCGAAGCCCCGACTCCCGGAAGCGTCAGCGGATTGCTCGCCCATGCGGCTGAAGCACTCACCGTCAGCAAGACCAATACTTTGAGCAACAACACCATGCGTTGAAAAAGCCTCATCGCGAACTCCACCTTGTCGTAGGAAAGATACGATTTAAACCTAGTCCGCCTGCGGCGCTTTTTCCCTAAAAGCTTTTGCCCGCAATAGATCTATTTGGACTTACCCGACCGAAATTGTTATGGGCTTTTGTAACCCGAGGTTCGAGGATTTACGGGCAAAAAAAAGCGAAGCCCGCAGGCTTCGCTTTTTTAACCAGAACTCCGTGGCTCTTAGTGATGCTCACGGGTGGCGCGGAATTTCACATCTGGCCAGCGCTCTTCCATCAACGCCAGGTTAACCCGGGTCGGCGCCAGGTAGGTCAGGTGACCACCGCCGTCAATCGCCAGGTTTTCCACTGCCTTGATCTTGAACTCCTCAAGCTTCTTCTTATCGTCGCAATCAATCCAGCGCGCCGAGTACACGGTGATCGGCTCATAGGAGCATTCCACCTTGTATTCGCCTTTCAGGCGGCTGGCGACCACGTCGAACTGCAGCACACCAACGGCACCCAGAATGATGTCGTTGCTGCGCTCCGGGAAGAACACCTGGGTGGCGCCCTCTTCGGCCAGTTGCTGCAAACCCTGACGCAGCTGCTTGGATTTGAGCGGATCGCGCAGACGGACGCGACGGAACAGCTCCGGGGCGAAGTGCGGAATACCGGTAAAGCTCAGGCTCTCACCTTCGGTGAAGGTGTCACCGATCTGGATCGTGCCGTGGTTGTGCAAGCCGATGATGTCCCCGGCAAACGCCTCTTCCAGCTGTTCACGCTCGGAAGAGAAGAACGTCAGGGCGTCGCCGATACGGATGTCTTTGCCGGTGCGCACGTGGCGCATTTTCATGCCCTTTTCGTATTTGCCCGAGCAGATACGCATAAAAGCGATACGGTCACGGTGCTTGGGATCCATGTTCGCCTGGATCTTGAACACGAAGCCACTGAACTTCTCTTCAGTCGGCTCCACCGTGCGCTCGTTGGCCACCCGGGGCAACGGCTCCGGAGTCCAGTTGACCACCGCGTCGAGCACGTGATCGACACCAAAGTTGCCCAGTGCCGTACCGAAGAACACCGGTGTCAGCTGGCCGTCGAGGAACTCCTGCTGGTTGAATTCATGGCAGGCACCCTGGACCAGCTCCAGCTGGTCAACAAAGCGCTGGTACTCGTCACCCAGGTGCGCACGGGCCTCATCGGAATCGAGCTTCTCGATGATTTTGGTTTCAGTGCGCTCATGGCCATGACCGGCGGTGTAGACAATGATGTAGTCATCGGCCAGGTGGTAAACACCCTTGAAATCGCGGTAGCAACCAATCGGCCAGGTGATCGGCGCGGCCTTGATCTTGAGGACAGCTTCAATCTCGTCCAGCAACTCGATCGGGTCACGGATATCGCGGTCGAGTTTGTTGATAAAGCTGACGATTGGCGTGTCCCGCAGACGACAAACGTCCATCAGGGCGATGGTCCGGGGCTCAACACCTTTACCGCCATCGAGCACCATCAAGGCCGAGTCGACCGCGGTCAGGGTGCGGTAAGTATCTTCCGAGAAGTCTTCGTGGCCCGGGGTGTCGAGCAGGTTGATCATGTGGTCGCGATACGGGAACTGCATGACCGACGTGGTAATCGAAATACCCCGTTGCTTCTCCATTTCCATCCAGTCGGAGGTGGCATGGCGGTCGGACTTTCGCGATTTCACCGTACCGGCGATCGCAATCGCCTTACCCATCAGCAACAGCTTTTCGGTGATGGTGGTCTTACCCGCATCGGGGTGGGAAATAATGGCGAAAGTGCGGCGTTTCGCGACTTCGGCGGCCTGGTTGGTCATGGGAAATCGCCTGACGATTGATTCAAAAAAGGGCGCGGATTATAGCTCAAATTAGGCCCATGCAGCCACCGTTGGTGCCATGGCTCGTCGGACAAGGGTGGCAATCTGCCGTAAAAAATGTGAACCTTTTGTGCAGTGGAGGCGTCCACTCTCCTGATACGACAAACCGTCAGGTGCTGAAATATCAGCAAGTTAGCCTGACGAGGCTGCGCTAATGACAGGTGATGGCGGCGCATTTTCGCCCCCCACCCGTTGCTCTTCGCGAACTCATCGTCGGCAGCCAGGAATGGCATTGCCACACGACAATGTGTTCGCCGACCAAGAAAAAAAAGGAGTCCGCCTGTGGCTAATCGCAAGGAGTCCGCCTGTGGCTAATCGCTATGGAAAAGGGCTTATAGGAGGTGTGATTGTTCTCGCACTCCTGGCCCTGTTGGTCCACTGGATCGGCATCAGCACTATCGAACACTATCAAGATGATCTGTTGTTCTACCTGCAAGCCCATCTGTACCTCGTACTCGTTTCAATGTTTGCCGCCCTCCTTGTAGGGATCCCCGCGGGCATTTTCCTCAGCCGACCAAGTATGGCCGGACGTGCGGAACGCTTCATGCAAGTCTTCAACATCGGCAACACCGTGCCACCGCTGGCCGTACTGGCCATTGCGCTTGGCTTTCTGGGGATCGGTAGCGGCCCTGCCATCTTCGCCCTGTTTCTCGCCTCGTTGCTGCCCATTGTGCGCAACACCTATGAGGGCCTGAAAAACGTTCAGGGTTCACTCAAAGAAGCCGCCGTCGGCATCGGCATGACCCCGCGCCAAGTGCTGTGGCGAGTCGAAATGCCCAACGCCGTACCCATCATCATGGGTGGCGTACGGGTCGCACTGGCGATCAACGTCGGCACCGCCCCCCTGGCGTTCCTGATTGGCGCCAACAGCCTGGGCAGCCTGATTTTCCCTGGTATCGCCCTCAATAATCAGCCGCAACTCATCCTCGGCGCAGCCTGTACCGCGCTGCTGGCATTGCTGCTTGACGGCCTGGTGATCTTCATCAGCCGCCGCTGGCTGGAACGCGGTCTACGACCTGCATAAGGTCTGGCTGAGCAAAGGAATACGCATGAAAAAATTAAGCTTGTTTTTAGGCTGCATCCTGCTGTTCGCAGGAATTGCCCAGGCCGCAGAAAAACCCCTGGTCCGGATTGGGGCGCGGGTTTTTACCGAGCAAACCCTGCTCGCTGAAATCACCTCGCAATACCTCAAGAGCAAGGGCTACAACGCTCAGGTAACCGGCGGGCTGGGCAGCAGCCTGGCGCGCAGCGCCCAGGAGTCCGGGCAGCTGGACCTGATCTGGGAATACACCGGCGTGTCACTGGTGGCCTATAACCACGTGACCGAAAAACTCGACAGCGAGCAATCCTTCGAGCGGGTCAAAGAGCTCGACGGTAAAAAAGGCCTGGTCTGGCTGCACCCGTCCAAGTTCAGCAACACCTATGCCCTGGCGCTGCCAGAAAACGTGGCCAAGGAACACCCGGAAATCAACAGCATCAGCGATCTGAACAAGGCCCTGCGCGACCCGGCGAATAAAGGCGCCCTGGTCTCACTGGATACCGAGTTTGCCAATCGCTCCGACGGGTTGATCGGCATGGCCGAGCTGTATGACATGGACCTGACCCGCAAAAACATCCGGCAAATGGACGCTGGCCTGGTCTATACCTCGCTGAAAAACGGCCAGGTGTTTGCAGGGCTGGTCTACACCACTGACGGTCGCCTGAGCGCTTTCAACCTCAAGTTGCTCGACGACGACAAGCATTACTTCCCGGATTACACCGCCGCTCCCGTAGTACGCAAAGCCTACCTGGACCAGCACCCGGATCTGGCTGACCTGCTCAAGCCACTGGCGGACCTGTTTGACGACGAAACCATGCGCCAACTCAACGCCCGGGTCGACGTCGACCACGAAAGCCCGTCCAAGGTGGCCGCAGACTTCCTGCGCCAGCACCCACAGCTTTTAGCTAACTGACCCGGAGGAAAAGACATGGAATTTCTAAACGCCTTTTCCAACATGGACTGGAATCAGGTCATGCACCTGACCCTGCAACACATTGCTCTGGTCGGGATCGCCGTGACCCTGGCCATTGTGGTTGGCGTACCGCTGGGCGTACTGATGACGCGCTTCCCGTCACTGGCCGGCCCCATGCAGGCCAGCGCCACCGTGTTGCTGACCATCCCCTCGATTGCCCTGTTCGGCCTGCTGCTGCCGTTCTATTCCAAGTTCGGCCAGGGCCTGGGCCCGATGCCCGCCATCACCGCCGTGTTCCTGTACTCATTGCTGCCGATCATGCGTAACACCTTCCTTGCCCTGACCGGCGTGGAACCGGGCATACGTGAAGCCGCCCGCGGTATCGGCATGACCTTCGCCCAGCGCCTGCGCATGGTTGAACTGCCGATCGCGGTACCGGTGATCCTGGCCGGTGTGCGCACCGCCGTGGTGATGAACATTGGTGTAATGACGATTGCCGCCACCATCGGTGCCGGCGGTCTGGGTGTACTTATTCTTGCTGCAATCAGCCGTAGCGACATGTCGATGCTGATCGTCGGCGCGGTACTGGTCAGTCTTCTGGCCATCTTCGCCGACCTGCTTTTGCAATGGCTGCAACGCACGCTGACTCCAAAAGGATTACTCAAATGATCGAACTTCAAAACCTCAGCAAGACCTTCCAAAGCAACGGCAAAGATGTAAAAGCCGTGGACTCGGTAAGCCTGACCGTCAACGAAGGCGAAATCTGCGTGTTCCTCGGGCCTTCGGGTTGCGGTAAAAGCACCACGCTGAAAATGATCAACCGCCTGATCAAGCCAACCTCCGGCAAGATCCTGATCAACGGCGAAGACACCACCGACCTCGACCCGGTCACCCTGCGCCGCAATATCGGTTATGTGATCCAGCAGATCGGTCTGTTCCCCAACATGACCATCGAGGAGAACATCACCATCGTTCCGCGCCTGCTGGGCTGGGACAAGCAAAAGTGCCATGACCGTGCCCGCGAACTGATGAGCATGATCAAGCTCGAGCCCAAGCAGTACCTGACCCGCTACCCCCGTGAACTGTCGGGTGGCCAGCAACAGCGCATCGGCGTGATTCGCGCCCTGGCCGCCGACGCACCGCTGCTATTAATGGATGAGCCGTTCGGCGCGGTCGACCCGATCAACCGCGAAATGATCCAGAACGAATTCTTCGAGATGCAGCGCGCGCTGAACAAGACCGTGATCATGGTCAGCCACGACATTGACGAAGCGATCAAGCTGGGCGACAAAATCGCCATCTTCCGCGGCGGCAAGCTGCTGCAGATGGATCACCCGGACACTCTGCTCGCCCACCCGGCCGACGACTTTGTCAGCAACTTTGTCGGTCAGGACAGCACCCTCAAGCGCCTGTTGCTGGTCAAGGCTGAAGACGCGGCCGACAACGCGCCGTCGGTCAGCCCTGAGACACCGGTGGCCGAAGCACTGGAACTGATGGACGAACTGGACCGTCGCTACGTCGTCGTCACCTGTGCCGACAACAAGGCCCTGGGCTATGTGCGCCGTCGCGACCTGCATCGCCAGACCGGCACTTGCGGCCAGTACCTGCGCGAGTTCACCGCCACTGCAGCCTCCGACGAACACTTGCGCATCCTGCTGTCGCGCATGTACGAGTTCAACCGCTCATGGTTGCCGGTAATGGATGCCGAACGGGTATTCCTCGGTGAAGTGACCCAGGAATCCATCGCTGCCTACTTGAGCTCCGGCCGCTCCCGCGGGGCCAAGACCAGCATTGTTTCACCGGCTGATATGGCCACTGCCTAGATAACCGATCCTGCGGGAGCCTGGCTTGGCGGCGATGCAAACTACGCGGTTTTACTGACAGACCGTGAAGATGCCATCGCTGGCAAGCCAGGCTCGCGCAGCAGGGCACAACTCATCGCTCCCCTTCAAATCCCCTTCTGCGGGAACATCACACTGTCATCAAGGTCGGTTACTTAAATAGCCGAAATTGAACCCCCGACGAATTCGTGCACATACGCGACATTTTTAGTTGATCAAAGGGCAATCACGCCCTAAAGTTCGCGCCGAACATCCATGCTGGAAACGATCCATCCGGCTCAAGTACTGACGACGAGACAGCAAGGTCCATTTACCTTTTTTGCTTTCGGCGGACATGCCTTGGGAAGTAGGCGAACCAAAGTGGGGATACGGAGGATGTTCAGTTGCACCCATTTATCTATGACGTTTGCCACTTGGAGTCCCTCCTCATGTCGATTCAGGTCGAAGACTATTACGCGCGCGAAACCTTCAACAAAATGAAGGCTTTTGCCGACACCCAGGAAACCCCGTTCGTGGTGATCGACACCGCCATGATCAGCAAGGCTTACGATGACCTGCGCGCAGGTTTCGAGTTCGCCAAGGTGTACTACGCGGTCAAGGCCAACCCGGCAGTCGAAATCATCGACCTGCTGCGCGACAAGGGCTCAAGCTTCGACATCGCGTCGATCTATGAACTGGACAAAGTGATGGATCGGGGCGTTTCCCCGGATCGCATCAGCTACGGCAACACCATCAAGAAGTCCAAGGACATCCGCTACTTCTACGAGAAGGGCGTGCGCCTGTTTTCCACCGACTCCGAAGCTGACCTGCGCAACATCGCCAAGGCCGCCCCGGGTTCGAAAATCTACGTGCGCATCCTCACCGAAGGCTCGACTACGGCTGACTGGCCACTGTCGCGCAAATTCGGCTGCCAGACCGATATGGCCATGGATCTGCTGATCCTCGCCCGTGACCTGGGCCTGGTGCCTTACGGCATTTCGTTCCACGTGGGCTCGCAGCAACGGGACATCAGCGTGTGGGACGCGGCGATTGCCAAGGTCAAAGTGATCTTCGAGCGCCTCAAGGAAGAAGACGGCATTGTTCTCAAGCTGATCAACATGGGCGGCGGCTTCCCGGCCAACTACATCACCCGCACCAACAGCCTGGAAACCTACGCTGAAGAGATCATCCGTTTCCTCAAGGAAGACTTCGGTGACGAACTGCCGGAAATCATCCTTGAGCCTGGCCGTTCGCTGATTGCCAACGCCGGGATCCTGGTCAGTGAAGTGGTGCTGGTTGCGCGTAAATCCCGTACCGCTGTCGAGCGCTGGGTTTACACCGATGTGGGCAAATTCTCGGGCCTGATCGAAACCATGGACGAAGCCATCAAGTTTCCGATCTGGACTGAGAAGAAAGGCGAGATGGAAGAAGTGGTCATCGCCGGCCCGACCTGCGACAGCGCCGACATCATGTATGAAAACTACAAATACGGCCTGCCACTGAACCTGGCAATCGGTGACCGCCTGTACTGGCTGTCCACCGGTGCTTACACCACCAGCTACAGCGCAGTTGAATTCAATGGCTTTCCGCCGCTGAAATCCTTCTACCTGTAAACGCAGCCCCTAAAAAAACCCATGACCTGTCATGGGTTTTTTTATGCCCGCAGCCCGCAGCCCGCAGCCCGCAGCCTGTAGCCGCGAGCTCGCGCCTACAGAATCTCGGCTGCCCGCTGCTGGTAAGCCGTGGCCAATGCCCGGATTTGCGGGTGCCCGGCATTCAATAAGGTCAGGGCTGCGACCTTGAGAAATTTAAGATTGCCCCCCGCCAACGCGCGCTCAAACCAGATCAACGCCTGATCGATTTCCCCCGACTCGGCCAGCACCGAGGCGTGGCTGAACTGCCCACGAAAGTCCCCCGCTTCAGCCGAGCGCCGGTACCACAGGCATGCTGCCTCTTGATCGGCAGGGCAATGCACACCCTCCTCCAGATAACGCCCCAGCAAGTTCATGGATTTGGCGTGCCCCAACTGCGCCGCCCGACGGTAATAAAACTGAGCCGTGATCTGGTCTTCAGCCACGCCGCGCCCGGTGGCCAGCAAGTTGGCGTAGTTGTACATCGCCCAGTCCAGCCCGGCTTCAGCCGCCTGACGATACTCCAGGCTGGCCAGGGTCCAGTCCACAGGCCCGCCCCAGCCCAGTTCCCAGCAGCGCCCCAACATGTTGCGCGCCATCAGGTGATCAGCATTGGCGGCAATCTGAAACCAGCGTCTGGCCAGCACCGGATCACGCTCAATCCCCTGCCCGTCCAACAGAATCTGCCCCAGCAAGGCCTGACCGTCGACGATGCCCTGGCGGGCCGCGAGCAAAATCGCCTGCGCTGCCCGCGCCGGGTTTTCAGCGAGCATGGCTTTGAGCTGCTCGCCGTCGAGTACTTCTTCACGACGCAGTTGAAATGGCATCCCTAAACCTCAACCCAGCGCCGCAACAGGTTGTGATAAGTGCCCGTGAGCCGGATCAACGAGGGGTGATCGGGTACGTCGCGGGTCAGCTGCTGAATGGCGTTATCCATTTCAAACAGCAAGGTGCGCTGGCTGTCTTCACGCACCAGGCTTTGGGTCCAGAAGAACGAGGCATAGCGTGCGCCACGGGTGACCGCATTGACCTTGTGCAGGCTGGTACCGGGGTACAGGACCATGTCGCCAGCAGGCAATTTGACCTGCTGCACACCGTAGGTGTCCTGAATCACCAGCTCGCCACCGTCATAGTCATCGGGGTCGCTGAAAAACAGGGTGGCCGACAAGTCAGTCCGCACCCGCTCGGGACTGCCCTTGGGCTGGCGCACGGCGTTGTCGATATGAAAATCGAAACTGCCACCGCCGGTGTAGCAATTGACCAGCGGCGGGAAGACTTTGTGCGGCAAGGCAGCCGACATGAACAACGGGGTTTGCCACAGCCGGTCAATCATTGCCGCGCCAATTTCCTTCGCCAACGGGTGCCCTTCAGGCAACTGCAGGTTGTGCTTGGCCCTGGCGGACTGAAAGCCGGCGGTGATTTTGCCGTCAGCCCACTCGGTCTGCTCCAGCGCCTCACGAATGCGCTGCACCTCTTCACGGGAAAACAAGCCGGGAATATGCAACAGCATGGCGCGATACCAGTTAGCGAAGGGACGGCAATGGTATTGATTCTTATTGTTCGTGTAAAACCCTGTTAGGACACCGGAGACGAATGAGTGTGAAAAAACCGTAAAGGGAAATTGTAAAGATTGTAAATTTAGCGCTAATAGTAATTGATCTCAATTGATACAAGGAATTGTTTGCACTATATTTCGCGGCTCAAATTCTGGGGCAAGGGATCTTCACATGTCGCGCCAACTTATAAAAATACCTGTCAGCTCACCGCGTTTACTGGCTTCGGCTATCGGTGTCGCGATTACCGCGACCTCTGCAGCCCATATGGCTCAGGCTGCCGAAAGCACGGACAGCAAAGCACAGGGCAACAGTATTTCCCTTGGCGCGACCACGGTTTCAGGCGAGCAGAACGAGCAGTCCTACCAGATTGAAAAAGCCGACTCCCCGAAGTACACCGCGCCCCTGATTGATACGCCCCGCTCGATCACCGTGATCCCGCAACAACTGATCAAGGATACGGCCGCAACTTCCCTGCAAGACGCATTGCGCACCGTTCCAGGCATTACCTTCGGCGCAGGTGAAGGCGGTAACCCGCAAGGCGACCGGCCGTTCATTCGCGGCTTTGACGCCCAGGGCGACACCTATCTGGACGGCGTACGCGATACCGGCGCCCAGACCCGCGAGATTTTCGCCGTAGAATCGATTGAAGTCGCCAAAGGCCCGAACTCGGCCTTCGGCGGTCGCGGTGCAGCCGGCGGCACCATCAACATGGTCAGCAAGAAAGCCCATCTGGGTAATTCGTTTGATGGCGGCTACACCTGGGGCTCGGATCAGACCCAACGCTATACCCTGGACGGTAACTATCAGTTCAGCGATACCGTTGCCGGTCGTCTGAACCTGATGAGCCACGAAAGCAATGTGGCCGGTCGCGACAATGTCAATTACGACCGCTGGGGTATTGCTCCTTCCCTGGCGTTTGGCCTGGGCACCGATACCCGGGTCAACGTCGATTACTACCACATGGAAAGTAACGACCTGCCGGATTCGGGTATTCCTTACGGTTTCTCGGTGGGCAAAACCCATACCGCAGACAGCCCGGACAAGCCGAACGACGGTGGCGACAGCAGCAATTTCTACGGCCTGAAAGATCGTGATTTCCGCAAAACCCGCGCCGATATCACTACTTTTTCGTTTGAACACGACTTCAGCGAAGACCTGCACGTCAAGAACACCCTGCGCCACGGCAACACCCTGCAGGATTACATCCTGACCCAGCCGGACGACAGTAAAGGCAACGTCAACAACGGCAGCGTCTGGCGCCGGGCCAACACCCGTGTGAGCAACACCGCCACCACCACCAACCAGACCGATCTGTTTGGTGACGTATATATCGCCGGCTTCAAAAACAGCTACTCCACCGGTATCGAACTCAGCCGCGAGACCAGCAGCAAGTCGTCCTATACCGTTAATACCAGCACCACCCCGGGTACCGCTGGCGGCACTAACTGCACTCCGGGCATGATCGGCGCCCCAAGCGACTGGAACTGCACATCCCTGGGCAACCCGAATGCCAATGATCCATGGAACGGCTCGATCGCACGCAACTATGCCGGTACTGACAGCGCCAACACCACACGCGCCATTTATGCGATGGACACGCTGGAACTGTCACCTGAGTGGCTGCTGAACATGGGCCTGCGTTACGACCACTTCGAGACCAAGTACAAATCGTACACGGCCGCCGGAGCGACCACTTACAAGGGATCTGACACCAGCGACTTCTTCTCCGGCCAGCTCGGCCTGGTGTGGAAAGTCCAGCCTAACGGCAGCGTGTACGTGTCTTACGCCACCTCGGCCACCCCGCCGGGCTCGATGCTGGACAGCAATGAAACCAACCCGTTGAGCGGTACTCCGGATCGCACCGGCAAGATTCTGGCCAGCGACATGGAACCGGAAGAAACCACCAACTACGAACTCGGTACCAAGTGGGATGTGTTCAACGACCGCCTGTCTCTGACGGCAGCCATCTTCCGCACCGAAAAAGAGAACACCCGGGTCCAGACAGACGCTGATACCTACGAGAACGCCGGCAAAACCCGCGTCGACGGCATCGAACTGTCTGCCTCCGGTAAAATCACCGAGCAATGGCAAGTGTTTGCGGGCTACACCTATCTGGACGGCAAGCAGCGCGATGGCGGCCCTTTGAACAAGGCTACCGATGGCAACCAGCTGCCCAACACCCCGAAAAACAGCGCCAGCCTGTGGAACACTTATGCGATCACACCCAAGCTGACCATCGGCGGCGGTGCGTTCTACGTGGATGAAGTATTCGGTAACGTCGCCAACTCGACTTACGTTCCGGCTTACACCCGCTACGACGCAATGGCCAGCTACAAGCTGACCAAAAACGTTGATCTGCAACTGAACGTACAGAACCTGACCGACAAGACTTACTACGACAAAGCCTTTTCGACCCACTTCGCCAACCAGGCGGCGGGCCGTACAGCCTTGTTGACCACCAGCGTTCATTTTTGATGCCAACCTGGTAATGATCACTGGTGGGAGCTGGCTTGCCAGCGATGCAAGCGATACGGTTTTACCGTTAAACCGCGCAGCTGCAATCGCTGGCAAGCCAGCCGCCCACACAGAGATGCCACAGCTTTAGCGCAAAGCCCTGTCCAACGATGGTCGGGGCTTTTGTGTGTAAACAACCTGCACGGCAAACTGCGCCGTGAAGCATTCAATTGAGCGAGCAAGGCGGTCGTCGTGTTTAAGAAAACCCTTTTTCAGCTGCACTGGTTTTTCGGGATCACCGCAGGGCTGGTCCTGGCCCTCATGGGGATTACCGGCGCGACGGTGTCGTTCCAGGACGAACTGCTGAACTTGCTCAACCCCTCGGTGCTCAAGGTCGAGAAACTCGACAGCGGCACCCTGGCGCCCGCCGAACTTGTACGCCGGGTCGAGGCCACTGAAGGCAAACAGGTGTCCATGCTCTGGGTCGGGGTGGACAGCGACAGTGCCGCACGGATTTTCTTCACCCCGCCGCCGGGGGAGCGCCGCGGTCAACTGCGCTATGTCGACCCTTACACCGGCACCTATCAGGGCGACGCCAGCGGCCAGGGCTTCTTCGATCTGATGCTGCAACTGCACCGCTTTCTGGCCATGGGCCAAACCGGTCGCCAGATCACCGGTGCCTGCACCCTGATGCTGATTTTCTTCTGCCTCTCGGGCCTCTACCTGCGCTGGCCGCGCCAGGCACTGAACTGGCGTGCCTGGCTGACCCTGGACTGGGCCAAAAAAGGCCGCAGCTTCAACTGGGACCTGCATTCCGTGGCGGGTACCTGGTGCATGATCTTTTACCTGCTGGCCGCCCTGACCGGCTTGTCGTGGTCCTACGAGTGGTACAACAAAGGCCTGCAAAAACTGTTTTCGGACAGCCCCAACAGCCAGCAGCGCAAAGGCGGTCGCGGTCAGCCCGGCCCTGCGGCCCCGGCCCCTGTAGCCGATTACGATGCCATCTGGGCCACTATCCAGCAGGCTGCCGGGCCGCAACTGAGCCTGTACAACGTGCGGATGCCACCGGTGGCCGGGCAGCCGGCCACGGTTTTTTATCTGCGCAGCGACTCGCCCCATGAGCGCGCCTTCAATCAGATCGTGCTCGACCCGGTCACTGGCGTAATCAAACAACACCAGCGCTACGCAGACAAAAGCTACAAGGCGCAATTGCTGACCAGCATTTACGCGCTTCACGTGGGCAGTTACTGGGGCCTCCCCGGGCGCATCCTGGTGACCATCGCCAGCCTCAGCATGCCGTTGTTCTTTATTACCGGCTGGTTGCTGTACCTGGACCGGCGTCGTAAAAAGCGTCAGATCAAACAGGCGCGCCAGGGTTTGTCCACGGCGCACAGCGATGCATCGCCCTGGTTGATCGGCTTTGCCAGCCAGAGCGGTCTGGCCGAACAACTGGCCTGGCAGAGCGCCGGACAATTGCAGGCCGCCGGATTTGCAGTGCGGGTGCAACCGCTGGCAGCGCTCAGCGAGCAGGACTTGCTGCAGGCCAGCAATGCACTGTTTGTCGTCAGTACCTTTGGCGATGGTGAAGCCCCCGACAGTGCCCGTGGCTTTGAACGCAAAGTCCTGAACCAGCCTTTGGCCCTGAGCAGTCTCAAGTATTCGTTGCTGGCCCTGGGCGATCGCCAATACCCGCACTTCTGCGGCTTTGCGACCCGGGTTCAGCAATGGCTGAACGAGCGTGGCGCACAATCATTGTTCACTCCGGTCCAGGTCGACAGCGGCGACCCCGAGGCGCTGCAGCACTGGCAGCAACAGCTCGGTCAACTGACCGGTACTGCGCCGGCGGCCAACTGGCAGGCACCGGGTTACAACAACTGGACCCTTGAACAACGCCAACTGCTCAACCCTGGCAGCAGCGGCTCCGGGGTTTACCTGCTGGGGCTCAAGGCCCCCCATGCCAGCGATTCATGGCAGGCAGGTGATCTGGTTGAAGTCATGCCACGGCAGTCCCCGGCAGCGATTGAGCATTTCCTGCAAGGTCTGGGTCTGTCGGCAGACACCCGGGTACAGCTCGATGGTCTGCAAGAAACCCTGGCCCAGGCCTTGGGCGGGCGTCAGCTGCCGGACAATCGCGGGCATCTGGTGGGCATGCATGCACAGGCATTGGTCGACGCCTTGATCCCGCTGCACATGCGTGAATACTCCATTGCCTCGATCCCCGAAGATGGCCTGCTGCAACTGATCGTGCGTCAGGAGCGCCATGCCGATGGCAGCCTGGGCCTGGGTTCGGGCTGGCTGACGGAACACGCAAATGTGGGTTCTGCCATCAGCCTGAGGGTACGGCGCAACAGTGGTTTCCATCTGCCCGCCGAACCTTGTCCGCTTATTTTGCTGGGCAATGGCACCGGCCTGGCGGGGCTGCGCAGCCTGCTCAAAGCGCGCATTGCCAAGGGCCAGCAGCGTAACTGGCTGTTCTTTGGTGAACGCAATGCCGCCCATGACTTCCACTGCCGCGAAGAACTGCAGGGCTGGCTGGCCAGTGGTGATCTGGCGCGGCTGGATCTGGCGTTTTCACGGGATCAGGCACAGAAGATTTATGTACAGGATCGCTTGCGCGAGTCAGCTGATGAAATACGCAGATGGCTGGCAGACGGCGCCGCTATTTATATCTGCGGCAGTCTGCAAGGGATGGCGGCGGGTGTGGATCAGGCCTTGACCGAGCTGCTGGGCGAGCCAGCGCTGCAAGCACTGATCGAGCAAGGGCGTTATCGGCGGGATGTGTATTGAACCGATGCCCGCCCCCCTGCAGGAGCGGGCTTGCCCGCGAGCGGTTCAAGGGCTCGCGAGCGGTTTGAGTCAAGGCCTCAGGCCTTGGCAGTCTCCAGCGCCATTTCCGCCGGTTCCGCACGTTTGATCACGGCATATACCACTGCCGTCACCAGGCTACCGGCGACAATCGCCAGCAAGTACAGCAGCGCATGGTTGATCGCATTCGGGATCAGCAGCACGAACAAGCCACCGTGCGGTGCCATCAGCTTGCAGCCGAAGTACATCGACAGTGCACCGGTCAAGGCGCCCCCCAGAATGCTCGCCGGAATCACCCGCAGCGGGTCTTTGGCGGCGAACGGAATCGCACCTTCGGAGATAAAGCACAGTCCCAGCACCAACGCGGCTTTGCCCGCCTCGCGTTCGGTCTGGGCAAATTTGCGCCGGGCAATAAAGGTCGCAATCCCCAGGCCGATCGGCGGCACCATGCCGGCAGCCATGGTGGCGGCCATCGGCGCGTAACTCTGCGAAGCCAGCAGCCCCACCGAAAACGCGTAGGCCGCCTTGTTGATCGGCCCGCCCAAGTCGACACACATCATGCCGCCCAGTAGAACGCCCAACAAAATGGCGTTGGTGGTGCCCATGCTGTCGAGGAAGTGGGTAAGGCCTTCGAGCATGCCGGCCACTGGCTTGCCGACCACATAGATCATCACCAGGCCGGTAAACAGGCTGGCAAACAACGGGATGATCAGAATCGGCTTCAGCGCTTCCAGACTTTGCGGCAATCGCGCATAGCGATTGATCGCCTTGGCGCAGTAACCGGCGATAAACCCGGCAATGATCCCGCCGATAAACCCGGCACCCAGGGTACTGGCCAGCAGCCCGCCAATCATCCCCGGCGCCAGGCCCGGGCGGTCGGCAATCGAGTAGGCGATATAGCCCGCCAGCAATGGCACCATCAGTTTGAACGCCGCATCGCCACCGATCTGCATCAGTGCCGCCGCCAGCGTGCCGGGCTCTTTATAGGCCGTGATCCCGAACACGAAGGACAGGGCAATCAGCAAGCCGCCCGCCACCACCATTGGCAACATGAACGACACGCCGGTCAGCAGATGCTTGTAGACCCCGGTTTTCTCTTGCTTGGCCGGCGCTGAACCATCAGCCGCTGCCGTCTCTTCCCGGCCTTCGCTCAAGGCTTTGTTCAGGGTGGCTTCGGCTTGCTTGAGGGCGATGCCGGTGCCGCAGCGGTAAATCTTCTTGCCGGCAAAACGCTCGGTCGGCACTTCGATATCAGCCGCCAGCAGCACCACATCGGCTTCTCTGATGGCCTGCGGGCTCAGCGGATTGCGCGCACCGACCGAGCCCTGGGTTTCGACCTGCAGCTCGTAGCCCAGACGCTTGGCCGCCTGCTGCAATGCTTCGGCGGCCATAAAGGTGTGCGCCACCCCGGTCGGACAGGCGGTGATGGCGACGATTTTCGGCCCGTGCTGCGGGCTCTCAGCCTCGGTAGAGACTACTGGAGCGACATACACCCGGGCTTCCTGGGCGCCGCGCTGCAGTATCGCTTCGACATCTTGCAGGGCCTGGGCCGGGGTGCTCTGGAACACGGGTTTGCCAACAAAGCGCTGCATGTCCAGAGGCGTGCTGCTGACCACCAGGACCCATTGCGCTTGATCGATGGTTGCCTGGGACAGCTGGCGTTCCGGATGCTTGGGGTCATGCACTTCGACACTGGTGCTCCACCCCTGACGTTGCGCCGCTGCGTCCAGCAATCGGGCGCACAGCACGCTGGTGACCATGCCGTTGGGGCAGCCCGTGACAATGGCTAATTTCATGTGCAGTCCTCTTATTCTTGTGTCAGGGGGCAAAGGCTGACACCGCTTTCAAGCGTCGCCAGGTGCACCGCATCGCTGATGCCAAAACCGATTTGAGTGACCGCCAGCGCCCCGATGGCGGTGGCGGTGCGCAAGGTCTGCTCGGGGGTGTGGCCGCTGAGCAGGCCATGCAGCATGCCCGCCAGCAGTGAGTCGCCGGCACCCACGGTGCTGGCGACGCGAACCTTGGGCGGCCGCGCCTGTAAGGCAAATGCCGGGTTGAACCAGTTCACCCCTTCAGCACCGTGGGAAATCACCACATGCTCAACGCCCCGGGCCTGCAATTGCGCGGCAGCCGCGGTCTGCGCCTCAAGGCTGGCAATGTCGTGCCCCAGCGCGGCGCTGAGTTCTTCGGTGTTGGGTTTGATCAACCAGGGGCCCGCACTCAAACCTTGCTTCAAGGCTTCGCCGCTGGTGTCCAGCACCACTTTCAGGCCAAGGGACTTCAGACGTCGCAGCAATTCACACAACCACTGCGCGCTGATGCCTTGGGGCAAGCTGCCAGCCACCACCACCGCGTCATGGCTGGCGGCAATCTGATCGAGCTTGTCGAGCAAGGCCTGTTGCGCCAGCTCACTGACCTGTGGCCCCGGCCCGTTGAGGTCGGTTACGCGGCCATCGTCTTCAGCCAGCTTGATGTTGCTGCGGGTGTCACCGGGCACGCGGATAAAGGCGTCGACAAAACCGCGGCTGGCAAACAAGGCGTTGAACGGCGCTTGATTGTTTTCACCGAGAAAACCGCTAACGGTGACGCTGTGACCCAGATCGGCCAGCACCTGTGCGACATTCACCCCCTTGCCCGCGGCATGGCTCAGCAAAGCCTGGCTGCGGTGGACTTGCCCCGGTTGCAGATGGGACAGGCGCACGGTCAGGTCCAGGGCCGGGTTAAGGGTTACGGTCAGGATTCTGGCCATCAGAGCGCCTCCACCAAGGCCCGGACTTCTTCCGGGCTACCGACGCTCAAGGCCTGGGTAGCCAGGGTCTTGAGACGCTCCATGCTCAATTCGCGAACCCGCGCCTTGACCTCGGGAATGCTGCGCGCAGACACACTCAACTCATCCACGCCCAGGCCAACCAGCACCGGCACCGCCAGCGGATCGGCCGCCAGCTCGCCGCATACGCCGACCCATTTGCCATGGGCATGGGCGGCACGCACGGTGATATCGATCAATTGCAACACCGCCGGATGCAAACCGTCGGCCTGTGCCGACAGGGTCGGGTGGCCCCGGTCGATGGCCAGGGTGTACTGGGTCAGGTCGTTGGTGCCGACGCTGAAAAAATCGACTTCCTTGGCCAGCACCGGGGCCAGCAAGGCGGCGGACGGCACTTCAATCATGATCCCCAGCTGTAAGTCAGCCACCGGGATTTCCAGGCGCAGACGTTCGGTCATATCACGGGCGGCGCGCCATTCGGCCACGCTGCCAACCATCGGAAACATGATGCGCAGCGGGCGGTTATCCGCTGAGCGCAACAGCGCCCGCAACTGGCTTTCCATGATGTGCGGACGTTGCAAGGTGAGACGAATACCCCGTACTCCAAGAAACGGGTTTTCCTCTTTCTCGATCGGCCAGTACGGCAGCGGCTTGTCGCCGCCCACGTCCAGGGTGCGTACCACCAGAGGCCGCCCGTCCAGGCCATCGAGCACCCGACGGTACTCGGCTTCCTGGGTGGCTTCGTCCGGCGCCTGGCTGTGGGCCATGAAAATCAGCTCGGTGCGCAGCAGGCCTATACCTTCGGCGCCCTGCTCGACCGCGTTGGCCACACCCTTGCTCTCGCCGATATTGGCAAACACTTCGACCCCGTGCCCATCCACAGTAACGGCCGGTTCATGACGTTGCTCGGAGGCAGCCAATAAGCGCTGTTCGCGGCTGTCACGCTCAGAAGTGGCGCGCTGCAGGGCGTCGGCATCCGGTGCGACATGCAGGCGGCCACGCTGGCCATCAATCAATAGTTGAGTGCCGGGCGCCAGCAGCAATACCGCTTCGCCAGCTCCGACCAATGCAGGAATCCCCAAGGCCCGGGCGACAATCGCACTGTGCGCGGTGGCACCACCACGGGCCGTCAAAATGCCTGCAACCCGTGCCGGATCAAGACGCGCCACGTCGGACGGGCCCACTTCGTCCATCACCAGCACATAGGGTTGATCAGGTTCGGCCGGGGTTTGCACGCCACACAACTGCGCCAGAACACGGCGCCCGATGTCACGTAAATCCGCGGCGCGCTCGGCCAGCAATGCATCCTGCAACGACTCTTGCTGACGTGCAGCCGCCTCGATGACCGACATCCACGCGGCCTCGGCGCTTTCGCCCTGCTTGAGCCGGGTATCGACCTCATCCGTCAGCTCCGGGTCATCGAGCATTTCCTGATGGGTGATGAAAATTTCGCGAATGGCCTTGGACTGGCTGCGCTGAATCAGGCCTTCGATGTCCTGACGTACCTCGGCCAAAGCTTTTTTCAGACGTTCACGCTCAATCGCCGCTGATTCGCCACGCAGCGGGTAGTCGATAATTTGCAGCACTTGAATGTGTGCCGGGCCGATGGCAATTCCGGGCGCGGCGGCGATGGCCTGGATCACGCTGCCGTCAGCCGGGGCTGTGAGCAGCGTGGCGATGTCGGCCACGGGCGCTGCTGACTCGGCCAGCAGCGGCAGCGGCTCGACTTCTTCGCCCAGGCCTTCTTCAATGGCGGCCAGTATCGCCGGCAATGCATCACCGGCAATTGCGGGTTCGGCGACAAACTCCAGCACCTGGCCGCGACGTGCGCCCAGGCTGAGCAATTTGCTCAGGCTCTTGGCCGATACTGCCGACTCCTGGCCGTCAACAATTCGTACACGGATCTCGCCATCAAAGCTCTTCGCCAGTTGCGCGAGTATTTTCGCCGGACGGGCGTGCAAGCCGTGGGCGTTGGCCAGGGTGATACGGGCACTCGGCCAGTCAGCCGGTAATTCGCCGCCCAGCACTTCAAGTACTGCACGACTGCTGGTGGCGCGTCCCAGTTCATGCCCGCGACCTTCGATCAGCAGCGCACACAAGCGTTCAAGCAATGCCTGGTGGGCTTCTCCCAGGCTTGCCAGGCAGAACAGCCCGCTCAGTGGCTGGCCCAGATAGCGCATCGGCTTGTCCGGGGTCACGAAAGCCAGGCCCGGGCGCTTGACTGTTTGCTCGCTGTGCAGCCACCACAAACCATCGCCCAGGGGCAATGCGTCCACCTGTTGCAACACCGCAGCAAAGCCGTTGCTCACACAATCGGCCTGACGCAGCAGGCGGGCACCGCGCCAGACCAGTTCTTCGAAATCATCGGCGGAGACACCGAGGCCGATCATCTGCGCATCCAGTGCCAGTTCCTGTGGCGCGCCCTGGAGCAATTTGAGCAAGGCTTCGGCGGAACTGGCACGACGCAATGCCTGGCCCAGATCGGTTTCACCCAAAGCCCGGGTCAGCAGTTGCAGCAGGCGCAAATGCTCGTCGGACTTGGCCGCAATGCCGATCGCCAGGTACACGATCTGACCGTCGCCCCAGTCCACTCCATCGGGAAACTGCAATAAACGCACGCCCGTGGCATACACCAGGTCGCGGGTTTCAGGAGTGCCGTGGGGAATGGCAATTCCCTGACCCAAGAAGGTCGAGCCCTGAGCCTCACGCGCTTGCAAGCCTTTCAGATAACCTTCGGCCACCAAACCATCGGCGACCAGCTTATCGGCGAGTAAATGCAGCGCCGCAGACTTATCCACAGCCGTCTGGCCCATGGAAATCTGCTCTATGGTGAGCTCGAGCATGCGTTCTCCTTTTCCGGTGCTCCATGGCACCAGGTATTGTTTTGAATTAAGTCAGCGTAGATAGCTCCCCCCGAAGGCCTGAGTCATGTGTGGCAAGCACATTGCTCTGCGGGGTAAAGATCCATTAAACACGCTTGCTGAAACGTTTAACCAAGAATGTCCGGCACGTTACTGCATAATTGCCCGCGCTTGAAGCCCAACTTGTCGTATTGATCAATGCAAAACGGCCGGGCTTGCAAAAAAACCAGATGCCGACAAGGCAGACGAAGATCGACTGCCTTTATCGGTTAGGATTGGCCAAAATGTCGACATGTACTACAAAAAATAAGGAATTTCCGGCGTGAAGCTCAGTGATATCGCTCAACTGGCAGGTGTTTCCGTGACCACCGCCAGCTACGTCATCAATGGCAAGGCCGAACAGCAGCGCATTAGCAGCAGCACAGTCGAGCGTGTCCGCGCGGTGGTCGAAGAGCATGGTTTTACCCCCAACCCGCAAGCCGCAGGGCTGCGCAGCCGGCACACGCGCACCCTGGGCTTTATCCTCCCGGACCTCGAAAACCCGAGCTATGCGCGCCTGGCCAAGCAACTGGAACAAGGGGCCCGGGCCCGCGGCTATCAATTGCTTATCGCCAGCTCGGACGATGCGCCGGACAGTGAGCGCCAGTTGCTCAAACTGTTTCGCGCCCGCCGTTGTGACGCCCTGTTCGTCGCCAGTTGCTTGCCTGCGGACGATGACAGCTACCGTCAACTGCAAGACCTGGGCATGCCGATCATTGCGATTGACCGGACTCTGGAGCCTTCGCGCTTTTGCTCGGTCATCAGCGATGACTGCGAAGCCAGTCTGCAATTGACCCGCAGTTTGCTACAACCGATGCCACGGCAAATTGCATTGATCGGCGCGCGCCCCGAGCTGAGTATCAGCCAGGCCCGGGCGGCGGGGTTCAAGCAAGCCCTGGAAAATTTCGACGGCGAAATCCTGATCGAGCATGGTGCTGCCTTCAGCCGCGAATGCGGACGCCGGATCATCGATGATCTGCTGGCTCGCCAGGGGCACTTCCCCGAGGCGCTGATCACGACCTCATACGTTCTGCTGCAAGGGATGTTTGATGCACTGCTGGAGCACCCGAGCCAGCGTCCGCCGTTGCGTCTTGCCACCTTTGGCGACACTCAACTGCTGGACTTCCTGCCATTGCCGGTCAATGCCATGGGCCAGCAACACAGGCTGATTGCCGAAAAAGCCCTGAGCCTGGCCTTGTCGGCGATTGAAGAGCAGCACTATGAGCCCGGCATTCATGCCATTGCCCGAGTGTTCAAACAGCGCATCCATCAGGCCTGAGCATGCAACTGATCGACAGCCACACCCATCTCGATTTCCCGGACTTTGACGCCGACCGCCTGCCGTTGCTGGCACGCAGCAGAGCACTGGGGGTTGAGCAGATGGTGGTGCTGGGGGTTGAGCAGAATACCTGGCAGCGGTTGTGGGATCTGGTGCAAACAGACAGTCAGCTATATGCCGCCCTGGGTTTGCACCCGGTGTACCTCGACCGGCATCGACCTGAGCATGTGACTGAACTGGGTCAATGGCTGAACCGTCTTGCCGGGCATCCGCAACTATGCGCCGTAGGCGAAATCGGCCTCGACTTCTTCCTTCCCGAACTTGACCGCGACGCTCAACAACAGCTGTTTGAAGCGCAGCTGAAGCTGGCGTCGGACTTCCAGCTCCCGGCCCTGCTCCACGTTCGCCGCAGCCATGCGCAAGTGATCGCCACGCTCAAGCGTTTCCGGCTCCAGCGCGGCGGGATCATTCATGCGTTTGCGGGTAGCCGGGAAGAGGCGCGTGAATACCTGAAGCTGGGGTTCAAACTGGGCCTGGGCGGTGCGGCGACCTGGCCACAGGCATTGCGCCTGCGCAAAGTGCTTGCCGACCTGGCACCGGACACAATAGTGCTGGAAACCGACTCGCCCGACATGGCCCCGGCCATGTACCCCAACCAGCGCAATAGCCCCGAACATTTGCCGGATATTTGCCGGGCACTGGCCGAAGTGATGGGCTTGCACCCGGAGCAACTGGCCAAGGCTTCAACAGCCAATGCCTGTGAAGTGTTTGGCTGGACGCTGCCGGTGTAGGAGCGAGCCTGCTCGCAAGGGTTTTAAATGGCCATCAGAGCAACAATGTCCATACCGCAAAACCTGCATACCACAGCACGGCAGCCCGCAGCAGCAGCGCCCACAGGGTATCAAGGCTGGCGACGCCTTCAGGGCCGGCCTGGGGGGCGGGGATTTCAGCGGCGGCACAGCCAGCCTTGTTGATCAACTGTTCGGCGCTGATGTCCCAGCTCAGCAGTTCATGCAACATCACCCGGCTGACGGCCGCGAAGTTGCCCACCAGCGCAAAACTTGCTCCCAGCAACCGAACCGGCAACCAGTCAAAAGCGTGACGCAGCTGCTGTGCACGCTCGACCAGTTCCGGGTTGTTGCCATGCTCGGCAGCCAGCGCCAGCAGGCGATAGCTCAAGGCGGCGACCGGCCCCAGCAGGAAGTACCAGAAAATCACGGCGAAGAAACTTTGATACGCCTGCCATAACAAATGGCTCTGCACCCTTTCCAGCAATTGCTCGCCACTGTCGGCGGTTTCGCCCAGATCGCGCTCGGCAACATGGGCGCAGGCCTGCAAGTCACCACGGCGCCAGGCATCCCGGAACGGTCCGAGCCCGGCCAGCAAGTCGCCTCGCCCCAAGCTGTAAATCACCACCAGCAAATGCACCGGCAGCACCAGCAAGCCATAGGCCACAGGTTCCAGCACCCATAGCAGCAGCCCCAATACAGCCACCGGGAACAGAATCAGGATAGCCAGTACCCACCATGGCCTGCGCCCGAGCCCGGGGCTGGACTCCAGCTTGTGCAGCTCGCGCAGCCAGCCGCCATCGCACTGAAGACGCTGACGCAAACCCGAGAGTTTCTCGATCAGTATCGCCAGCAGTAACACCACAAAACTCATTGCATCTCTCCTGTGTGCTGCAACGCGCCGCGAAAGCGCGTCCAGTCAAAAGCCGGGCCAGGGTCAGTCTTGCGCCCGGGGGCCACGTCACTGTGGCCACATATCCGGTGCAGGGTAATGGCGGGAAAAGCCGCTTGCAATTGCCGGGTCAACCCGATCAGCGCCTGATACTGCGCATCGCTGAACGGCAGGTCGTCGGTGCCTTCAAGCTCGATCCCCAGCGAAAAGTCATTGCAGGTCTCACGCCCCTCGAAGCTCGAGACACCTGCATGCCAGGCACGATCCAGACAAGACACAAACTGAGTGATTTTGCCGTCACGTTCAATCAGAAAGTGCGCGCTGACCCGTAACTCACTGATGCCTTCAAAGTAGGGATGTTCTGTGACATCCAGGCGATTCTGGAAAAATTCCTGAACCTTGCCGGTAGCGAATTGCCCCGGTGGCAGGCTGATGTTGTGGATAACCAGCAAGGAGACTTCGCCGTTCGGGCGCGCATTGAAGTTGGGTGACGGACAATGGCATACGCCTTGGCACCAACCGCTCGCGGGGTCCAGCTGCATACAGGCTCCTTCAACGGGAAAAACGAAAGGCCCAGTATGCCGCGATGCGCAGGCCGATGGGGAGCAATCTGTAACGCCGCGTATTACTGCGCGGCGGATTGGCCCAGGCTCTCAATCACCGAGGCCAGTGCCCGGTCGAACAGCAGGCTGTCGTCGAGCAGCAATATCGTGCCGCAACGCAGTTGGCGAATTAATTCGGAACGGTTTTTTTCCAGGGTTTTGATGCCACTGCGATTAACAAAAACATACCTGCCCTCGGGTTCGACTATCGCGATCAGCTTGCAGCGCAGATGCGAACCCTGATCGTCCTGCTGGTCGATCCAGGTACCGATTCGCAACTGGCTGACCAGCAGCAGCCCTAAATGGTCCTGTTCGTCGAGGACGGGCAGAGGCAATGACGACACCAGCCACGGCCTGATTGCCTGCAGCTGGCGATGTGTCGCCAGTTCGTTGTCGCGGATATGTTGTTCAAGCAATTCAACACGGTCATGTTCGGTCTGGGTAAGCATCAAAAAGTCGTGCAACCAGGACTCGAGCAGACCGGGATCGTGCCCCGAGTAACTCGCCAGTTGCTGAACCACGTGACTGATTTGCCGGTGCAACGGATGGCTACGGCAATCGACACTGGAGTCCCAACCGATGGCAGCACTGGCGATTGCATTGAGCAAACGGCGCGCCGGGTGGCTATCACAGCTGAAAAAGTTCTGATCCATCTGCGCAATTCTGAACATCGGCGCCTGTAACTGGCCGACGATGTTTTGCAACGGCGCCGACAGGTTGCGATCGCCGCGGATGTAATCGAATAACAACTCCACCAGGTTGCCCGCATATTCACCCGTTTCAGGGGATTGCTGCGGGTGCCCGGCCGGTTGTGCGGAGCAGCAGGACGTTGCGGACACCAGGTCGGGCAGCGCGCCAGTGGCGATCAGCAGCTGGTTGGCATCGGCATACAATTGCCCGGTATGGCTGAGCAGATACTTTTCAAACAGTTGCAGCATGATCAACTTGACCTTGATCTCGATGCCCTGATCACGCTCGGCCTGCAAAAAGTATTCGCACAGCATGGCCGGCCCCAGCGGGTTGTTCTGCTCATTGAGCACGACCCGGCTCAACGTATTGAGGCGAGTGCTCAAGTGGCACAGGGCCGACTGATCGCGTACCAGCACCTTCGCCACCATGGCATTGATGACCTGGGCGCGCTCAAGGTCGTTGCCCAACAGCGAAAACACGCCCTGCGCGGGGGTTGCCATCAACAGCGTGGAGTCACTGGCAGCGGGTTGGGTCAACTTGATAAACGCGTAGAGCAACCGCTCGAGAAAACTGCGCTCGATGTTTTTGCGCTTGAGCCGTACATCGCGCATGGCTTCAAAAAACAGGCTCTGTTCTGCGTCGCTGCGGGCCTTGTCGGCCATTTCGAACAGGGTTGCATCGGCGTTATCGAACAGTACTTGCAAGTGGGACTTGAGCTGCTGTGCGGCCTTGTCATGGACCTGCAACAGGATCACAGGCAGGCGGGCGAGAGGCGAGTGAATCGCCAGCTCGATTGAGGACCTGTGGTCAGCCCCCGCTTTCCCGTCAATGTGCATCCCGGCCTCCAGCGCTGGACGTCAAACTCATGACGCCAAATAGAAGGCGGATTATCTTGTAAAAGCTGTCGCTTGTGCCAGCAGACTCTGCATTTCAGTCTGTGCGCCGGCAAATTAATCCCGAAAGTGCCAAAAGCCGCACAGTTGCAGAGAACCGGCAGTTACCCCGCACGCTCCTTGGGTTCACCGCCAGCATGGCCCTATAATCGGCGCACTTTGTTTGTGGAGCCCGTTATGCCGAATTTATGCCTGGCCGACCTCACCGCCGAAATCGAAGCCAACGTACGCCGTGCGTTAGCCGAGGACATTGGCAGTGGCGACATCACTGCACGGCTGATCCCGGCCGAACGTCTGGCCACTGCCTCAATCATTACCCGCGAAGCCGCTGTCATCAGTGGTACGGCCTGGGTCGACTGTGTATTTCGCCAGCTTGATCCACGCGTTGCAGTGCACTGGCAAGTGGTCGACGGCGAGCGCGTGAGCCCCAATCAAGTGCTGTTTCACCTCGAAGGGCCGGCCCGCTCACTGCTCAGTGGTGAACGTAGCGCGCTGAATTTTCTGCAACTGTTATCGGGGGTAGCCACCCACGCCCAGTCATTGGCCGATCAAGTGGCGGATACCGGGGTCAAGTTGCTGGACACACGCAAAACCCTGCCGGGCCTGCGCATGGCGCAAAAATACGCGGTGACCTGCGGTGGTTGCCACAACCACCGCATAGGCCTGTACGACGCATTCCTGATCAAGGAAAACCACATTGCGGCCTGCGGCGGCATTGCCCAGGCGATCAGTGCCGCGCACAAGATCGCTCCGGGAAAACCGGTGGAAATCGAAGTCGAGAGCCTGTCCGAACTCAAGGAAGCGCTGGCAGCCGGGGCCGATATCATCATGCTCGACGAACTGAGCATGGACGACATGCGTGAAGCGGTGCGCCTGAATGCAGGCAAAGCCAAGCTGGAAGCCAGTGGCGGCATCAACCATGCCACCTTGCGCCCGATCGCCGAAACCGGCGTTGACTACATCTCGATTGGCGCAATGACCAAGGATGTCAAAGCGGTGGATCTGTCGATGCGGTTGAGCCTGTAAAAAACCCGCACCTGCAGGAGCGAGCTTGCTCGCGACGGCATCAGCGCAGTCAGCCCGAAACTGCACGTTGCCTGAGTCGCGAGCAAGCTCGCTCCCTCAGGGTTGCAGTCAGGACAATACAAAGCCCTGACACTTCACCTCATGTTCCAGTAGCCATTGCTTGGCCGCCAGGCCGCCGCCAAAGCCGGTCAGCGTGCCATTGCTGCCAATCACGCGATGACACGGAATGATGATCGGGATCGGGTTACGCCCGTTCGCCGCCCCCACCGCACGCGATGCCTTGGGCCTAAGGATTTGTTGCGAGATCTGCCCGTAGCTGGTGGTGGCCGCGTAGGGAATGGTGGTCAGTGCCCCCCAAACCGACTGTTGAAACGCCGTGCCCACAGGCTTGAGCGACAGATCGAAAGCCAGCCGTGTACCCGAAAAATACTCCTCGAGCTGACGCCGCGCTTCAGCCAGTTTTGGCGCTGAATGCACCCAGCCCGCCAGTGGCGTATGGGGCCGACGATCCAGCTCAAAACGCACTTCGCGCAACCCTTCGTCATCGGCCACCAGAAACAGCGGGCCAATGGGTGACGGCATTTGATCGTAGTAAATCCGGGTCATGTTGACTCCTTGCGGGCGGCGGCCGAGTCAGTGGCCGCACGCCATAAATACATTACTGAATAGGCCCGCCACGGACGCCAGCTTTCGGCCAGGGTTTGCAGGGCCCGGGTACTCAACGGCGTGTCGTGGGGATTGGCTTCGCGGCGCAGTATCAGGTCCGCCGCCGGGAATGCATCGGGGTGTTTGAGCACCCGCATGGCGATGTAATGTGCGGTCCACTCGCCGATTCCCGGCAGCTGTACCCAGCGCTGGATAAAGCTGTGCAACGGTTGCTCGACGGCAAAATCCACCCGGCCTTCGATCAGGGCGCGGGCGATACCCTTGATTGTGTCTATCCGCGCCTGGGTAATGCCCATATGCCCCAGATCGGCCTCTGCCAGTTGCTCGGGCCCCGGGAATAGACGATCAAGCCCTGCCCCTGGCGGGCTCTCAATCGCAATGCCGTAGCGGTGCACTATGCGGCTGGCCAGGGTCCGTGCAGCTGCCACGCTGACCTGCTGGCCCAGTACCGCCCGCACCGCCACTTCAAATCCATCCCAGCCACCGGGCAACCGCAGGCCCGGATAGCGTTCGACAAGCGGCGCCAGCAGCGCACTGCTACTCAAGGTCTGAGCTATTGCCAGAGGATCGGCATCCAGATCAAACATCCGCCGGATCCGGGTGACCACACCAAGCATCTGGCTCGGCGGCACATTCAACAGTTCAAGTTGCAGCGCATGCTGCTCACCCGGCCAGGCACTGACCCGCAACCAGCCGGGGGCATCGCCGGCACCAAATACCCGCTGATAACTGTGGGCGTCCACCTGTTCGATGCCTGGCAGGGCCCGAGTCTGCAGAAAGCCCAGTAACGCGCTGAAATCGTAAGGCGGGCGATAGCCCAGACGCAGCACCAATGCCTTGTCGGCCCGGGCTTTCGGGCTGCGCCTGAAGTCTCTGGGCTGCGCATGATTGGCCTCGGCAAACGCGGCATTGAAGCGCCGCAAGCTGCCAAAGCCGGAGGCCATGGCTACTTCGGTGATCGACAGGTGTGTTTCGCTCAGGAGCTGCTTGGCAAACAGCAAACGCTGAGTCGCGTGTACCGCTATCGGGGGGGCGCCCAGGTGCTTGACGAACAGGCGCCGCAATTGCCGGGCACCGATATCCAGACGATCGGCCAGCATCTCCAGCGAGTGATCGGCCAGGAAACCTTCATTGATCAACTTCAAACCACGGGACACCAGATGCTCGCCATGCAGCCACAGCAGATTGCCCGGCGCCAGTTCTGGCCGACAGCGCAAACAGGGTCTGAAACCCTGGGCCTGAGCAGCCGCCGCGCTGGGGTAATACACCACGTTTTCGGGCTTTGGCGGGCGCGCCGGGCATACCGGCCGGCAGTAGATCCGGGTGCTGAGCACCGCCGTAAAAAACACCCCGTCAAAACGCGCATCACGGCTTAACCGGGCGATTTCGCAGGCGGCGGTGCTGGGCGCAAGAAGGCTGTTGTGTGTGTTCATGGAGCGCACAATAGCACTGGGTCATGGCTGATTCTCGCCATTTTCGGACCTCAATGTCGGCCGTCGATCAGCGGGTTCTGGAGAGGGGTTGCACACCCCAATGCCCGCACCGTCGCCCTGGCCGTACTGCATGAGCGGCAATCATCTGCGCCCGGCAGAGGGTTTGATCAGATTGCCCCTGGCTGGCATTTTTTCCGGCATCTCACATTGCAGGAGCCGACCTGGCTCCTGCAGAACCCTGACTATTTACAGGCACCGCTTTGCAGACAGGTGCCGGTTTGGGTCCACACCAGTGTGCTGCCGCTCAAGGCAGGCGTCATCACGCTGGTCCAGCCACCGGCTGCCTGGGTGCCGGTCATGCTGATCACGCCATCTACCACTGTCATGCCCGCTGCCAGGTTGTCAGTGGCTGCGGCCGGGCCTGGAATGCCGTGGCTGCCCGCATCGCAGACAGTCAAATCATTACTCTCGCTGTAACACAGGGCGACGGCGGTCTTGTAACTGTTGCTGATTGAGTTCACCTCGGCAAAACGGGCCTTCATGGTGTGTTCGTTGTAAGCCGGCAATGCAAAAGAGGCGATCAGGCCAATGATCGCAACCACAATCATCAACTCGATCAGGGTGAAGCCTTTTTGTTGTTTCACATGAAATCTCCAAAAGTGGGACGCGGCCCTGTGGCCAAACGCCAAAGCAGTACTGAGCCGCCCAAAAAGTGCGCACAGGCTATCAAGGTTAGCGGGCGGTTGCTCCACAACTACATGGCTGACATCTGTGGAAACGCTCCAATGGCCGTCCCGACTTTGGGCCATCTAGCCTTTGAGGCCAGGAGCACAACAAAGCAATCAACTATTCAGGGATGGAAAAAATGCCAGCGCAGGCAGATAAAACCAGTGTTTATCGGTGGCAAGGCACTGATCGCCAAGGCGCTCCGGCCAGTGGTGAAAGCACTGGCCACAGCCAGGCAATGATCCGGGCCCGGTTACGCCGACAAGGTATTACCGTTAGTAAAATTCGCCGGCATACAGACCGCAACACCCCCGCAGGCAAACCCGTCAAAGCCGTACAGATCACACTTTTCACTCGCCAGTTGGCCACGCTGATCAGAGCCGGCATCCCGCTGCTGCAAGCACTGGAGGTAATTGCCAACGGCCTGGAACATCAGTCCATGGGCAAGCTGGTGAATGATCTGCAGCAGGACATCAATGCAGGTATCAGCCTGGCAAGTGCGTTGCGAAAAAGGCCGGCACAGTTCGATGCATTGTTCTGCAATCTGATTGAGGCTGGCGAGCAGGCCGGGGCACTGGATGTGTTGCTGGAGCGGATCGCGACGTACAAGGAAAAAACCGAAACTCTGAAAAACAAAATCAAAAAGGCCATGACCTACCCCATAGCCGTGCTGGTGGTGGCATCAGGGGTCTGCGCAATTTTATTGATTGAAGTGGTGCCGCAGTTCCAGCGCGTGTTCGACTCTTTTGACGCCCAACTGCCACTGTTCACGCTCTGGGTAATCGCTGTCTCCCAGGCGCTGCAACAGTTCGGCCTGTGGCTGCTCGCCGGGGCCGGCCTGGGGTGTGCAGCTCTGGGCTATCGCTACAAACACTGCGCGGCGTTGCGTCAGCGCCTTGATCGCTGGCTGTTGAAACTCCCGGTGCTGGGCAACCTGCTGCATTTTTCGGCCATCGCCCGTTTTGCCCGCACGCTGTCCACCACCGTTGCCGCCGGAGTTCCATTGCTTGAAGCGCTGCACGCAGTCGCCGGAGCCACGGGCAACAGCCTGTTCAAAGACGCGGTACTGCAACTCAGGCAGCGGGTGGCAACAGGCAGTCAGATCCATGTTGCCATGGGCGATGTCAGAGTATTCCCGGGCATGGTGATCAAGATGACAGCAATTGGCGAAGAGTCCGGCACACTGGACGAGATGCTCAACCACGTAGCCACCTATTATGAGAGCCAGGTCGACACTCTGGTCGATAACCTGACAGCATTGATGGAGCCGGCAATCATGGTGGTACTCGGCGTCATGGTTGGCGGACTGGTGATCGCCATGTATTTACCGATTTTCAAATTGGGCCAAGTGATTTGAGCATGATTGAATTTTTCACCCGCCACCCCGACGCTTTTATCGTCTGCGCCCTGATCTTCGGCTTGTTGGTGGGCAGCTTTATCAATGTCCTGGCCTGGCGCTTGCCCAGGATGCTCGAGCAGGACTGGCGAGCACAGGCCAGGGAGTTGCTGGAGTTGCCCGCAGCCGAAAAAATGCCTGTGTATAACTTGATGCTGCCCCGCTCCCACTGCCCGCAATGCCAGCACCCGTTGCGCCTGTGGGAAAAGATTCCGCTGCTCAGCTACCTGCTACTGGGTGGCAAGTGCTCCCGGTGCAGGACCGTTATCAGCCCGCGCTACCCCCTGACCGAACTGGCTTGCGGATTATTGTCGGCGTTTATAGCCTGGCATTTCGGCCTGAGCCTGCAGGCGGGCTGGATGCTGGTGCTGACCTGGGGGCTGCTGGCTATTTGCCTGATCGATGCCGAGCACCAGATCGTGCCCGATGTTCTGGTGCTGCCCCTGCTCTGGATGGGCTTGCTGCTCAACAGCTTCGATACTTTTACCAGCCTGTCACAAGCGGTATGGGGCGCAGCGCTGGGCTATGCAAGCCTGTGGTCGATCTTCTGGATCTTCAAGCTGCTCACCGGCAAGGACGGCATGGGCTATGGTGACTTCAAGCTGCTGGCGATGCTCGGAGCCTGGGGCGGCATTGCAGTATTACCCTTGACCATTGTGCTCTCGTCACTGATGGGTGCGATCGCAGGCCTGAGCCTGCTGGCATTACGCCGGGCCAAAACCTCCACCCCGATTCCCTTTGCCCCCTATCTGGCAATTGCCGGCTGGATTGGATTGCTCTGGGGTGGTCAAATAACCGCCTTCTATTGGTAGCTTTCGGTTTGAAATGAATACCTCATCTTCCAGACCCTGGATCCTCGGCCTGACCGGCGGCATTGGCAGTGGTAAAAGCGCCGCTGCCGAGCACTTCGCCGCCCTGGGTGTTCATGTGGTGGACGCCGACCATGCGGCACGCTGGGTGGTTGAGCCCGGGCGCCCGGCGCTGGCGAAAATCGCCGAACACTTTGGCGATGCCGTGCTGCAGGCCGATGGACAGCTCGATCGCAGCGCCTTGCGCAGCCTGATCTTTAGCGACCCTGAACTTCGGCGCTGGCTCGAAGCCCTGCTGCACCCATTGATTCGGGAAGAAATCGCGCTCAACCTGGCCCAGGCAAAATCGCCCTACGCCATTCTGGTTTCGCCACTGCTGATAGAGTCCGGCCAGTACGCAACCACCCAGCGCGTACTGGTGATCGACGCCCCGCAAGCCTTGCAGATTGAGCGCACGTTATTGCGCGACAACACCAGCGAACAGCAGGTACAGGCCATTCTGAAGGCTCAAGCCAGCCGCGAAGAACGCCTGAGTCACGCTGATGACATCCTGGTCAACGATAGCGACCTGAAGACGCTCCAGACTGAAGTCGAGCGCCTGCATCACTTTTACTTAACTTTGCGTGGAGGCCAACCATGACCAAACCTATGACCGTAGACTGCCCGACTTGTGGCACCGCCGTGGAATGGAAAACCACCAACGCGTTCCGGCCATTCTGCTCGGACCGCTGCAAACTGATCGATTTGGGCGCCTGGGCCAGCGAAGAACACAAAATCCCGGTAAGCCCGGATGCAGAGGACGACCTGTTTTCCGAGGACTTGCCAGACCGCCTGCATTGAAATCCCCCCTGCGCCAGCCGGCTCGTCAGCGATTACAGCGCCCTTTGTATCGCTGGCAGGCCAGCGCCTGACCGTCACCTGGGGTCTTCATCCTTCCAGGGGGCGGCCAGGTAACGGGTACGGTTGAAGGTCTCGAGCCATTCAGGACAAAACACTACCAGTGCAGTGACCAGCATCCCGTTGATGAACGCTTCCGGAAAGATGATCAGCCACAGATAGCCAATAAAGTCTTCCAGCCACTGCGCCATGACGAAGATCCCGTCCAGCCACAACACGCCAAGCACTGCCAGCAAACACAACAACGCCGCCAGCGCCGCCGCAAAGAAGCCTGAGCAAAAGATATATACGAAGGGATTACGCGGTTGCGCACGCTCAACCAGTCGCGCGCAACATTCCGTCACTGCAATGGGCAACACAATCAGCAGCATGCCATTGACGCCCATCGCGGCCAGGTCCTGCCGCCCCAGCAGCACCAGCCCTCCTTGCGCCATAAGCGCACCGATAACGGCCAGCGGCCAGTCGAGCAGTAATGTGACCACTGTCAGGCCAATAAAGTGATACGACACACCCGTATCGAAATCACGTCGCACCAGCCACAGCAAGAACAGTCCGAATACAGTCCCGAACAGCAAGTGCTGGCGGCGCGGGTCGGCAAACAGCTCAACCCACGGCGCTCGCCAGATCGCCCAGACCACCACGGGCACATAGAGCATCCAGCCGGTCAACATCGTTTCAGTGGACAACACTGCGGCACTGATCATGTTCGCGTCCTCATCCTGTTAAAGCACACCGCTCAACCCTCCGTGTTTGATGCCCCTGTTGGTGATGCACACGAGTCTACACCGCAGACTTTCAGGAACACCTGTTTCAAGGCTAAGCTGCGTCCATGGACGACTCTGATTATCTGCGCCTGCTCACCATTCAGGCCGAACAGGCCAATGCCTTTTTATCCAATGCCCGCAAGTGGGAGCGTGAGCGTTGGGTCTGCCAGCGCCTGCTCCAGGGCCTGAATATTCCGTATCACTCCGAAGACTTCACCCAGGCCAGCCAGGAACCTCCGGATGTATTGTTTGGCGAGGCCCGCTTTGAAGTGTTCTTTGTACTTGATGAAGGTCGACGCTTGAATGATGAATGGCGTGAAGAGCTCCAGCGCCGCCGCAGCGCCTATTCGCTGAGCCAGCTGGTACGTCGCGAGGCACGACCCAAACGAATTCCGGCGAGCAAGCTACTGCAACGACTGGGCCCTACCCTGCACAAAAAAGCCACCAACTACCGCGAACGCGATATCGATTTAAGTCAATTGGACATCATTGCCTTCTCCAGCCTCAAGCGCGAAGTTCTGGACCTTAACAGCCACTTCCCGCCCCCTACCGAATATTTGCGCATGGGTTGGCGCTCGCTGTCACTGGTGGGCCCTACCTTTGCCCGGGTGTTGTTCGCGCAACCGGATGCGCCGGACTTTTTGCGCAATAACCTGGGGCGCAGCATTATTTTCGATGTCGGGATCAGCCTGTGAGCCCGCTGCAGGAACTGCTTGCCGAGGTACCGCAAACCGGCCGCGTGCGCTGGATCGGCGTACGCCCCGAGTCCCGTGCAGACATGCTGGAACTCGACGCCGTGGAAGCCCGCCGCGAAGCCGGGCTGACTGGCGATCATGCGCGCCCGGGGCCCCGCAATGCCCGGCAAGTGACGTTGATTCAATGGGAGCATCTGGCCGTTATCAACTCGCTGATGGGGCGCCCGCAAGATCAGCCGCTGTTGGCCCCGGATTTGCGACGCAATCTGGTGATCAGCGGGATCAATCTGTTCAGCCTTAAAGGCAGGCGCTTCAGGATTGGCCAGGCCATTTTTGAGACCACCGGCTGGTGCCAGCCCTGTGCCCGACTGGAGCAGCGGCTGGGCCCTGGCACTTTCCAGGCAGTGCGTGGCCATGGCGGAATCACGGCCCGGGTAATCGAAAGCGGGATCATTCGTCTAGACGACGAACTGCGGGTCGAGCCATTGCAGCCCAGCGGCTATGCTCCTTTTAATCCCGGTTGAATCACCGCTGTAGCTTTTACACCTCCCGCAACGTCTATCTGACGAGGCCACAATTATGTCCAGCCGCCTGAACCCAGATGATCAAAAGCATGTCGAAGAGTACCTGCAACTGCCACAAAACCAGGTTGAGCGCCGGCCTTTCAGGCCCTTGCTGCTCCTTGGTGTGGTGGTGATCGTGGTCATTGGCATGGGCTTTTTGAGCCGCCTCCTGAGTTATCTGGCGCTATGAGCTGCATTGCGCTCGCCCGGATCGTTGCAACACAGAATTTTTCAAGCCTTGTGAGTGATACCTATGAACCATCGTATTGTTATCGTCGGCGGCGGTGCCGGCGGTCTGGAGCTGGCTACCCGCCTGGGCAAGACCCTGGGCAAACGCGGCAAAGCCAGCGTGATGCTGGTCGATGCCAACCTGACCCACATCTGGAAACCGCTGCTGCATGAAGTTGCGGCAGGGTCGCTGAACTCCTCCGAAGACGAGCTCAACTACGTCGCCCAGGCCAAATGGAACCATTTCGAATTTCAGCTGGGCCGTATGAGCGGGCTGGATCGTGAGCAGAAAAAGATCTCATTGTCGGCAACTCTCGACGAAAATGGTCAGGAACTGGTGCCCGCCCGCGAGCTGGGCTACGACACGCTGGTGATTGCGGTGGGCAGCACCACCAACGACTTCGGGACCAAGGGCGCGGCTGAGCATTGCCTGTTTCTGGATACCCGCAAGCAAGCCGAGCGTTTTCATCAGCAATTGCTTAACCATTATCTGCGCGCCCATGCCGGGCAAACCGATGTGGTCGAGCAGATCAGTGTGGCCATCGTCGGCGCCGGCGCGACCGGTGTCGAGCTGGCCGCCGAACTGCATAACGCGGCACATGAACTGGCCGCATATGGCCTGGACCGCATCAAGCCGGAAAACATGCACATCACCCTGATTGAAGCCGGGCCACGGGTTTTGCCCGCGCTGCCGGAACGCATTGGCGGCCCTGTGCATAAAACCCTGGAGAAGCTCGGGGTCACCGTTCTGACCAACTCAGCGGTGAGCGAAGTGACTGCTGACAGCTTGATCACCAAGGACGGTCAGGTCATTCCTGCGAGCCTGAAGGTTTGGGCGGCAGGGATCCGCGCACCGGGGTTTCTTCAAGAAATTGCAGGGCTGGAAACCAATCGCATCAACCAGCTGGTGGTTCGCCCTACGCTGCAAACCACCCGCGACGACAACATTTTTGCCTTTGGCGATTGTGCTGCCTGCCCGCAGCCGGGTACCGACAAGATGGTCCCACCTCGCGCCCAGGCTGCCCACCAGCAAGCCTCGCTGCTGGCCAAGTCGCTGAAACTGCGGATTGAAGGCAAGTCGCAACTGCCTGATTACCACTACCGTGATTACGGCTCGCTCATTTCACTGTCGAGCTTCTCGGCTGTGGGCAACTTGATGGGTAGCCTGATGGGAAGCGTCATGCTGGAAGGCTGGCTGGCCCGGATGTTTTACATCTCGCTGTACCGCATGCACCAAATGGCGCTGTACGGAACGTTCCGTACCTTGATGCTGATGCTCGGCAGCAGGATCGGACGCGGTACCGAGCCACGACTGAAACTGCACTGATCACCACTAAACCTGCAGGCGCTTGCTCGGGGCATTTTCGAACAGCTCGCGAGCAAGCTCGCTCCTACAGGGGCGGCTGATGCTCAGAGAGCATAATTACGCACCACAAACTGCGCCGGCTTGTAGCACGCCGAATATGTGGGAGCCGGCCTGACCAGGTGTCTTCATCGCTGGCAAGTCAGCTCCCACAAAGCCCCATGCCAACCCGTCCAGTTTTTCGCAGGCATAAAAAAAGCGACCCGAAGGTCGCTTTTTTTATTGGCCGCTGATGAGAATGTCATCAGTGCCTTATTTTCGCACCCGCTACTGCTGGGCTGAAAATGGTCGGGGTAAGGGGATTCGAACTCCTGACATCCTGCTCCCAAAGCAGGCGCGCTACCGGACTGCGCTATACCCCGGTAAAAAAAAGGCACCTTCTAGAGGCGCCTTCTGCGATCAGTGCTTTTGGCCTCTGATCTTAAGATCTAGCTCCAGAACTAACTGAAGCCAAAAATGGTGGGTCGTGTGGGATTCGAACCTACGACCAATTGGTTAAAAGCCAACTGCTCTACCAACTGAGCTAACGACCCAAAAATGGTCGGGGTAAGGGGATTCGAACTCCTGACATCCTGCTCCCAAAGCAGGCGCGCTACCGGACTGCGCTATACCCCGGCTTGAAAATGGCTCCACGACCTGGACTCGAACCAGGGACCCAATGATTAACAGTCATTTGCTCTACCAACTGAGCTATCGCGGAACTACATATTTCAATCTACAACATTGTGACTCTTTGCAACTCTCGTTGACTTCAGCGTATCTCTACGTTGGCGTCTCTGAGGCGGGCCATTCTACAACCTTTCAAACCCTTGTCAACCCTTATTTTTCGTTAGAAGACAATGATTTAGCTCTTCTAGCGGGCTTCTTGGTTTGGGCCAAGTTGCCGTTGCGGGTGACTTACTGCGGGGCGCATCTTACAAGCGTTTTCCTTACAGATCAACACCCTAAGTAAAAAAAGGCCTCGCAATGCGAGGCCTTCCTTAAAACACTGGCGCCGGAGCTTACGCGAAGACGATTTCGTCGTCTTTTACGCTCGCTGTCACAGTGGTGCCAGGCATGAACTGACCCGAAAGAATCAGTTGTGCCAGCGGGTTTTCGATCCAGCGCTGGATCGCACGTTTCAGTGGCCGTGCGCCATATACCGGGTCGTAACCTACTGCGATCAGTTTTTCCAGAGCATCCTTGTCCAGCTCCAGGCTCAGATCGCGTTCTGCCAGACGACTGCGCAGACGGCTCAACTGGATCTCGGCAATGCCGGCGATCTGATCACGGGCCAGAGGCTCGAAGATCACCACTTCGTCGATCCGGTTCACAAACTCCGGACGGAAGTGGGTACTCACCGCATCCATTACCGCAGCCCGTTGTGCTTCGCGATCACCCACCAGCTCCTGGATCTGTGCAGAGCCCAGGTTGGAGGTCATCACGATCACCGTGTTGCGGAAGTCCACTGTACGACCGTGGCTGTCAGTCAGGCGACCGTCTTCAAGCACTTGCAGCAGCACGTTGAACACATCCGGGTGGGCCTTCTCGACTTCATCCAGCAGGATTACCGAGTAAGGCTTGCGCCGTACAGCTTCGGTCAAGTAACCGCCTTCTTCGTAGCCCACATAGCCTGGTGGCGCACCAATCAGTCGAGCCACGGAATGTTTCTCCATGAACTCGGACATGTCGATCCGCACCATCGCCTCTTCAGTATCAAAGAGGAACTCTGCCAGCGCCTTGCACAACTCGGTTTTACCCACACCGGTCGGGCCCAGGAACATGAACGAGCCGCTTGGACGGTTCGGGTCGCTCAAGCCTGCACGGGAACGGCGAACCGCGTTGGACACGGCCACAACAGCCTCGTCCTGGCCAATTACACGCTCATGCAGCAAGCTTTCCATCTTCATCAGCTTGTCGCGCTCACCTTCGAGCATCTTGGATACCGGAATACCGGTCCACTTCGACACGACCTCGGCGATCTCCTCTTCGGTCACTTTGCTGCGCAACAACTGATTCTCAGTTTTGCTGCTGTGCTCGTCGACCATCTGCAGGCTGCGCTCCAGATCGGGAATAACCCCGTACTGCAACTCGGCCATGCGGTTGAGGTTGCCGCTGCGGCGCGCCACTTCGAGTTCCTGACGCGCTTGCTCGATCTTTTGCTGGATCTGGGCAGAACCCTGCACTTCGGCTTTTTCCGAGGTCCAGATTTCTTCCAGGTCGGAATACTCGCGCTCAAGGCGCTCGATTTCTTCCTGCAATTTCTCGAGACGTTTTTTCGCCGCCTCATCCTCTTCTTTCTTCAGCGCCTGAGCTTCAACTTTCAGTTGAATCAAGCGACGCTCCAGACGGTCCAGCACTTCCGGCTTGGAGTCGATCTCCATGCGGATACGGCTGGCAGCCTCGTCGATCAGGTCAATCGCCTTGTCCGGCAATTGGCGATCAGTGATATAGCGATGGCTGAGTTTGGCCGCGGCAATGATTGCACCGTCGGTGATAGCCACCTTGTGGTGAACTTCATAGCGCTCTTTCAGACCCCGCAAAATTGCGATGGTGTCTTCTTCACTCGGCTCTTCAACCAGCACTTTCTGGAAGCGACGCTCAAGGGCTGCGTCCTTCTCGATATATTGGCGGTATTCGTTGAGCGTGGTCGCACCCACGCAATGCAACTCGCCCCGGGCCAGCGCAGGCTTGAGCATGTTGCCCGCATCCATTGCGCCTTCGCCCTTACCGGCACCGACCATCACGTGCAGCTCGTCGATAAACAGGATGATCTGCCCTTCCTGCTTCGACAGTTCGTTAAGCAGCGCTTTCAGACGCTCTTCAAACTCACCGCGAAACTTGGCACCGGCAATCAATGCACCGATGTCCAGCGACAGCAGGCGCTTGCCCTTGAGACCATCAGGCACTTCGCCATTGATGATCCGCTGCGCCAAGCCTTCGGCAATGGCAGTTTTACCCACACCAGGCTCGCCGATCAGGACCGGATTGTTTTTAGTCCGGCGCTGCAACACCTGAATGGTGCGGCGAATTTCATCGTCACGACCGATCACCGGGTCGAGCTTGCCTTCTTCGGCACGCTTGGTCAGGTCGATGGTGTATTTATCCAGCGCCTGACGCGACTCTTCGACGTTCGGGTCGTTGACCGCTTCACCGCCGCGCAAGTTGTTGATGGCGTTTTCCAGGGCTTTCTTGCTCACGCCCTGCCCCAGCAACAACTTGCTCAGTTTGCTGTTGTCGTCCATGGCCGCCAGCAACACCATTTCACTGGTGATGAACTGGTCGCCTTTTTGCTGGGCCAGACGGTCTGCCTGATTCAGCAGGCGAGCCAGATCCTGCGACATATTCACGTCGCCAGTAGGATTCTGGATTTTTGGCAACTGATCGAGCTCTTTGGTCAGCTCTTTACGCAGGCTGTTTACATCAAAACCGACTTGCATCAGCAGCGGCTTGATCGAACCGCCCTGCTGATCCAGCAATGCCTGCATCAAGTGCGCCGGCTCAATGGCCGGATGGTCAAGGCCTACAGCCAACGACTGAGCATCGGACAAGGCCAATTGCAACTTGCTGGTTAATCTATCTATACGCATTCGTCACCTTCCTTATGAGCAGGCCGGAGGGATGGAAACTCCTGAATGAAGAAACCTGCCAGATACCATAGTAGATGCGGGCAATTCCGGGAGTTTCAAGCCTGAAGGAAGTGACGTAGATCAGCTAGGCGGTCTTTTCGATCCAGACCAGAGACGCGAAACGGCCAGTACGAGGACTGCGCCGGTAGGAATAAAAACGCGGGTCGCTCACGGTGCAAAAACCACCGCCGTAGACCGCGCCAATCCCCATGCGAGCCAGACGCAGGCGCGCCAGCTCATAGATATCGGCCATAAAACGACCTTGATTGATGCTGGGCACAAAAGCGGCATCAGCATCGGGCAGGTCATTTATAAAGACTTCCCGCACCTCGGCACCGACTTCAAATGCCTTGGGGCCAATCGCCGGGCCCAGCCATACCAGAATCTCCCGGGGCTCAACATTGAGACTCATGGCTGCTGCTTCAAGTACGCCTGCTGCCAGCCCGCGCCAACCGGCGTGGGCGGCAGCAACCCGGGTTCCGGCGCGATCGCAGAACAGCACGGGCAAGCAATCTGCCGTCATCGCCGTACAGGCAATACCGGGCGTGGCTGTCCAGCTGCCGTCCGCTTCGACGATACGTTCAGGATTGGCAGGCACGACCACAACCCCGTGAACCTGGCTGAGCCAAGCGGGCTGTACGTCGAAAACATGGGTCAGGCGCTGGCGGTTATGTGCAACGGCTACGGGATCGTCGTCGACATGGTCGCCCAGGTTGAAGCTGTCGAACGGCGCCAGACTGACGCCGCCCGCACGGGTGGTCACACAGGCCCTGATGCCTGCCGGCGCTGGCCAGTCAGGAATCAGGAAGGTATTCACCCGACAAATGCCTCTCGGTCTTGCTTGAGCAACGTCAACAGCCAGACAAAATCGTCCGGAAGTGGCGATTCCCAGCTCATGCGCTTACCGGTCGTCGGATGATCCAACTCAAGGAAGCGCGCGTGCAGAGCCTGACGCGGGAAGTTTTTCAGGGATTCGACCATCGTCACGCTGGCTGCCGGCGGGATACGGAAGCGACCGCCGTAGGCAGGGTCTCCGACCAACGGGAAGTTGATGTGGGACATATGCACACGAATCTGGTGCGTACGACCGGTTTCCAGCTTGACCCGCACATGGGTGTGGGAACGGAAACGCTCAAGCACACGGTAATGACTCACCGCCTGCTTGCCGCCTTCCATCACCGCCATACGCTGGCGTTGCTGGCCGTGACGGCCGATGGGCGCATCGATCTTGCCCCCGGCAGTAACGACACCAATGACAATGCACTCATAGATTCGGCTGACACTGCGGCTCTGCAACTGTGTAACCAGTTGCGTCTGCGCCTGGATGGTCTTGGCGACCACCATCAGACCGGTGGTGTCTTTGTCCAGACGGTGCACGATCCCCGCACGCGGCACATTAATAATGTCCGGTACGTGATGCAGCAACGCATTGAGCAAAGTACCGTCGGCATGCCCGGCAGCCGGGTGTACCACCAAGCCGGCAGGCTTGTTGATAACCAGGATGTCATCGTCTTCGTAAACGATATCCAGAGGAATGTCTTGGGCGACCCACTCACCCTGGGCTTCCTGCTCGGCAGTCAACTCCAGGATGGCGCCACCATGCACGATGTCACGGGGGCGGATGACCGCTCCGTCCACAGTGAGGCGGCCGTCTTTGATCCAGGCGGAAAGGCGCGAGCGCGAGTGCTCAGCGAATAATTGTGCGGCGACTTGATCGAGGCGTTGGCCACCCAGTTCGGACGGCACCTCTTCGCGAAGTTGAATTTTCTCGGACATGCTCATCAGGACCGCGCCAAGCCTTTGGTTTCGGCTGCGCGCTTGTGGTTAAATACGGCGTCTTTTGCCCCGAGGCTTTTCACGGGGCGCTCATCATAACAGGACGGACCCGCCCAAGACAGCGGCCGTCATAGGGACGCAAGCCGCCATGCAAGTGAGACACCTGCTGCTGATCGCCATCCTCGCACTGACCGCCGCCTGCTCGTCGACAAAAGAAGTCGTGGACGACAACCTGAGCGAAGTCGAGCTGTACCAGCAGGCGCAGGCCGACCTGGATAACCACAGCTATACCAGTGCTACCGCCAAGCTGAAGGCTTTAGAGTCGCGCTATCCGTTCGGACGCTATGCCGATCAGGCCCAGCTCGAACTGATCTACGCCTACTACAAGAACTCCGAACCGGAAGCTGCCAAGTCCGCTGCCGAGCGATTCATTCGCCTGCACCCACAGCATCCAAACGTTGATTACGCCTATTACCTCAAAGGTTTGACTTCGTTTGACCAGGACGTAGGCCTGCTGGCCCGCTTTCTGCCGCTGGACATGACCAAGCGCGACCCTGGAGCTGCACGCGACTCCTACAACGAGTTTGCCCAGCTCACCAGCCGCTTCCCGAATAGCCGCTACGCTCCCGACGCCAAGCAACGCATGATCTATCTGCGTAACTTGCTGGCTGCGTATGAAATCCACGTAGCCGACTACTACCTGACCCGCCAGGCCTATGTAGCTGCTGCCAACCGTGGTCGCTATGTGGTCGAAAACTTCCAGGAAACCCCTGCAGTCGGCGACGGGCTTGCGGTGATGGTTGAGTCCTATCAGCGCATGCACCTCGATCAACTGGCCAACACCAGCCTCGAAGTACTGAAAGACAACTACCCGAACCACCCAAGCCTGGTTGACGGTCAGTTTGTGCCACAGGTTTCCGACTCGGATAACCGCTCCTGGTTGAGCAAGGCCACACTGGGCCTGATCGAATCCAGCACACCGCTGCCACCGGGTGAAACCCGTGCCAACCTGGACATCAAGAAGCAGTATCAGGATGCCAAAGACGCGATCCCGTCTGATCTGAAGCCTAAAGATGCTGACGGCAATGTCATTCCGGAGCCTGAGCCGGAAGGTCCAAGCCGCTCCTGGTTCAGCTACATGACCCTGGGTCTGTTCGACTAATCGTCCAGCCCATGTAAAAAGAGCCCTGCGGGGCTCTTTTTTTATGTTCGATTTGGTCCTGTGCGCCTGCCAATAGCTTGGCTAAACTGGCGCATCTTTTCTCGAATAGCGAATAACCATGCTTCGTTTACTGATCTGGGCTGCTTTGATTGCTGCTGGCGTGTGGTTTTGGCGCAAGTACAAAGCCGGGCTGGCAACCACTAAGAACCCGGTCGACCCGGGTGCTCAACCCATGGTTCGTTGCGCCCACTGCGGAGTTCACCTGCCCCGCGATCGCGCCCTGCACCAGCAGCAAGAGTGGTATTGCACGCAAAACCATCTGGAACAAGGACCAAAGCCCCGGGATTAAAGGCAGCACCCCGGACTTGCGGGAGCCGGCTTGCCGGCAATAGCCGCCAATTGCGGGCTCCCACAAGCTTCAAGCGATATTCTGGATGCGTCCTTGCGGTGCATAGGGCGCCGGATCGATGATCGGTTCACGCCCCAGCAGCAAGTCGGCGAACAACTGACAGGACGCCGGAGCCAGTACCAGCCCATTGCGATAGTGCCCGCAGTTAAGCCACAACCCGCCAACACCTGCGACCCGGCCAATATATGGAATTCCCTCAGGCGAGCCCGGCCGTAATCCCGCCCAATGCCCCACCGGCTGCACACCGGCCAGAGCCGGAATCAGCTCGATCGCAGACGCCTGCAGGCTTTCCAGCGCTGTTCGGGTCGGGGTTTTATCGAAACCTTCGTGCTCGAGGGTGCTACCAATCAAGACATGCCCGTCACGCCGCGGAATCGCGTAGCGTCCTTTGGCCAGCACCATGCAGGACAAGAAGTCAGGTGCGCACTTGTAAAGAATCATCTGCCCTTTGACAGGCACTACCGGCAATTCAAGGCCCAGACTACTTAGCAGTTCACCGCTCCAGGCACCTGCCGCCAGCACCACCTCATCGCCGCGAATGTCCCCCTGAGCCGTGTTCACGCCGCAGACATTCTCGCCCTCACGGATAAATCCCAGAACCTCGCACTGCTCATGGATGGTGACATTGGGCATGGCTTGCAACGCGGCCTTCAGTGATTTAACCAGCCGCGGATTACGCACATTGGCCACTTCGGCCATGTAAATGGCCCTTGAATAACCGCCCCCCAATACCGGTACCGCCCCTTCAACCGCAGAGATTTCGACCGTACTCAAGGGCCGGCCTTCACGCTTGGCCCACACCAGGGCTTGCGCCTCGTCTTCAAGGTCAAGCCAGTACAAACCGGTGGTGTGAACTTCAGGATCTACACCTGTAGCGGCAAACAAACGTTCTGCCAACTGTGGATAAAAGTCCTGCGACCAGTGAGCCAGGGCTGTAACAGCAGGGTTGTAGCGCCAGGGATAAAGCGGAGAAACGATCCCGCCACCGGCCCAGGAGGACTCCTGCCCTACAGCACTCTGGTCAAGAAGCGTTACCTGCCCGACTTCAGCTGCCAGATTGAACGCTGTCAGCAGCCCGATAACGCCGCCCCCTACAATCACTACGCGTTGTTGCTTAGCCATCAATCAACTCAGCCCAAAATGAAAATAAATTGTTAGCGCCCCCAACACTGCTGCACTGTCAGGTCCGGAGCGGCCTGGGTAATTGCGGTCAAACCGGTATGGGCCAAGGTGAAATTCCCACACGCATCGTCCGCCATGGACGAGCCCGCTCTGCGGGTAGCCGTCAGCAAGAAGGCATGATCAGCGAGGTCGTGGGTAATCAGATAGTGCTCGTTGCCCGAACCAAGATTTTCCGCCCCACTGTATAAACCTTTTTTCGTATAAAAACGCTCCAGACTTTGGGATTGCTCCGACAACAAGACCACTATTTGAGCGCGGTAGGCACGCTGGACCGAGCCGCTGTAAACCGGATAAACCACTGCCCCAAGAAAACCGACGATTGCCACCACGATAACGAGTTCGATCAGGGTAAAGCCTGCCCCATGCCTGCGCATCACGCCCTCCTACTGGATTTGCCGCCACATGATCCTGCTCAATTGCCGGGAGCCTGCCCCACCCTCTTCGGCATCCTCGTCCTGATAATGCGCATAAACACTCTCCAGGACGGTACGTGACTGCCCGTACAGGCCAATGCCCGTGACGCGGTACAAACGGGTCAAAGTGGTCGCAGGAAAATCTGCCGGAGCAATGCTCAAACCAAGGTTCTGGACACCGTAGAGCCCATCCGCAGCTCCTATCCAGTGAACTGCGGATACCGGGTGTATTCCGGGTGATAGCTGAGTGCGCACCTCTGCTGGCGGGGCGCATCTTGCAGGTGAGCTGCAGACCGCGATTGCGGACCACTGCTGAGCCACCCAGGACTCACCGCTGCGCAGTGCAGTTTCGGCAGCCTGAAATGAATGATTGGCATGCTGGACGCTGCCGGTCATTTTCTCCTGCTGCACTGCAGTCTCCATGGCGGTCAGGCCAAGCAGAGTGAGTAACAGCAAGAAAACCATACTGGCCAATAGCGCCACGCCGCGTTGCGTGCTCGAAGAAAAACACATGACGCGCCCTACGCCAGTCGATTACGTAGAGCCACCAGCACGTTATAGCCCTGATCTTTTACCCGCCCCCCGGGATCTCGCAAGACCAGGGCGATACGCACGCTGCGGATACCGGCCACATCGGCAGGACTGTCTTCATAGCGCAAAACTGACTGCGCGCTCGAGGAATCGGCCACCCCAAAGCTCACATCAAACGCCGCCACATTGTCCAGCAACACGGCATTATTGGCCCCGGACTTCAATTGCCCGTTTTCAAAACGGTAATGCAGCTCACGCAGGGCAAAGGCTATTTCACCGGGTGCCAGAGACAGTCGCGCCCCGCTGTATGCCTGCGCGAACGTCGTACAGTCGGATATGACGGTCCAGTCGGGCTTTGCCCCCTGAAGGCCTATGTCAGCGCTGATCATATGTAACGACCTGGATCCCTTCGGCCCCTGCCAGGAGATAGGTCTCTGAAAAGCGGAAGGTGCATCAATGATGCGATCAGTCGACAGACAACCGAACATGCCGACCATACGAACTTCCTGAGCGATTTTGCTCAGCACGTAGCGCGCGTCTTCTTGTAGCGACGCGGATGATCGCTGGCTGGCGTAGGTTTCGCGCGCGCTTAAAAAAACTTCGGTCAGCCCCAGCACCACCAGCAAACCCAACCCCAGCGACAGCATCAGCTCAATCAGGCCAAACCCCGCTTCAGAGCGCCTCACGACGCACGCTCAATGGCATCTGCTGCCACTCGACTGGTCAGCGTAAAGGTTCGAAGCGAACCGGGGCTATTGCTGGCGCGCGAGTCATCCCACTCCAGGGTGATGGTCACCTGCTGACCACTGAGCGCGATGGCTCCCTTGGCACTTGCACCGCCGAACTGAAGAATATTGCGTTTGAAATCATTCAGATCCTGCCCCTGCACGCTCCCCGGGCCGGCAACCCCCTGCTGCAGGTCCGCCCCTGAAAAACTGTAGTCCGCGCCAGCGTTGGTACGAATCCGATCGAGCATGTCGTAGGCAATAAAATTGGCCTGGGTGCTCATCATTGCGCTGTCAGTGTGTTTGAGGGCATTGAGCTGAGCCACGGCGCCCCCCAGCAGGCCCCCGGATAAAATCAACGTCGCGACCAGAACCTCGATCAGGGTCATTCCGGTTTGACGGTTTTTTTCAGATCGAAACATATGTGCCATCCCTGAGCATTTTCCTGGCGCCACGTCCTGCGTCGCCATAACCAGAGCCTAGTCTGGCGAGATGGTTCTACATGTAGGAGTGCGCCTAAGACGCGCGAGGACAGTTCGTCTGATCAAGTACGCCACGGGACAGGCAATACAGCTTAAACATGATGAAACCGTTGCCCGGCCAGGTCGTCTTTTTTCTGATCTATACATCAAAGGGCGCAAGGATTGCGCATGGTCACGGAGGACATCATGAAGCAACGAGGCATGAGCCTGATCCAACTGTCATTCACGCTGTTGATCGTTGCGCTGACCGCCCAGTTCGCGAGCCCGGTCTACAACACACTTATAGAACAGCAACGGCGCCTGGGCATGGCGGAGCAACTGGCCGGCAGCCTGCGCAATGCCCGCACAGAGGCGCTGGTACGCCATCAATACGTGATCGTACAGGCACAGGAACAAGACTGGAGCCGAGGCTGGAAGACCATTCTGGATCTGAGCGGCCAGGGCCATCTCGATCCGGACAATCCGGTGCTGGCCGAGAGGCAAGGCAGCTTTCAGGTACCGATTGCCGGTAATACGCCCGTTAAGAGCTACGTCCGGTTCAACCCGCTGGGTGAACCTTTGCTGATCGGCGGAGCGTTTCAGGCCGGGACGTTGCATGTTTGCCAGGCACAGACAGCCCTGAGTCACTATCAAGTGGTACTGGCAAAAAGTGGGCGTATCAGCTTGCGCCGCAATCAGGCGGCGCAAGATTTATGCGCTTAAAGCAGCGAGCGAACGCGCAGCTCTTTAGGCATGGAGAATGTAATGTTCTCTTCGCGACCGGCCAATTCATCGGCACCCGTTGCGCCCCAGGCATGCAATTGGCGTATCACGCCGCGTACCAGCACTTCAGGCGCCGAAGCACCCGCCGTGATACCAATCGACTCGACGCCTTCAAACCAGCTTTGCTGCAGGTCTTCGGCACCATCAATCAGGTACGCCGGGGTTGCCATGCGCTCGGCCAACTCACGCAGACGGTTGGAGTTGGAGCTGTTGGGGCTGCCCACCACCAACACCACATCACACTCGTCAGCCAGTTGTTTGACGGCGTCCTGGCGGTTTTGCGTGGCGTAGCAGATGTCATTCTTGCGCGGACCGCCAATTGCCGGAAAACGCGCGCGAAGAGCGTCGATCACCCGGCTGGTATCGTCCATCGACAAGGTGGTCTGAGTAACAAACGCCAGTTTTTCCGGGTTGATCACATTCAGGTTGGCGACATCTTTTTCATCTTCGACCAGGTAAATGGCGCCGCCATTCCTGGCATCGTACTGACCCATGGTGCCTTCGACTTCCGGGTGACCGGCATGACCGATCAGGATGCATTCGCGGCCGTCACGGCTGTAGCGGGCTACTTCGATATGCACCTTGGTAACCAGCGGACAGGTGGCATCGAACACTTTAAGGCCACGGCCTGCAGCCTCGGTACGCACAGCCTGGGAAACACCGTGGGCACTGAAAATGAGGATTACATCGTCCGGTACCTGGTCCAGTTCTTCAACAAAGATTGCGCCACGGGAGCGCAGGTCTTCGACGACAAATTTGTTGTGCACCACTTCGTGGCGAACATAGATAGGCGGACCGAATACTTCCAGAGCGCGATTGACGATTTCAATCGCCCGGTCCACCCCGGCGCAGAAGCCACGGGGGTTGGCGAGTTTGATATGCATGCTGGGCCTCGTGGGACGCGCAGAAAAATAATGCCAATCAGGCCCGGCTTGCGCCGGGCACTGAATTACAGCGCTTTTACGTCTTTGATTTCCACGTCGAACGTCAGGGTCTTGCCTGACAACGGGTGGTTGAAATCGATAGTCACTTGCTCATCGTCAAAAACTTTGACCACACCCGGAAGCTCGGTGTTGGCCGCGTCGTTGAAGATCACCAGCAAGCCTTCCGACAACTCCATGTCCTTGAACTGCGAACGTGGAATTATCTGCACATTTTGCGGGTTTGGCTGGCCAAAGGCGTTTTCCGGAAGGATCTCCAGAGTGCGTTTGTCACCGGCCTTGAAGCCGAACAGAGCGGCTTCAAAACCTGGCAACAGGCTGCCATCACCGACCTTGAAAGTGGCAGGCGACTTGTCGAACGTGCTGTCGACGGTGTCGCCATTTTCAAGACGCAAAGCGAAATGCAGGGTGACTTCTGTGTTCTGGCCAATACGTTGCTCAGTCATGAGCTGACTCTCCGGACTTCTTACTTTTGAACATATCCAGTGCCAGCATTACTGCTCCGACACAAATCGCACTGTCTGCGACATTGAACGCAGGGAACAGTCGATGTTCCCAATGCACCAGAATGAAATCGATCACATGCCCGTAGGCGATGCGGTCATACAGGTTGCCCAGCGCACCGCCCAGGATCAGTGCAAGCCCGATGGCCAGCCAGGTGTCGTTACGTCCAAGACGCTTGAGCCACACCAGCAGGACCCCACTGACGACCACGGCAATCAGGGCAAACAGCCAACGCTGCCAGCCGGAGCTGTCAGCCAGAAAGCTGAAGGCAGCACCCGAGTTATAGGCCAGGGTCCAGCTGAAGAAATCGGGGATCACCACGATTCGCTGATACATCTGCAGGGCGCCATCGAAGTAGGTCTTGCTGGCCTGGTCAATGACCAGGACCAGCAACGTCAACCAGAGCCAGCCCAGGCGCCCGAAGCGCCCGGCATTGCTGGTATTAGGCATAGTGACGTACCTCGCCGGCGCCGCTGATGTTGTCGACACAACGACCGCAGATTTCCGGATGCTCCGGATTCACACCGACGTCTTCGCGGCAATGCCAGCAACGGGCGCACTTGGCGTGTGCCGACTTGACCACTTTGAGCTTGAGGCCCGCGACTTCGGTGACTACTGCATCCGCCGGTGCCTGGACAAACGGCGCAACGCTGGCGGTAGAGGTGATCAGTACGAAACGCAGTTCATTGCTCAACATGGACAGGTCTGCAGCCAGATCATCTTCGGCAAACAGGGTAACTTCCGCCTGCAGGTTGCCGCCAATGGCCTTGGCCGCGCGCAGGTTTTCCATTTCTTTGTTGACTGCAACCTTGACCGCCATGATTCGCTCCCAGTAGGCGCGATCCATCTCGGTGCCTTCCGGCATCTCGCTCAGGCCTTCGTACCAGGTATTGAGCATCACCGATTCGTTGCGCTCGCCCGGCAGGTATTGCCACAGCTCGTCAGCAGTGAACGACAGGATCGGCGCGATCCAGCGCACCAGCGCTTCGCTGATATGGAACAGCGCGGTCTGGCACGAACGACGGGCCTTGCTGTTGGCGCCAGTGGTGTACTGACGGTCCTTGATGATGTCGAGGTAGAAGCCGCCCAGCTCTTGCACGCAGAAGTTGTGCACCTTGGAGTACACGTTCCAGAAACGATACTCGCCGTAATGCAGCTCCAGCTCGCGCTGCAGCAGCAGTGCGCGGTCAACCGCCCAACGGTCCAGGGCCAGCATTTCTTCGGCCGGCAGGATATCGGTAGCAGGGTTGAAGCCGCTCAGGTTCGAGAGCAGGAAGCGAGCGGTGTTGCGGATACGCCGGTAGGCGTCCGCACTGCGCTGCAGGATCTGGTCAGAAACCGCGATTTCCCCCGAGTAGTCAGTCGAAGCAACCCACAGACGCATGATGTCTGCACCCAGGGTGTCGTTGACCTTTTGCGGTGCAATCACGTTGCCCAGGGACTTGGACATTTTGCGCCCGGCCTCATCCACGGTGAAACCGTGTGTCAGCAGTTCGCGGTACGGCGCGTGGTTGTCGATGGCGCAACCGGTCAGCAGCGACGAGTGGAACCAGCCACGATGCTGATCGGAACCTTCAAGATAGAGGTCGGCACGCGGACCTGTCTCGTGGCCCATAGGGTGCGAGCCGCGCAGAACATGCCAGTGCGTGGTGCCAGAATCGAACCAGACGTCCAGAGTGTCGCTGATCTTGTCGTACAGCGGCGCTTCGTCGCCCAGCAGCTCGGCAGCATCCATCTTGAACCAGGCTTCAATGCCTTCGACTTCGACGCGCTTGGCCACTTCCTCCATCATTTCGACGGTACGCGGGTGCAGCTCGCCGCTTTCCTTGTTCAGGAAGAACGGTATCGGCACGCCCCAGTTGCGCTGACGCGAGATGCACCAGTCCGGACGGTTGGCGATCATCGAATGCAGGCGGGCCTGGCCCCAGGCCGGAACGAACTGGGTGTCTTCGATGGCCTTGATCGCACGGGTGCGCAAGGTGTCGCCGACAACCGGCTCCTTGTCCATACCGATAAACCACTGCGCGGTTGCGCGGTAGATCAGCGGCGTTTTGTGGCGCCAGCAGTGCATGTAGCTGTGGCTGATGGTTTCAGTGAACATCAGCGAACCGACTTCGATCAGCTTGTCGATGATGTTCTGGTTGGCCTTCCAGATGAACTGGCCACCAAAGAATTCCAGCGACGGTACGTAAACGCCGTTGCTTTGAACCGGGTTGATAATCTCATCGTTGACCATGCCATAGGCTTTGCAGGTCACGAAGTCGTCTACGCCGTAAGCCGGGGCGGAGTGAACCACGCCGGTGCCTGCGCCCAGCTCAACGTACTCGGCCAGATAGACTGGCGACAGACGGTCGTAGAACGGGTGACGGAAGTTGATCAGTTCAAGCGCAGTACCGGTGGTGGTGGCGATGACCGAACCTTGCAGGTTGTAGCGGGCCAGGCTCGACTCGACCAGCTCTTCAGCCAGTACCAGTAACCGGTCGCCCACGTCGACCAGCGCATAGGTGAACTCGGGGTGCACGTTAAGCGCCTGGTTGGCCGGGATGGTCCACGGAGTGGTGGTCCAGATCACGATCGATGTCGGCTTGCTCAATGTCGCCAGACCAAAGGCCTCGGCCAGCCTGGCTTCGTCGGCAATCGGGAATGCAACATCGATGGCCGCGGATTTTTTGTCCTGGTACTCGACTTCCGCTTCAGCCAGGGCCGAACCACAGTCGAAACACCAGTTCACAGGCTTGAGGCCTTTAAACACGAAACCGCCTTTGACGATTTCGGCCAAAGCACGGATTTCACCGGCTTCGTTTTTGAAGTCCATGGTTTTGTACGGGTTGGCAAAATCACCCAGCACACCCAGACGGATGAATTCGGACTTCTGGCCTTCGATCTGCTCGGTGGCATAGGCACGGCAAAGCTCGCGGGTTTTATCCGGGCTCAGGTTTTTACCGTGGGTCACTTCCACCTTGTGCTCGATCGGCAGTCCGTGACAGTCCCAACCCGGCACGTACGGCGCATCGAAACCCGACAGGGTTTTCGAGCGGATGATCATGTCCTTCAGAATCTTGTTCAGCGCATGACCGATGTGAATCGTGCCGTTGGCGTACGGAGGACCGTCGTGAAGTACGAACTTCGGACGATCCTTGCCAATCTCGCGCAACTTCCCGTACAGGCCAATGCTGTCCCAGCGCTGCAAAATTTGCGGTTCGCGCTGTGGCAGGCCGGCCTTCATTGGGAAGGCTGTGTCCGGAAGGTTTAGCGTGGCTTTGTAGTCGGTCATTTCAGGCTCTTTTTAAGCGGTTGACCCAGCCAATAGGCTCGGGCGGCGGCGACGTCCGCATTGATCGCCGTCTTGAGCGCCTCAAGGGAGGCGAAACGCTGCTCATCACGCAGCTTGTGGTGGAATGCCACGGTCAAACGCCGACCATACAAGTCGCCGGCGTAATCCAACAGATGTACTTCAAGATGGGCGCTGCCATCCCCTGCAACGGTTGGCCTGACGCCAATATTGGCGACGCCCGGCCAGGTTTTCCCGTCGACTTCAACGCTCACCAGATAAACCCCGGTCAACGGAACCCGACGACGCTTGAGCTGGATATTGGCAGTCGGCGTACCCAGCTGGCGCGCCAGCTTCTGCCCGTGCAATACCCTGCCAGCAATTTGAAACGGACGGCCCAGCAAGCGCTCTGCGAGACCGAAGTCAGCACCGGCCAGGGCATCACGCACCTTGGTGCTGCTGATACGTACACCATCAAGTTCAACGGTTTGCGCCGCTTCGACGGTAAAGTTTTGCATGACACCCGCTTGTTGCAGGAAATCAAAGTCGCCGACCCGGTCACAGCCAAAACGGAAGTCGTCACCGACCTCCAGGTGCTGTACGCCCAGACCGTCGACAAGAATCGTGTCGACAAACTCGGCAGCACTGAGTTCGCACAGACGTTGATTGAACGCCAGGCACAGCACCCGATCTACCCCGGCGTCAGCCAATAGCTGCAGCTTGTCGCGCAGCCGGGCCAAACGCGCCGGAGCGGTCTCAGGGGCAAAAAATTCGCGCGGCTGCGGCTCAAAAATCACCACGCAGCTGGGCACGCCCAACTCCAGTGCACGTTCACGCAGCCGCTCCAGGATAGCCTGGTGACCACGGTGTACACCGTCAAAGTTGCCAATAGTGGCGACACAGCCCCGATGTTGGGGCCGCAGATTGTGAAGGCCTCGAACCAGCTGCATAACGCGCTTCTTGCTCATAAAGTGGCCGATTATAACCACACCCAGCCCTGTACGACAGGCAACAGCGCAAGGCAAATCAGGTCAAATCGACAAAATAGACGTCTGACCTGCAATTACCTCACACAAGAGACTTGCGGGCGAAATCTTTCAAACGCAAGCCCAGCAGCAATAACATGCCGAAATAAACCAGTACACCCGCAACCACCAACCCGCCCAAACGCATGAAGCGCTCCAGCATATGGCCCTGGTCCCAGGCCGGCATCAGTTGCATCAGCCCCAACAGAACAGCGCACATCACAGCCACGGCCAGCACCAGCTTGAACAGGTATTTGCCCCAGCCCGGCTGAGCGACAAACAGCTTCTGTTTGCGTATCTGCCAAAACAGCAAGCCGGCATTGATACAGGCACCGACACTGATCGCCAGCGCCAGGCCTGCATGCTGCAACGGCACGATAAATACCAGATTGAGCAATTGCGTGATGACCAGAGTGAATACTGCGATTTTTACCGGCGTGCGTATGTTCTGCTGGGCGTAGAACCCCGGCGCCAGGACTTTGATCAAAATAATCCCGAGCAATCCGAACGAGTAGGCAATCAGGGCACGCTGGGTCATGGCCGAGTCCAGCGCAGTGAACTGGCCGTATTGAAACAGCGACACGGTCAACGGCTCTGCGAGGATGGCCAGCGCCAGAGAGCACGGCAATACGAGCACAAAGCACAGGCGCAGCCCCCAATCGAGGATTCGCGAATACTCATGGCGATCCTTGTTGGCGTAGGTTTTTGACAGCGTCGGCAACAGAATCGTACCCAGCGCCACACCCAGTACGCCAGACGGCAACTCCATCAAACGGTCTGCGTAATACATCCAGGACACCGATCCGGCGACCAGAAAGGAGGCAAAAATCGTGTTGATAATCAGCGAAATCTGACTGACCGAGACTCCCAGAATGGCCGGCAGCATCTGCTTCATGACCCTCCACACCCCGGTATCCCGCAGGTTGAGCCGCGGAAGCACCAGCATGCCGATTTTCTTCAGGTGCGGTAGCTGAAATAACAGCTGGGCTAAACCGCCGACCAGTACCGCCCACCCCAGGGCCATGACCGGCGGATCGAAGTATGGCGTCAGAAACAGGGCAAAAATAATCATGCTGACGTTAAGCAAAGTCGGCACGAAGGCCGGCACCGAAAACCGGTTCCAGGTATTGAGGATCGCCCCTGCCAGCGATGACAACGAGATCAGCAATATATAAGGGAACGTAACCCGCAACATATCGGAAGTGAGTTCGAACTTTTCCGGGGTGGTGGCAAAACCCGGCGCCGTAGCCCAGATCACCCAAGGCGCGGCGATCATCCCCAAAATGGTCACGATCGCCAGTACCAATGTCAGCAGTCCGGCCACGTAAGCAACAAATGTACGTGTCGCCTCCTCGCCTTGCTGACTTTTGTATTCGGCCAGAATCGGCACAAAGGCTTGGGAAAAAGCCCCCTCGGCGAAGATCCTGCGCAGCAGATTGGGCAATTTGAAGGCAATAAAGAACGCATCCGTGGCCATTCCGGCACCAAAGGTGCGCGCAATAATGGTGTCACGAACAAAGCCCAGAACCCTTGAAATCATTGTGATAGAGCTGACGGCCGCTAACGATTTGAGCAAATTCATTGAAAGAGTTTTTGCCTATAGAGAAAGAGCAGGCGAACAAAGCGCCCACTTATGCGATACTGCGCGCCGCAACAGCACAGAGCCAAGCTCGCGAGTTTACAGGTCAAGCGCCGGAAATAAATCTCCCGTCTCCCTCGATCCACCACTCAGCGGATCGTATCAATCGCCCTTGACAAGAGTTGTCGTCATCGGCATGATTCGCGGCCTATTTTGTTTGTTATTTCCCAAAAGTCTTTCGAGGAGCTCGACGGTGGCCAACACACCTTCCGCCAAAAAACGTGCAAAACAGGCTGAGAAGCGTCGCAGCCACAACGCCAGCCTGCGTTCCATGGTTCGTACCTACATCAAGAATGTAGTTAAGGCCATCGACGCAAAAGACGCTGCTAAAGCGCAAGCTGCTTATGTTCTGGCTGTCCCTGTTATCGACCGTATGGCCGATAAAGGCATCATCCACAAGAACAAAGCTGCTCGCCATAAGAGCCGCCTGAATGGCCACGTCAAGGCACTGAACCTTGCGACAGCCGCTTAAGCGATAAGCTTTTTAAAAAACCGACCTCCGGGTCGGTTTTTTATTGCCTGCGTTTTATGCCAGAACGACCCGGCCTGCAGGAGCTGCGCGAGACTGCGATCGAGCGCACAGCGCCCGCAAGATATACGGCTGCTGCGTTCGTAAGCACCTACAGAACCACCACAGCCCCAGCATTGCGCAGGCACAAAAAAAGCCGCGAAAGGCTTTACCCCGTCGCAGCTTTTTTATTAAGAGCCGTTACTCGTGCGGCCACGGCAAAATCGGGATCGCCGTCACCGCATTCTGCGGACTGCCTTCGATCAGGCGGTCGCTATACACCAGGTAAACCAGTGTATTGCGCTTTTTGTCGAGGAATCGCACCACCTGCATGGTCTTGAACACCAGCGATGTACGCTCCTTGAATACCTCCTCACCATCCTTCAAGTCACCCTTGAAGCTGATAGCGCCCGTCTGACGACACGCAATGGAGGCCTCAGCACGATCCTCGGCCAGCCCCAGCCCGCCCTTCATGCCGCCGGTCTTGGCACGCGACAGATAGCAGGTAACCCCGTCAACCTTGGGATCATCGAAAGCCTCGACCACAATCCGGTCATTGGGCCCGACAAACTTGAACACCGTCGACACCGTGCCGATTTCTTCGGCAGAAGCCAGCAACGGCATCGCCAACATCAACCCCAACAAACCGCTAATCAAGCGCATGCCACACCTCAAAATCAGACCAGGATCAGATTATCGCGATGAACCAGTTCAGGTTCCGCCATATACCCCAACAAACCGACAATCGCATCTGACGACTGTCCGATTATTTTCTGCGCTTCGCCCGCACTGTAGTTGGCCAGACCACGGGCAATCTCTCGACCGTCCGCCGCCACGCACACCACCATTTCGCCGCGACGGAAGCCACCCTGCACCGCTTTGACACCCACAGGGAGCAAGCTTTTATTACCCTGGGACAACGCAGACACAGCGCCATCATCCAGCACCAGCGTGCCACGGGTCTGCAGATGCCCAGCCAGCCACTGCTTGCGCGCAGCCAGCATGCCGCGTTCCGGCGACAGCAATGTACCCAGACGCTCGCCAGCCTTCAGGCGATCCAGCACCCGCTCCAGACGACCGCCGACGATAATGGTGTGCGCCCCGGAACGGGCCGCCAGACGCGCCGCCCGCAACTTGGTCTGCATGCCGCCACGCCCCAGCGCACCGCCCGTACCGCCCGCCACAGCATCCAGCGCCGGATCATCGGCACGCGCCTCGTAGATCATTTTGGCATCCGGGTTGTTGCGCGGATCCGCATCAAACATGCCATCACGATCCGTCAGAATGACCAGCAGATCAGCCTCGACCAGATTGGCCACCAGCGCGGCCAGCGTATCGTTATCACCAAAGCGGATTTCATCGGTAACCACGGTGTCGTTTTCATTGATGACCGGGATCACACCCAGCTCGACCAACGCGCGCAACGTACTGCGGGCATTCAGGTAACGCTTGCGGTCAGACAGGTCATCATGGGTCAGGAGAATTTGCGCGGTGTGCCGGGAATGCTCGGCGAAGCTCGACTCCCAGGCCTGCACCAACCCCATCTGACCAATGGCCGCAGCCGCCTGCAGCTCATGCATCGCACTGGGTCGGACTGTCCAGCCGAGGCGGCTCATCCCGGCCGCTACCGCACCGGAAGACACCAGCACCAGCTCCACGCCTGCCTCGTGCAGGGCCACCATTTGCTCGACCCAGACGCCCATCGCCGCGCGATCCAGCCCCTTGCCATCCGCTGTCAGCAATGCGCTGCCGATCTTTACGACCCAACGCCGCGCACCCGTCACCTTGCTCCGCATCATCATCCAACCTATGCCTGAGAGCAGCACGACCGAGCGCTGCCCATGGAATTATTTTGATTACCGTTTCGTAGATACCAAAACGCCGCTCGATTGAGCGGCGCTTCAGTTTACTGCAAGGAATCAGTCGCGGACGTAAATGATTTCCGGACCATCTTCATCATCAACATCTTCTTCGTCCCAGTCATCTTCACCGATGTCGTGGACGCTCTTCACGCCGCTGCGGCGCAGGGCACGCTGATCATCCAGCGCCTGCAACTGGGCACGCGCTTCATCTTCGATGCGCTGATCAAGCTCACTCAACTCAGCCTTGTAGGCAGGGTCATTGGCCAGACGATCGGCACGATCTTCGAGATAACGCATGATGTCGTGGCAAAGCTTCTCGGTGCCAATCTTGGCAATGGCCGAGATCACATACACCGGACCGGTCCACTCAAGGCGATCCACAACTTCCTTGACCCGCGCATCGTGCTCTTCTTCAGGCAACGAATCGCACTTGTTCAGCACCAGCCAGCGATCACGCTCAGCCAGCGACGGGCTGAATTTGGTCAGCTCGTTGACGATGACTTCAGCAGTATCTGCAGCGCTGTCGGTGCCTTCAACTGGCGCCATGTCCACAAGGTGCAGCAACAAACGCGTACGCGCCAAGTGCTTGAGGAAGCGAATCCCCAGGCCGGCACCGTCGGAAGCACCTTCGATCAGACCGGGAATATCCGCGATCACGAAGCTCTTCCAGCGATCGACACTGACTACGCCCAGGTTTGGCACCAGGGTGGTGAACGGATAATCCGCCACTTTAGGCTTGGCTGCAGATACCGAACGGATAAAGGTACTTTTGCCCGCATTCGGCAAGCCCAGCAAACCGACATCAGCCAGTACTTTCAATTCCAGTTTCAGGTCGCGCTGCTCACCCGGCTTGCCCGGAGTGGTCTGGCGCGGAGCCCGGTTGGTACTGGATTTGAAACGGGTGTTACCCAGACCGTGCCAGCCGCCATGCACAACCAGCAAACGCTGGCCGGCCTTGGTCAGGTCGCCGATGATTTCCTGGGTGCCTGCGTCAATCACGGTCGTACCGACCGGAACCCGCAGAATCATGTCTTCGCCTTTACGGCCGGTGCAATCGGCGCTGCCGCCATTCGAACCGCGCTGAGCGTCAAAGTGACGCGTGTAACGGTAGTCAACCAGGGTGTTGAGGTTTTCGTCAGCGACCATATAGATCGAGCCGCCGTCACCACCATCACCACCGTTCGGACCACCGTTCTCGATGAATTTTTCGCGACGGAAACTCATGCAACCGTTACCACCGTCGCCAGCTTTTACTTTGATCGATACTTCATCAACAAACTTCATAACAAAACGCGCCTCTCGTCATCAGGACGAGCCGATAAAAACCAAGACATAAGACTCTTGCAAAAATGAGCGCAGCGACCTCAATCAACGACCGTTAAATCCAGCGCCGGCAGCCCATACAAACAGTTTTGCAAGAGACTCACCCCACAAACGAAAAAGCCCCGTCGCAAGACAGGGCTCTTCCAGCTACCAAGCTTTTACGCCGCGACGACTGCAGTCTTCGGAACGATGCTTACATAGCGACGACCGAAGGCGCCCTTAACCTGGAACTTGATCACGCCTTCCACTTTCGCGAACAGGGTGTGATCTTTACCCATACCAACGCCGTAGCCAGCGTGGAATTGAGTGCCGCGCTGACGCACGATGATGTTGCCCGGGATGATAGCCTGGCCGCCATACATCTTCACGCCAAGGCGTTTGGCTTCTGAGTCGCGACCGTTACGGGTACTACCACCAGCTTTTTTGTGTGCCATGAGTCAATTCTCCTAGTGAGGAATTAGGCTGAAATTAAGCCTGAATACCGGTGATTTTGATCTCGGTGTACCACTGGCGGTGGCCCATACGCTTCATGTGGTGCTTACGACGACGGAACTTGATGATGCGGATCTTGTCGTGACGACCTTGGGAAATCACTTCAGCAACAACAGTGGCGCCAGGAACAACTGGAGCGCCGATGTTAACGTCGTCGCCATTGGCGACCAACAGAACGCGATCAAAAGTTACGGATTCGCCAGTGGCGATTTCCAGTTTCTCGATCTTCAGGTATTCACCTGGTGCTACTTTGTATTGCTTGCCACCAGTAACGATTACTGCGTACGACATGGTATTTCTCCGATAATCCTGCTCACCCAGCTCTTTATAGGTAAAGGTATTGGCTGGCATGGCTGCATGGGGCTGGAACGGCCCAAGTGCAATTGCGTAAGGCAGGTGCTGCCCAGGAAGTTCAGGGTGCGCGATTGTACGCAAGCCACGTCAGGGTTGCAAGGGGCCGCCCATCACGCCTTGACAGGCCCAGCCCCCCGACCTAGCATGCCGCGCAACCCTTCTGGAGCAACTGTCGCTGATGCAACCCCAAGCTTTCTACCGCGCGGTGGCGGACGATTTTAGCGCCGTCGACGACATCATCAAGAAGCAGCTGACTTCACGCGTCCCGCTGGTCTCAAAAATCGGCGACTACATCACTTCGGCCGGCGGCAAACGCCTTCGTCCTTTATTAGTGTTGTTGTGCGGCAAGGCCCTGGGCCGCGAAGGCGACGACTTGCGCTTGCTGGCCGCGACCATTGAGTTCCTGCACACCGCGACCCTGCTCCACGACGATGTTGTGGACATGTCCGGCATGCGCCGCGGCCGCAAGACCGCCAATGCAACCTGGGGCAATGCCCCAAGCGTACTGGTCGGCGACTTCCTGTACTCGCGCTCCTTCGAAATGATGGTCGAGCTGGGCTCGATGCCAGTGATGAAAATCCTGTCGCAAGCCACCCGCATCATTGCTGAAGGCGAAGTCCTGCAACTGTCCAAAGTGCGCGACGCCAGCACCACCGAAGAAACCTACATGGAAGTGATTCGCGGCAAAACCGCGATGCTGTTCGAGGCCTCGACCCACAGCGCTGCGGCCCTGGCCGGTGCCACACCTGAACAGAGCGAAGCATTGCGTACCTTTGGCGATCACCTGGGTGTGGCGTTCCAGCTGGTAGACGACTTGCTCGACTACCGTGGCGATGCCGAAACCCTGGGTAAAAACGTGGGCGACGATCTGGCAGAGGGCAAACCGACCTTGCCGCTGATCTACACCATGCGCGAAGGCACGGCCGAACAGGCCGCTCTGGTTCGTAAAGCGATTCAAAAAGGTGGCATTGAAGACCTGGAGAGCATTCGCGTTGCCGTGGAGGAGTCCGGTTCACTGGAATACACCGCACAACTGGCGCGTGATTATGTAGCCCGTGCAATTGCCTGCCTTGAAAGCCTGCCGCCCAGCGAATACCGCGACGCACTGGTTGAGCTGAGCGAGTTCGCGGTCGCCCGCACGCACTAAACCTTGTGGGAGCTGGTTTGCCAGCGATGCATACACCTCGATCCATCAGTGATGGCAAGGTGATGCAATCGCTGGCAAGCCCGCTCCCACAGGTTCGTCACATCCCTAACCACCGCGCACCAACAAAACCCTATACAATGCGTGCCTTTTAGCCATCCGGACTCTTAAGGAGCTTTAGTGAGCACGTTGCCACCCTGCCCAAAATGCAATTCCGAATACACCTACGAAGACGGCGTCCAGCTGATCTGCCCGGAATGCGCCCATGAGTGGTCCGCCAGCGGCGACGCCGAAGAAGCCAGCGATGTAAAAGTCTACAAAGACTCCGCAGGCACTGTCCTGACCGACGGCGACACCATCACCGTGATCAAGGACCTGAAAATCAAGGGTACCTCCCTGGTGGTCAAGGTCGGCACCAAGGTCAAAAACATCCGCCTGTGCGATGGCGACCATGATATCGACTGCAAAATCGACGGTATCGGCCCAATGAAACTCAAGTCAGAGTTCGTGCGCAAGGTCTGATCCTGCTGTATTCCTTCCTGCGTTCCGCGCAGGAAGGTGCCACTCCCCTCGCAAAACTTCCGCGCAACATCAAAAAGCCATCAACTTTGACCCGCAGCAGCTTTTACCCACAAAGAAAACAAATCCGCCAATAGGCACTTGCTATTAATTGAATAAGAATTATTCTCATTGGTATTCATCAAGGAGATGACGACCATGACTTATTTAATTGATGCCTGGCTGGACCGTCCACATCCCTATCTGCGAATCCTGCATCGGGAAACCGGGGAAGTCTGTGCGGTGCTGGAAGAAGAAGCGCTCAACGAGCTACAGGATCAGGGCGACCTGGATTTCAACGGACTCAACTCAAGTGAGCCGGTGGTGCTCAAAGAACTGGTGCGAAATCTGTTTCTGTTTTGCTATGCCCGGGCATTGCGCCCGATCGGCACGACCGATGCTCACGAGCATCACGCCAAACTGGAAATATGAAGCGCCTGGTGTGACCGCAGGCTTGCGTGCAAACCCGCGGTCACCGTTAAAGCACCGAAGTCTTACAGAACTTCCAGCAGCTCAACGTCGAATACCAGCACGCTGTGCGGAGCGATGCTGCCAACGCCCTGGGCGCCGTAGGCCAATTCGCTCGGCACGTAGATGCGCCATTTGCTGCCGGCGTTCATCAGTTGCAGGGCTTCGGTCCAGCCAGCAATTACGCCGCCGACCGGGAATTCGGCTGGCTGACCACGATCGTAGGAGCTGTCGAACACAGTGCCGTCAATCAGGGTGCCGTGGTAGTGAACACGTACAGTGTCTTCACGGGATGGCTTGGCGCCTTCACCTGCAGTCACAACTTCAAATTGCAGACCCGAAGCCAGGGTGGTGATCCCGTCCTTCTTGGCGTTTTCAGCCAGGAAAGCCTTGCCTTCGCCCGCTGCAGCTTCTGCCTTGGCAGCCGCTTCAGCTTGCATCAGCTCGCGGATAACTTTAAAGCTGGCGCTCAGTTCTTCCTGACCTACACGGCTTTCTTTACCGGCGAAAGCATCGGTCAGGCCAGCCAGGATTGCGTCCAGGCTAACGCCCGGTGGCGGGTTGTCGCGCAGTTGGTCACCCAGCTGACGGCCAATGCCGTAGCTAACGCGGGTTTCGTCGGTCGACAGATTTACTTCGGACATAACACTGCTCCGCTGTAGGGCGATTCAGAAAAAACCAGCTGCAAAAACAGCCGTTCCTCAACCGCCCAGAACCAAAAAAGGGCGAGCAGACTACCACAGCCCCCAAAGCCTTCGCAGCCCGCCTTCATGTAACGCGCGCCACGACACCAATCAATGCTTGGTCAGCTTGTCGAGATAGCCCATGGCAAACGCCGACACCACGAAAGTCATATGAATGATCACGTACCACATCAGATACTGCGGCTCGATGTTGCGTGCATCCATAAACACCCGCAGCAGGTGGATCGAGGAGATCGCCACGATCGACGCTGCGACTTTCATCTTCAGCGAAGTCGAGTCCATGGTACCCAGCCAGCTAAGCTTCTCCTTGTGGTCATCGATGTCCAGCTGGGAGACGAAGTTCTCGTAGCCCGAAATCATCACCATTACCAGCAACCCTCCCACCAGGGCCATGTCGATCAACGACAGGATGACCAGGATCAAGTCCGACTCAGATAGCGCGAACACGTTGGGAATTACATGAAACACTTCCTGGAAGAATTTCAACGCCAGGGCCAGCAAGCCCAGCGAGAGCCCGAAGTAAATCGGCGCCAGAATCCAGCGCGAGGCGTACATTGCGTTTTCGATAAAGCGTTCCATTGAAACTCACAGGAAGTAAAAAAATGGGCGCGAGTATATCAGTGACAAATCGTCAGAGATAAAGCCCTTGAAACAGCCTGTTAAATAAATTATCTGCTAGTGTCGACCTCCTCAGCACCGCTTTCGGACAGGAAAACTGAACAATGGATCTGCGATTTCCCTTGGGTTGTCTCGGGCTTTCAATTGCTTTGCTCATCACGGGTGGCTGCTCGCCTGACGACAAACACCAGCAGGCCAGCCTGGAAGAGCGCAGCGCCGCATTCGAAAAGAGCCTCGATACCATTCAGGACCAACAACTCAAGGATGCGGTAGCCGATCTGGGTGGCTCGTTGCTGTTGCTCGAACGGGCCCGGGTCAAGCTCGAGGAGAAGCCGATTGAAACCGAATATGGCGATGACGACCTGGCGCTGCTCAAGCACTACCCCAGCAGCCAGGCCCTGAGCGACACCTACATCAATGGTCTGTTTGTGGTGCGTAAAAACTCCAGCTCCGATTATCTGACCGACCTTGAGCCCGTGTTCCCGTTCCCGGCAAACAGCGATTCCGAGTTTCCGTTCCCCCATGCACTTGAATGGCAATCCGTAACCCTGAGCAACAAGCAAGAGGTGCCCTTCCAGACCGAGTGGTCTGAAACCGATCCCGGCATCCAGCTCAGCCCTTCCAGCGCCAATCTGAGCAACCCGGACGATCTCACGGTCACCTACCCCTATATCGACGGGATTGAAACTGAAAACATTCAGCAACCTCAGCCCCTGATGCTGCACGGCAAGGTCGAGGTGATCGCGCCCGGCAAAGTGGTCCACTTCAACCTGAGCAGCAAGGATGTGGGCAAAACCAGCACCGAGGGTACGATCAGCGTGACCCTGCTGGCATTGGGCAAAAACTTCGCCGAAGTCGATATCAACAACAGCGCCGAGCTGGCCGAAGAGGTACGCGATACACCGCTCAATCCGCTGATCATCCAGGCCCGCGACCACAGCGGGCAGTTCCTGTCGCGCTCAGGCTCGATCAATGAGAACGCCGAGCAACTGGCGTTCTATCAGCAGCAACTGGCGCAGATGCTCAAGCAAACCGCGTGGAGCGAAGCATTCGGACAACAGCTGGATAACGAACAGCAGGACTTTGACCAGAAACACACCCATCACTACAGCAAGGTGTATTTCAACGGAAATATCGAAAACCTCGACATCAGCGTGCTCGACTTCTCCACGGCCAATATCACCCGCAAAAACCTCGACCTGCCTGTGCGCCGGCTCGACAAGACGGTAGTGGGCAAAGACATTCAACCCCTGCCGCTGTCGGTGGTGGTGTATGACGATCAGGCCGTCAACTACCTCAAGGACGCGAGCCTTGAGCCTGAGCAACTGATAAAAAGCGTCGTCATCAGCCAGACCGTAGATGACGCCAGCGCCGCCACCCTTGAGTTCAGTCACCCGCAAACCTTCAATGACGAGCTGCTGGGCGCGTTGCCCGACACGGCTGACGCACCTGTCACCTTCTTCGCCGAAGACGACAACGGCAAGCGCAGCGAGCCTCTGGAGCTGCCCATCGAAGCCTTCGATGTTGACCCGCATACCGGGGTCATCACCTATGACCTCAATCTGTTCCCCGAAACTCCGGCTTACGCGATTGGCTCGATGCCCATGTTTATCGCCGCCATCGACAAACAGCCCCTGAACACGGCTCAACTGCCCAAAGGCCTCGAACTCAAAGGCAACGCACTAGTTGTTGATCAGAAACTGTTCCCGTCCGAGGCCTGGCGCTTTTACGCCAAAGACGACACCGGCAACTACCTCAAGGAAGTGCTCGCCGTAAGCCATAGCGCCGAACCCAATGGCCCGGCGCTGTTTGACGTGCATTATTTCTATGGACAGCCCACCCAGCTCGAAAGCTATGCCCGCAAAGACCTGCTGCCTGTCGAGTACGGATTTGAAGTCAAGCTCGACAAAGTCCCCGAAGTCACCCCGCCCCGCTGATTCAGCGGCCTAGCGGGAGGCGTGACAGCGTCCACCGTTGATCTGGCGCAACTGGGCCTGCACGTGCAGGCACCAGATCTGCGGGTCATCGGCAAGCCGATAGCCATGCAGCGTCAGGCTTTCAACGATTGATTCCAGAATGGTTTCGGCCACGAAAGGACCGGGGAACGGACCCTGGGCTTTGATCGTAGTCGGCTGCTCGCCTGCCAGACCGGCAGCAAACAACAGCGTCCACATCCCGGTATTGCCTGCCAGCGGACGAATGCTGCATTCAATACGGGTGACCAGACCCAGGCATTGGCGGGTAAGACAAAGGTTGCGCGACATGGCGGCGACCCTCGGTAAATTCTGTCATCAGCCACGCACTACGGGCTGCATCATTCCAGTGACGACAGTGGAAGTCCTGCATTGAGAATAGAGGAAGAATCTGACAGCAGAGGCTGCCATGACAAACGGATGCCCTGGCCGCTGCAGGAACGAGCTTGTGCAAGCCGTGAAAGGCTCGCGAGCAAGCTCGCTTCTACAGTTGCCCCAGCGTCAGGCCGGCTTTTTAGCCGCCAGCGCCTCGGCAAGTAGTTCCTTTTCGGCTTCCTTGAGGTCCTCGTCGTTGATCATCTCGGCAATCGCCCGCAATCTTTCAACCACCCGGGCATTTACGCTGCCTTCCGGAAACTGACCTTCGGCATCCGGTTCACCGGCCGGCTCGCCGACCAACAGGCTCAACGCCTCATCCGCCTGGCGTACCGCGTAAACGTGGAACTTGCCATCACGTACCGCCTGCAACACCTTTTCATCCAGCATCAAGGTCGCCACGTTGGCTTGCGGGATGATAGCGCCCTGCTCGCCCGTCAGACCACGCGCCTCGCACAGACGGAAGAAGCCTTCGATCTTCTCGTTGACCCCGCCCACCGCCTGCACTTCGCCAAACTGGTTGATCGAACCGGTGATCGCAAAGCACTGCTTGAGGGCTGTTTTGGACAGCGCCGAAATCAACGTACAGGCCTCACCCAGCGAGGCACTGTCACCATCGACGTAACCGTAGGACTGCTCCAGCGCGATACTGGCCGAGATCGCCAGCGGGAACTCCTGGGCATAACGGCTGCCCAGATAACCGGTCAGAATCATCACACCCTTGGAGTGAATCGGCTGCCCGAGGTTAACCTCGCGCTCGATGTCGACAATGCCGCTGCCCCCCGGGTACACCGTGGCAGAAATCCGCGCAGGCACACCGAAGGCCGAGTCCCCCACTTCAAGTACCGTCAGGCCGTTGCACTTGCCGACCGCCGCACCATCGGTGTCGATCAGAATGATCCCGGCCAGCATGTCGTCAAGAATCCGCGCCGAAACCCGGCCGGTACGGGTGGCCTTGGCTTTGAGCGCCCGCTCGATGTGTCCGGCATCCGTCATCTCGTCGTTGGCCAGATGGCGAATGAAGTCTGCCTCGCTGACCAGCTGGAACAGATCACCGATACGCGCCGACAAACGCCCCTGATGCTCGGCAAGACGTGCGCTGTAGGTCGCCAGACGCGCAACGGCATCAGCGGTCAACGGCGCCATGCCCTCTTCCGAGGTGCGAGTGGTGAGCAACTGGGCGAACTGCTCCAGGCTCTCGTCGACCATCGGGATGTCTTCATCGAAGTCCACCAGCACCCGGAACATCTCCTGGAAGTCCGGATCCAGATCCTGCAGCGTGTAGTACAACTGGCGGGCACCGATGATGATGACCTTGACCTGCAACGGAATCACTTGCGGGTTGAGGGTGATGGTGGCCAGGCGGCCCATCTCGCCCAGCGGCGACTCCATCTTCAGCTTGCGCGACTGCAGGGCACGCTTGAGAGCATCCCAGACAAAGGGTTCGCTGAGCATTTTCTCGGCTTCAAGAATCAGAAAGCCGCCATTGGCCCGGTGCAGTGCCCCGGGACGCAGCTGGCGATACGTGGTGTACAGCGCCCCCTGGTCAGTGCTGTATTCGATGCGGCCAAACAGGTTGTCGTAGGTCGGGTGCGGCTCAAACACCACCGGTGCGCCGCCGCTCATGGGCTGGCCCACCACCAGGCTCGGCAGGTACTGCTCTTCGAGCAACTTGCGGGCCTGGGCATCGGTTTTGCTGTCGTCGACCAGTTGCTCGACCACAGTCTTCAGCAGGTACACCTGCATGGCCTGCATATATCCGCAGACCGCACCATTTTCGGCGTACTTTTGCGACAGCGGTGCCAGCAAAGGTTGCAGCGCCAGGGTGATGGTTTCTTCGTTCAGGTGGCGTAGCTGATTGTTCGATTCACGCTTCCACTGCGGCAGACTCGCAAGCTCTTCATTCAGCCGCTCCTCAAGCCCGGAAATATCCTCGTGGAACCGCTCACGCTCTTCGTCGGGCAATTGCGAAAACTCGGCCTCGTCCAGCGCCTTGCCCTCGCTCATCGGGGTAAAGGCCACGTTGCTGCTGTCGCGATACAGCGCCACGCCTTTTTCCAGCGCCAGACGCTCGATCACATCCAGGGCACGGTCGTAACGCTGATTGAAACCGCGATCGATGGCGCTCTTGCGTTGCTGGTAAGTCGGGTGTTCAAACACCGCCGGAAAGGTCGCCAGCAGGTTGTCGATCAAACCATTGATGTCGCTGATGAACGCACCGGCGGTGCTCGCAGGCAGCTCCAGTGCGCGCGGCTCGCGCGGCTCGTCGAAATTATTGACATAGACCCAGTCGCTGGGTGACTTCAGGCGTTTGCCCTCGGCCTTGAGGTAGCGTTTGACGAACGAAAAGCGTCCGGTACCCGGCTCGCCCATGACAAATACGTTGTAACCCGGACGTGGCATGGCCACGCCAAATTGCAGGGCTTCGACCGCTCGCTCCTGGCCGAGAATGCCGCGAAAAGGCTCCAGATCATTGGTGTTGGAGAAGCTGAACTGTTCAGCGGAGAACGGACGGGTTAGCGCGTCAGGCGCTAGACGCAAGCTGGCAGCTACAGGATCAGGCATCGGGCTTCCTTACATCGGGCGGGGCAGATGAACGCATTCTGGCGCTGGCTGTATCCCACTGGCAAGGCGCATAGCACTTGAAAAATCAGGGCCCGGTATTTACAGGCTGAAAATGTGCCCGATCGAAGATTGTTTTACAAAATTTCACGGAACCGTCCGATCGTGCCTAGACTCCTACTTGTTACGCGGCTGGATTAATAACCGGCCCGTTCTGGCGCTTCTGGGCCAGACACCCTTGTCCATTGGTTGCACACTCATAGAGAACAAAGCTTATGAAACGGATTCTTCTTGGTACTCTCTTTACTGTTGTTTCCCTCAATGCCATGGCGCAAGCACCGGGTGGCCCGAACTGTGGTTGGGGCAACATGTTGTTTGAAGGTCAGCGCGGCACACCGGCTCACTTCCTCGCATCAACCACCAACGGCACCTCCGGCAACGCTACCTTCGGTATGACTTCCGGGACCAACGGCTGTACGACCAAGGATGCCCTGACTTACGGCGGCAAATCGTGGATTGCCATGAACGGCATGATGAACGAACTGTCCGAAGACATGGCCAAAGGCAATGGCGAAGCACTGACCACCTATGCGGTGGTACTGGGTGTGGCCCCTGAAGACCGCGATCATTTCGCAGCTGTCACCCACGAGCACTTCCAGCAAATCTTCAGCAAAGCCGACGTAACCGCTGACGATGTACACACCAACACTCTGGCCATCCTCAAAGGCGACGCACGCCTGGCGAAATACGCAACTGCTGCGTAACAAATGAGCACCGCCCGCTCCTCCCGGAGCGGGTATTCTCCAGCTTCACTTCTATTTGTCTGACAACAGTTGCCCACCATGCTCAAACGCCTTGCCTACCTGGCGCTCTGTGCCTGCGCCCCGCTGTATGCCGCACCTCATATTGACGATCAACGAGTGCAGCAACTGGCCAACGATCCGTTCTGGATCTCCCTGGGCCATTATGAAGCCCGCAAACTGGGCGGCTGGCGCAGCTATGTCAGCGATGACAAATTCTTTCTCGCCAAAGACGGCGCCGAGCATCCGGATGCCGAACTGCGCGCGACCCTGACGGCGTTGTATGCCCCCCTGAACCTGGGAGACAAGCACCCGCAATGCGTATACCCGGCACGCACCCGCTGGCTCAAGGCCCAGCTGAACCTGACCGACCTGCCCAAGGCCGAGTGCGCAGAGTTCAGCCAGTGGTTTAAAGATGTGGCTCCCGACAGCACGGTGATGATTTTCCCGGCGGCCTACCTCAACAGCCCGTCGTCGATGTTCGGCCACACCCTGTTGCGTATCGACCAGGCCGACGTGCAGAGCAACAAGACCGCGCTGCTCAGCTATGCGATCAACTTCGGCGCCTACATTGAAGGTTCCGACAACAGTATTCTGTATGCCTGGAAAGGTTTGGCCGGCGGCTATCCCGGCCTGTTTGCCCTGGTGCCCTACCAGGAAAAGCTCTCGGAATACCGCAGTCTCGAGAACCGCGACCTGTGGGAATACCGCCTGAATCTGACACCCGAAGAAACCCAGCGCATGGTCGAACATGTGTGGGAACTCAAACAAATCCAGTTCGACTATTTCTTCTTCGACGAAAACTGTTCATACCGCTTGCTTGAACTGCTGCAAGTAGCGCGCCCCGGCTTGCAACTGACCAGCCAGTTCCCGCTGACCGCGATCCCCACCGACACCGTGAAAGCGGTAAAGGAAGCCGGGCTGGTGGAAAGCATCGAATATCGCCCGTCCCGCGAGCGTGAACTGCTGGATCGCGCCAAGGTGCTGGATCCTGAAGAACAGCAATGGGTACTGCAGGTCAGCGCCGATCAGGCCCAGCTGCAAAACCCGCAATTCAAGGCGCTGCCCAAAGAGCGTCAGGCGCTGATTATCGACGCGGCTTATCGCCTTGAACGCTACCGGGCCAATGGCCTTGAGCGGGACACCGAGCGCTCACAGCGCAGCTTCGAACTGCTGCGGGCCATTAACCAGAATCCCGCGCCCGGGCTTGAGGTCGAAAAACCCGAACTGCCCGAAAACGGCCACGAGTCGCGCACCTGGCAGCTGGGCGCCGGTAGCCGGGACGACAAGGCGTTTGCCGAATACGGCCTGCGCATGGCCTATCACGACCTGAACGACAACGCTCCGGGATTTCCTCTGGGTGCCCAGATTGAAATTCTGCAACTCAAGCTGCGTCAGTACGAGGGTAATCACTGGCAGGTCCAGCAGCTGGACCTGGCCAATATCCGTTCATTGACCCCACGCAACGACTTGCTGCAGCCCTGGTCCTGGCAAGTAGGTGGCGGGCTCGAGCGCGTCCTCGGCAAGCATGGCGACGAAAACCTGGTCAGCCACGTCAATGGCGGCGCAGGCGGCACCTGGCAATTGGGCGAAAATATGCTGGGATTCGCCCTGGGCACCCTGCGCGTAGAGCACAACAACGACTTCGCGGCCTTTGTGTCGCCAGCGGCGGGCTTCAACACCGGTGTGTTGTGGCGCAATCCGCTGGGCAACCTGAGCCTGGAAGCCAAAGGCGACTACTTCACCAACGGCGAAATCCGCCGCAGCCTGAGCCTGAACCAGCAATGGGAAGTGTCACGCAACCTCGGGCTGCGATTGACCGCACAACGTGAGTTCAGCCACCTCAGCTCCCCGGTGAACGAAGTCATGCTGGAACTGAAGTGGTATCACTACTGAATGGAGTTTAAAAACATGGCAGTCACCTGTGATTCCCTTGAACAAGTGCGCGGGCAGATCGACCGCCTCGATCGCCAGATCGTCAGCCTGATCGCCGAACGCGGAGCCTATGTCTCCCAGGCCGCAGGCTTCAAGAAAGACAGTGCAGCGGTGAAAGCGCCACAGCGGGTTGAACAGGTTATCGCCAAGGCCCGCGCCCTGGCAGAGGAGCTGGGAGCCAACCCCGATGTAACCGAAAGCGTCTACCGCGCCATGATTGCTGCTTTTATCCAGCAGGAGCTGGCAGAGCATGCAGCGTTGCAGCTGGCTGACTAAATAAAACTGTAGGCGCGAGCTGTTCGCTGCTGGATTGAAAAAGCTCGCGAGCAAGCTCGCTCCTACAGGTTTCCTGGCAAACCAGTCTGAACCCTGATTCCGGCGCAGGCTCTAAAGCCTACAGCCCCGGAGGGACACCGCCATGAGCCGCGCATTTGTCAACGAAGACACCGCCGCCGAGCAGGCCAATACGCCGATTGAGCGCCAGATCAGCGACCAGCCCAACTATGTCACCGCTGCCGGCCTTGACCAGTTGCAAGCCAAAGTCAGCGAATTGCAGCGCCAGCACAGTGCCGAGTCCGCCCGCCGCGATGACGCCGACAAACAGCGGTTAGCCGAGATTGAGCGCGACCTGCGCTACTACAGCCAGCGGCTGCAAAGCGCCCACGTGGTCGCCCCTGCGACATCAACGCAAAAGGTGCAGATTGGCAGTTGGGTAACCTTTGCCGAAGAATCGGGCAATGAACAACGGGTGCAACTGGTGGGCGAGGATCAGGCCGATGCAGGCCAGGGGCTGATCAATTGGGGCTCGCCCCTGGGTCGCGCGCTGCTGGGCGCGCAACTCGGAGATGAAGTGCTGTGGTTTCGGCCCGCAGGGGATCTGCAGGTCGAAATCATCAGGATTGATCCGGCTTAAACCACGCCCTGGGCCAGCATCGCGTCGGCAACTTTGACGAAGCCCGCAATGTTGGCGCCTTTCACGTAGTTGATCCGGCCGTTCTCTTCACCGTAGTGCACACAGGCGTGGTGGATCGACTGCATGATGTTGTGCAGCTTGCTGTCCACCTCACCCGCTGTCCATAGCAGGCGCATGGCGTTCTGTGACATTTCCAGACCGCTCACTGCCACGCCGCCGGCGTTGGAAGCCTTGCCCGGGGCAAACAAAATACCCGCTTCGATAAACATGTCGACCGCCTCGAGGGTGGTGGGCATGTTCGCGCCTTCAGCCACGCAGACGCAGCCATTGCCGAGCAAAGTGCGGGCGGCATCGGCGTCCAGTTCGTTCTGGGTGGCGCATGGCAGCGCGATGTCACAGGCCAGGTTCCACGGATGCTGGCCGCTCAGGAACTCAAGACCAAACTGGCCGGCAAGTTCGCTGATACGCCCGCGCTTGATGTTTTTCAACTCCATCAACGCCTCCCACTGCTCCTCGCTCAAGCCGGCTTCGCAAAATAGCGTGCCTTCGGAATCCGACAGCGAGATCACCTTGCCACCCAGGTCCATGACTTTACGGGCCGCATACTGGGCCACGTTTCCGGATCCGGAAATCGCTACACGCTTGCCATCAATGCGCTGGCCACTGCGCTTGAGCATTTCCTGGGCGAAGTACACGCAACCGAAGCCGGTGGCTTCCGGACGGATCAGGCTGCCGCCGTAGCTCATGCCCTTGCCGGTCAACACCGAAGTAAACTGGTTGCTCAGACGTTTGTACTGACCAAACATAAAACCGATTTCACGTGCCCCCACACCGATGTCGCCTGCCGGAACGTCAACATCGGAACCGATGTGGCGGTACAGCTCACTCATGAAGGCCTGGCAGAAGCGCATCACTTCAGCATCGCTTTTACCTTTCGGATTGAAATCCGAGCCCCCTTTACCGCCGCCCATTGGCAACGAGGTCAGGGAATTCTTGAAGGTTTGCTCAAAGGCCAGGAATTTCAGAACCCCCAGGTTCACCGACGGGTGGAAACGCAACCCGCCCTTGTAAGGGCCAATGGCGCTGTTCATCTGGATCCGGAAGCCGCGGTTGACCCGCACTTTGCCTTCGTCATCGACCCACGACACGCGGAACACAATCGCCCGCTCGGGTTCACAAATGCGCTCGAGAATGCCTGAAGTCAGATAGTGCGGATTGGCTTCAAGAAACGGCCACAGACTGCGCAGAACTTCTTCTACGGCCTGATGGAACTCAGGCTGGTCAGGGTCGCGTTTTTTCAGGCGGGCAAGGAAGTGGTCGACGGATTCGATCATGGAAAAGTCTCGGCAAATTTGTTGTCGTTAGAAGCTGATTGCCCAGAACCTTATCAACTCATGAAGCACCGCGACAGCGCAAAATGTCGCAGTTATGAATTTAAATGGTGCTTTTATATAAATTAGTCCAGTTAAAGCAGTCATTGCGCACCATAAAAGTGATTCTTGTACCCAGTTTTGCACCAACTGAAACCCGCCCCCAGGCGCAACCCTCGTTCCTCGTAGGCAACTACGCAAATCATGCCTGTCTGCACAAAAAAAAACGGAGCCCCGAGGGGCTCCGTTGTTTCTTGCAAACCGGCCTTACTGGGCCAGCTTCTTGTGACGTACACGGTGCGGCTGGTTGGCCGCTTCGCCGAGACGCTTTTTACGATCAGCTTCGTACTCGGTGTAGTTGCCTTCAAAGAAGACCGCTTGCGAGTCGTCTTCGTACGCCAGGATGTGAGTCGCGACGCGGTCAAGGAACCACCGATCGTGAGAGATCACAATGGCAGCGCCCGGGAAGTCCAGCAGCGCTTCTTCGAGCGAACGCAGGGTCTCAACGTCAAGGTCGTTGGACGGTTCGTCGAGCAGCAGCACGTTGGCGCCCTCTTTCAAGGTCAGGGCCAGGTGCAAGCGACCACGCTCACCGCCGGACAGGTCCTTGACGAACTTCTGCTGATCGCCACCTTTGAAGTTGAAACGGCCTACATAGGTACGCGACGGGATTTCGTAGTTACCAATGCGGATCACATCAGAACCATCAGAAATGGCCTGGAACACAGTCTTGCTGCCATCCAGGTCGTCGCGGCTCTGATCCACACAGGCAAGCTGCACGGTTTCGCCGATTTCGATGCTGCCGGAGTCCGGCTGCTCTTTGCCCATCAGCATGCGGAACAGGGTCGACTTACCGGCACCGTTACCGCCGATCACGCCAACGATGGCGCCTTTAGGCATGGAGAACGACAGGTTGTCGATCAGCACGCGATCGCCGTAGCCCTTGGACACGTTCTTGAATTCGATAACCTTGTCACCCAGGCGCGGACCGGCCGGGATGTAGATTTCGTTGGTTTCGCTGCGCTTCTGGAATTCCTGCGATTGCAGTTCTTCGAAACGTTGCAGACGGGCCTTGGATTTCGACTGACGGGCCTTGGCGCCTTTACGGACCCATTCCAGCTCGTCTTTCATGGCCTTTTCATGGGCCGACTGCTGCTTGGATTCGGCAGCCAGACGATCGGACTTGGCTTCAAGCCAGCCCGAATAGTTGCCCTCGTAAGGAATGCCCGCACCGCGGTCAAGCTCCAGAATCCAGCCAGCCACGTTATCCAGGAAGTAACGGTCGTGCGTAATCGCAACCACGGTACCCGGGAAATCGTGCAGGAAGTGTTCCAGCCAGGCCACGGAGTCAGCGTCCAGGTGGTTGGTCGGTTCGTCGAGCAGCAGCATGTCCGGGGCCGACAGCAGCAGGCGGCACAAGGCCACACGACGCTTCTCACCACCGGACAGGTGTTCAACCTTGGCATCCCAGGCCGGCAGACGCAGTGCATCGGCAGCGACTTCCAGCTGGCGCTCCAGGTTGTGACCGTCGCTTGCCTGCAGAATGGATTCGAGCTTGGCCTGTTCTGCAGCCAGCTTGTCGAAGTCGGCATCCGGGTCAGCGTATTCAGCGTAAACCTGATCCAGACGCGCTTGCGCATCCTTGATCACGCTAACGGCTTCTTCAACCACTTCACGTACGGTTTTGTTCGGGTCCAGCTGCGGCTCTTGGGGCAGGTAGCCGATGTTCAATTCCGGCATCGGGCGTGCTTCGCCGTCGAACTCGGTGTCCACGCCAGCCATGATTTTCAACAGGGTGGATTTACCCGAACCGTTCAAACCGAGCACGCCAATCTTGGCGCCCGGGTAAAACGACAGGGAGATGTTTTTCAGGATTTCCCGCTTCGGCGGAACAACTTTGCTCAGCCGATGCATGGTGAATACGTATTGAGCCATGGAGAACCTAGCGTCAGTGACTGATGAATAAGGCGCGAGCATTGCCGGATCAGGCAATAGGAAAAAGTCAGGGACTGATATGCATCAATACCTGCTGACCGTATATGCCTGAGTGTAGGCGCTCGAATAACCGGCAAAGCTACCTGAATGCGTTGATCAGGGCAAACCAGAGCAAAGCACAGGGCTGGCACTTTGCCACAACCCAAGGCATGCTAGGCGCCCTCTGGGCGTCCGGCTTATAGTGCGCGCGCGCCTTGTTTGCCAAACCGCAGGATCACAGCTTGCCCAATGTCACCCCGCCAACACTGCCCCGCACACCAGGCCAACTCCTTGGCACACCTGTGCGCGGCACGTTAAAAGGCGCACTGGCAACCCTGGTCCTGTTGCTGCTGGCAATGCTGTTCTGGCTATTGATTGAACAGTTCCGGAACGCGATCCAGCAGGAGCGCCTGTCGAGCATCAATTACAGCGCAGACCTGGCCGACCACATCAACCTGAGTATGGAACTCAGGGCCGAAACCGCCCTCAACCTGCTGCCTGCCTATGCACCCCCCAAAGATTCGCTCCAGCTACAGGAGCTGCTCGAACGGCTGCGCCAAACCTTGCCGCCCCTGCAAAGCCTGGCCTTATTGAGTCCAGCCGGAGAAGTGCTGCTCGACAGCACGGGCATCAGCCCCGATGCGGCCTTCCTGGCCGACTGGATAAAAAACATCCGGTTGTACAGCCGTACAGCCGGGTATTTTTACGGCAACAACAGGGATGCCAGCGTTGCTTATCTGTTGTTGCGCCAGACCGGTGACACGACCAACGGTTACTGGCTGCTGCGCATGACCCCGGATCTGCTGCAAAACCTCACGCGCCAGACCCTGAACAGCAACCGCCCCCAATGGCAGGTCGAAAACACCCTGACTGATCAGGTGCTCAGCACCAGTACCGCTCCTGTCACCCGGGTATCAAGCTCCGATCCCCGGGACATGGATGACACAGTACTGCTGACCCCCTTGCGCAACAGCGACTGGCAGTTGCGCGGGCTGTTCAATGACCAGATGGCGGCGCAACAGCTGCTACCCGGGCTGATTGGCAAATGCTTGCTCGGCCTGCTGTTCTCGATGCTGCCGGTGGTCGCACTTTTGAATATGCGCCGCCGCCAGCGCCAGCTGCACGAAGGCCGGCGTCGTTATCACGATATTTTTGAAGGCACCGGCGTCGCGCTTTGCGTACTCGACCTGTCCAGCCTGCCTGGCTTTCTTGAGCGCGAAAAAATCCAGGACAGCCATGCCCTCAAACAATGGCTGAACAACCAGCCGCAGCATCGGCGCCAGCTGTTTGAACAATTGCGCATCACCGAAGTGAACCAGGTCGCCATGCAGTTGCTGGAGGTCGAATCCGAGGACGGCGCCTGGTCAAAACTGATCAGCGGCGCCCCGCAAACCGGCTCGGCCATTGGTTATCAACTGGTCGAGGCCGTGCTCAACCGGCTGCAACAACTGGAGCTGGAAATCAAACTGGCCGACGCCGGGGGGCGTGACCAGCATTTATGGCTGGTGCTGCGTCTGCCCGATACCCGCCTGGACTATCACGCGGTCATTCTGAGCATTACCGACATTACCAATCGCAAGCTGATCGAGTTGTCCTTGCAGGAGCGCGAAAGCTTTTGGTCCGACATGGTACGCACCGTGCCGGATCACCTGTATGTGCAGGATGTCACCAGCCAGATGATGATTTTCAGCAATCACCATCTGGGCCACACCCTGGGCTACAACGCCGCCGAGCTCAAGCAAATGGGCGCTTATTTCTGGGAGCTGCTGCTGCACCCCGACGACGCCGGGCACTATCACGAACTGCGCCACCAGCAACGTCACGGCAACTATGTGCGCCGGTTGCAATGCCAGTTGCGCTTTCGTCATCGCAGTGGCGTCTGGCGCAGTTTTGAGATTCGCGAACAGGCTCTGGCCCTGGGTACCGGGGAGCAGGTAACGCGGATTGTCGGGGTTGCCAAAGACATCACCGACCAGATCGAGGCCAGCGAATCGCTGCGCGACAGTGAGCAGCGCTACCGGATGCTGGCGGAAAGCATCAGTGATGTGATTTTCTCCACCGACAGCAGGTTATGCCTGAATTACGTCAGTCCGTCGGTACAGACTGTGCTGGGCTACGACGCGCAATGGGTGTTCAACCATGGTTGGCAATCGACCATCGCCAATCCGCAACAACTGGCGGGTATCTACAGCCTGCTGGCGCGGGTCAGCGCCGCGCTGGACACTCCCGAGCAACTGGCGCCCCTGCGCACTCAAGTGCAAACCCAGGTGTTCCTGCTCGACTGCTTGCGGGCTGACGGACGCAAAATCCCCATCGAGCTGCGTCTGGTACTGGTGTGGGACGAGAGCAATACGTTCGAGGGCATCCTCGGCGTTGGCCGCGATATCAGTCAGCAGCGCAACGCAGAAAAAGACCTGCGAATGGCGGCTACGGTATTCGAACACTCGACCTCGGCGATCCTGATAACCGACCCGGCCGGCTATATCGTCCAGGCCAATGAGGCCTTTAGCCGGGTCAGCGGTTACGCCGTAGCGCAAGTGCTCGACCAGTTGCCAAGCATGCTGACCGTGGATGAACAGCAACAGGCGCATCTGCGTTACGTGATCAAGCAACTCAATCAGCACCGTTCATGGGAGGGCGAGGTGTGGCTCAAACGCCGCAGCGGCGAACACTACCCGGCATGGGTCGGGATCACCGCGGTGCTGGACGATGAAGGCGACCTGGCCAGCTACGTGTGTTTTTTCAGTGACATCAGCGAACGCAAGGCCAGTGAGCAGCGAATCCACCGCCTGGCCTATTACGATGCCCTGACCCACCTGCCCAACCGGACACTGTTTCAGGATCGCCTGCACACCGCACTGCAACAGGGCGACCGGAACAAGTCGTGGGTGGTCCTGATGTTCCTCGACCTCGACCGTTTCAAACCGATCAATGACTCCCTGGGGCACGCCGCCGGCGACCGCATGCTCAAAGACATGGCGACCCGCCTGCTGGCCTGTGTGGACGACGACGATACCGTGGCGCGCATGGGCGGGGACGAGTTCACCCTGCTCCTGCAACCACGGGCAACCCGTCAAATAGCCCTGAACCGGGCCATCAGCGTGGCCGAACAGATCCTCGCCAGCCTGGTACAACCCTTTGTCCTCGAAAGCCGTGAATTCTTCGTCACGGCCAGTATCGGCATAGCCCTGAGCCCGCAAGACGGAAACGAACTCAGCCAGTTGATGAAAAACGCCGATACGGCGATGTACCACGCCAAAGAGCGCGGCAAGAACAACTTCCAGTTCTATCAGGCCGACATGAACGCCAGCGCCCTGGAACGCCTGGAACTGGAGAGCGATTTGCGCCATGCCCTGGAACAGGAAGAATTCATACTCTATTACCAGCCGCAATTCAGTGGCGACGGCAAACGCCTAACCGGGGTTGAAGCACTGTTGCGCTGGAATCACCCGCGCCGCGGACTGGTGCCGCCCGGGGATTTTATCCCGGTGCTCGAAGAGCTGGGCCTGGTGGTCGACGTCGGTGACTGGGTGCTGGCCGCAGCCTGTCGCCAACTCAAACACTGGCATCAGGCCAAGGTGCGGGTGCCCAAAGTCTCGGTCAATATCTCGGCGCGCCAGTTTTCGGACGGCCAGCTGGGCAACCGGATTGCCAACATCCTCAAGGAAACGGGCCTGCCCCCGGCGTGTCTTGAGCTCGAGCTGACCGAAAGCATCCTGATGCGCGAAGTCAGCGAGGCGCTGCAAATTCTGGCCAGCCTAAAAAATCTCGGCCTGAGCATTGCCGTCGACGACTTCGGCACCGGCTATTCATCGCTCAACTACCTCAAGCAATTCCCGATCGACGTACTGAAAATCGACCGTACCTTTGTCGACGGTTTGCCCTGTGGCGAGCAGGACGCCCAGATTGCCCGGGCCATTATTGCAATGGCCCACAGCCTGAATCTGGCGGTCATCGCCGAAGGCGTCGAGACCCACGAACAGCTGGTTTTCCTGCGCGAGCACGGCTGCGACGAAGTCCAGGGCTACCTGCTGGGACGACCGCTGCCGGCACACCAGTTAGAGAAACAGTTACTGGCCAAGCAGCGGCACACTGCCAGTGATGAATTACCCATTTGAAGTGGCCGTTACCTGCTTGCAGTTTGATCAGGAACGCCGTGAATCGCTTTCATATGCCAGATAAAACCCATTGGGTTAGAATGCCCTCCTTTTCTGCCCCCGATCCTTGAGGACCGCCATGTTCAGCCGTGATTTGACACTTGCCAAGTTCGACGCCGACCTTTTTGCCGCCATGGAGCAAGAAGCTCAGCGCCAGGAAGAACATATTGAGCTGATCGCTTCGGAAAACTACACCAGCCCAGCGGTCATGGAAGCTCAAGGCTCGGTTCTGACCAACAAGTACGCCGAAGGTTATCCGGGCAAGCGTTACTACGGTGGCTGCGAATACGTCGACGTCGTCGAGCAACTGGCCATCGACCGTGCAAAAGAACTGTTCGGCGCCGATTACGCCAACGTTCAGCCGCACGCCGGCTCCCAGGCCAACAGCGCTGTATACCTGGCCCTGCTGTCGGCCGGTGACACCATTCTGGGCATGAGCCTGGCCCACGGCGGTCACTTGACCCACGGCGCCAGCGTTTCGTCCTCGGGCAAGCTGTACAACGCCATCCAGTACGGTATCGACGCCAATGGCCTGATCGACTACGACGAAGTTGAACGTCTGGCCGTTGAGAACAAGCCAAAAATGATCGTGGCCGGTTTCTCTGCCTACTCGCAGATCCTCGACTTCCCGCGTTTCCGCGCTATCGCAGACAAAGTCGGCGCCTACCTGTTCGTCGACATGGCACACGTGGCCGGTCTGGTTGCAGCGGGCGTTTACCCGAACCCGGTTCCTTATGCTGACGTAGTGACCACCACTACCCACAAAACCCTGCGCGGTCCACGTGGCGGCCTGATCCTGGCCAAAGCCAACGCCGACATCGAGAAGAAGCTGAATTCGGCTGTTTTCCCGGGTTCCCAGGGCGGTCCGCTGGAGCACGTTATCGCGGCCAAGGCCGTGTGCTTCAAGGAAGCGCTGCAGCCTGAGTTCAAGGCTTACCAGCAACAAGTGGTCAAGAACGCTCAGGCCATGGCTTCGGTGTTCATCGAGCGCGGTTTTGACGTGGTCTCGGGCGGTACTGAAAACCACCTGTTCCTGCTGTCGCTGATCAAGCAGGACATCTCCGGTAAAGATGCTGACGCCGCTCTGGGCAAAGCCTTCATCACCGTGAACAAAAACTCCGTACCGAACGATCCACGCTCCCCGTTCGTTACCTCGGGGCTGCGTTTCGGTACTCCGGCTGTCACCACCCGCGGCTTCAAGGTTGAAGAATGCCGTGAACTGGCAGGCTGGATCTGCGACATCCTTGACGACATCAACAACGAAGCCGTTATTGATGCCGTTCGCGAGAAGGTCAAAGCCATTTGCGCCAAGCTGCCTGTTTACGGCAACTGATAGCAAACAGCTGAAAAAAAGCCCGGCTTTCTAGCCGGGCTTTTTTCTGGGCGCTCTGCGGACACGCCCTCCCCCTGTAGGAGCGAGCTTGCTCGCGAGCTTCTTCAAACCATAAACAGCCCGCGCCTACAGATATAAGGCGGTGATGGATCAGAGCCGTGCAAACCCTTCGCGAATGGTGGCCTCCGGCAATTCATCGGCAATAAACACCATCACGCTTTCGCGCAGCTCGCCCTCGGCCCACTCGGTGTCCCAATCAAAACCGTAGAGCTTGAGCACACCCTGAAACACCAGGCGCCGGTCTTCACCGGCAATATTCAATACACCCTTGTAACGCAGCAGCTGTTTGCCGTGCTCTTCCAGCAGCTCGTTCATAAAGGTGCTGAGGCTGTCGATATCCAGCGGTTTTTCGGTGCGCAGCACCATGCTGGAAATACGGTCCGCAGAAGCCGCAGGCTGTACCGGGCGCAAATTCAGACCGCCACCTGGATCTGCATTCAGGTTGAACCCGCGCACATCCAGCAGCTCGGCCAGATCAATCTTGCCGTGCTCCACCACCCGGATCGGCGCCCGGCGATTGATCCGGGTCAGGCGCTGGCACAGCGCATCAAACGTGGCGTCATCCACCAGATCACGCTTGCTCACCAACAGCCGGTCGGCAAAGCCGATTTGCGCCTGGGCGATGGTCTGGCTCAGGTGAACCTCGGCGTGGGCGGCATCCACCAGCGTGATGATGCCGTCCAGCAGATAACGCTCACGCAGTTCTTCGTCAATAAAGAAGGTTTGTGCCACCGGTGCCGGATCAGCCAGGCCGGTGCATTCGATGACCAGCCGGTCGAAGGTGATTTCACCGCTGTCCAGACGCTCAAGCAACAGGTACAGCGCCTTGGTCAGATCAGTGTAAATGGTGCAGCACACACAGCCATTGGACAGGGTCATGACTTGCACCGGCTCATCGCCCAACAACTGGGTGTCGATTCCGGCATCGCTGAATTCGTTTTCAATGACGGCGATTTTCAGCCCGTGCTCGGCCTTGAGCAGATGACGCAACAAGGTGGTTTTACCGGCACCGAGAAATCCGCTGAGGATGGTGACGGGGATTGGAGAGGTCATGTCGGGTCTCCTGTTGAACACAAAAAAATGTGGGAGCGGGCTTGCCCGCGAAGGTATCGACAGTCGATGCCATCGCGGACAAACCCGCTCCCACAGTCAGATACAACCCGCCCTTAGCGGATTAACAGCACTTGGGCCCGCCCTTGCCGCCGTAACGCGCCTCCTGGCGCTCCCGAAAGAACGCTTCGTAGGTCATTACCGGCTTGTCCGGGTGTTTGGTTTGCATATGCTCGACGTAATTGTCGTAGTCGGGCATGCCGACCATCAGGCGCGCGGCCTGACCGAGGTATTTACCGAGGCGACTCAGGTCATTGAACATGCTTGCAATCCTCTGTCATGCATCCGGTAGGGAGTGGTACGGCGCTTCTTTATCCGTACGTTCTTTACGCCCCCAGGCCGCGGCACCGACTTTAACGGCATAGAACAGAATGCTGAACACCACGAACAGGAACAGCACGGTCAGACCGGCGTTGGTGTAGGCATTGATGATCACGTGCTGCATCTGATCGATGTTTTTCGCCGGGGCAATCACTTGGCCGGCATCCAGTGCGGTGCTGTATTTTTTCGCCAGGGCCAGGAAACCGACCGCCGGGTTGGCGTCGAACAGCTTGATGAAACCGGCGTAGGTGGTGCAAATCAGCAGCCAGACCGCTGGCAGCATGGTTACCCAAATGTAGCGCTGGCGCTTCATTTTGATCAGCACGACGGTGGCCAGCATCAGCGCAATCCCCGCCAGCATCTGGTTGGAAATACCGAACAACGGCCACAGGGTGTTGATGCCGCCCAGCGGGTCGATTACGCCCTGGTACAGCAGGTAACCCCACATCGCCACACACAGACCGGTTGCCAGCACGTTGGCTGGCCACGACTCGGTGCGCTTGAGGGCTGGCACGAAGCTGCCAAGCAAGTCCTGCAACATGAAGCGACCGGCACGGGTGCCCGCGTCGACCGCGGTCAGAATGAACAGCGCCTCAAACAAAATGGCGAAGTGATACCAGAACGCCATGGTGTTTTCGCCCGGCAGCACGTTGTGCAGGATCTGCGCGATACCCACTGCCAGGGTCGGTGCGCCGCCGGCACGGGCCAGAACCGTGGTTTCACCGATGTCATGGGCCAGTGCCGTCAGTGCGTCCGGGGTAATTGCAAAGCCCCAGCTGCTCACCGTTTGCGCCACAGTCACCACGTCACCGCCGACAATGGCTGCCGGGCTGTTCATGGCGAAGTACACACCAGGCTCGATGACCGACGCGGCAACCATTGCCATGATGGCCACGAATGACTCCATCAGCATCGCGCCGTAGCCGATATAACGGGAGTTGCATTCGTTATCCAGCAGTTTGGGCGTGGTACCCGAGGCAATCAGTGCGTGGAAACCCGACACCGCCCCGCAGGCAATGGTGATGAACAGGAACGGGAACAGACCGCCTTTCCACACCGGACCGGTGCCGTCGACGAATTGGGTCAGGGCCGGCATTTTCAGCTCGGGCATGGTGACCAGAATGCCGATCGCCAGGGCCACGATGGTGCCGATTTTAAGGAAGGTGGACAGGTAGTCACGGGGCGCAAGTACCAGCCACACCGGCAGCACCGCCGCCACAAAGCCGTAGCCGATCAGCATCCAGGTGATTTGCGTGCCGGTGAAGGTAAATATCGGCGCCCACTCCGGGCTGGCCGCAATCTGGCCCCCCAGCCAGATGGAACCCAGCAACAGCAACACGCCGACAATCGAGATTTCACCGATACGGCCCGGGCGGATGTAGCGCATGTAAATGCCCATGAACATCGCGATCGGGATGGTGGCCATCACTGTGAACATGCCCCACGGGCTCTCGGCCAGGGCTTTGACCACGATCAGCGCCAGCACCGCGAGGATGATGATCATGATCAGGAAGCAGCCAAACAGCGCGATGGTGCCAGGCACCTTGCCCATCTCTTCGCGCACCATGTCGCCCAGGGAGCGACCGTTGCGACGAACGGACATGAACAGGACCATGAAGTCCTGTACTGCACCGGCCAGCACTACCCCGGCAATCAGCCAGAGCGTGCCCGGCAGATAGCCCATTTGCGCGGCCAGTACCGGCCCGACCAGAGGCCCGGCGCCGGCGATGGCTGCAAAGTGGTGACCGAAAAGAATGTGTTTGTTGGTCGGGACATAGTCCAGACCGTCGTTATTGACCACCGCCGGTGTCGCCCGCAGTGGGTCCAGTTGCATCACCTTGGTGGCGATAAACAAACTGTAATAACGGTAAGCGACCAGGTAGATGGCAACGGCTGCCACTACGATCCACAAGGCGTTGACCGCCTCGCCTCGGCGCAAGGCCACTACGCCAAGGGCGCAGGCTCCTACAATTGCCAGCACCAGCCACGGGATGTGGCGTAGCAGGCTATTTTTATTATTCATTTTTATATTCCGGCCAGTTGGACAAGAAAGACTGCCACCGGAGTTTAGCGCCCCCAGCTCTAAAGACCACCCCCTTACCTTGGTCTAGAGCCTTCTTTTACGGTTTTATGCTTGGCTATTGATCCGTTTGCGCGGTCAGGCCTGCGCGGTGCTTGCCGCTGTTTGAAGCGCTACTCAAACAATGCATCCAGCGCCTGTTCCAGACGGGTCACGCCAATTACCTTCAGACCCGGCGGCGACTCTTTGGGGGCGTTGCCCATAGGCACGATGGCCCGTTTGAAACCGTGCTTGGCCGCCTCTTTCAAGCGTTCCTGACCGCTGGGCACTGGTCGTACTTCACCCGACAACCCCACCTCGCCAAATACCAGCAGATCGTGGGGCAGCGGTTTATTGCGCAGGCTGGACATCACGGCGGCCATCAGTGCGAGGTCGGACGCGGTCTCCAGCACCTTGACCCCGCCCACCACGTTGAGGAATACATCCTGATCGTGGGTCGGAATTCCACCGTGGCGATGCAGGACGGCCAGCAACATGGCCAGGCGGTTTTGATCCAGGCCCAGGGTGACCCGGCGCGGATTGGACATGTGGCTGTCATCCACCAGTGCCTGCACCTCTACCAGCATCGGGCGTGTGCCTTCCCAAGTGGCCATGACCACACTGCCGGGCACTTCTTCCTGGGCCCGGGTGAGGAAAATCGCAGACGGGTTGGAGACCTCTTTCAGGCCCTTGTCGGTCATGCCGAACACGCCCAGTTCGTTAACTGCGCCGAAGCGGTTTTTTACCGCCCGCAACAAACGCAAACGACCGTCTGACTCGCCCTCGAAATACAGCACGGTATCGACCATGTGCTCCAGCACCCGGGGCCCGGCCAGCGCGCCCTCTTTGGTGACGTGGCCCACAAGGAAGATCGCGGTGCCGCTGGACTTGGCATAGCGCACCAGCAATGCCGCACTTTCACGCACTTGCGACACGCCACCCGGGGCCGATTGCAGCTGCTCGGTGAAGATGGTCTGGATCGAGTCGATCACCATGACCTTGGGTTTTTCCAGCTTGGCGGTGGCGATGATGCTTTCGATGCAGGTCTCGGTCATGACCTTGAGCTGATCCTGGGGCAAGCCCAGACGGCGGGCGCGCATGGCTACTTGCTGCTGCGATTCCTCGCCGGTGACATACAGCGCAGGCATGCGCGAGGCCATATGACACAAAGTTTGCAGGAGAATGGTCGATTTACCGATACCGGGATCGCCGCCGATCAGCACCACCGAGCCGTCCACCAGACCGCCACCGAGCACCCGGTCCAGCTCGCCCGAGGCGGTGGAGAAGCGCGGGATTTCAGCAATGCTGACCTCGGCCAGGGTTTTGATCTGGGCTTGTTGCCCGGTCCAGCCGGTGCGCCCGCTGGGTGGCGCGGCAGCACCACTTTCAACAATGGTTTCGACCAGGGTGTTCCAGACGCCGCACTCACCGCACTGCCCGGCCCACTTGGGGAAAGTTGCGCCGCACTCGGTGCAGCCGTATATGCGCTTGGGCTTGGCCATCTGAACTCCACGGAAAAACCGCGATGATAGCCCAGCGCACCCGTATTAGTGCGATCGCGGCATACGGATTTCGCCATCGGCCAGCCGGGCGGCACTATTGCCCTGTGCATCTTCGGCATTCAGGTCCGCCCCCTTGCGCGACAAATCCCTGAGCAATTCGGCCCGCTGAAACAGGCCTGCATACATGGCCGCGGTCTGCCCCGCGCCGTTGCGCTGATCGGGGTTGCAATCAGTGCCCAGTAAACGGCGGGCAATCCGGACTTCGCCCTTGAAAATCGCGCCCATCAGGGCTGTATTACCGCGCAAGTCTTGGGCACAGGGGTTTGCGCCAGCCTTCAGCAAGTGCTCAACCGCCTCGCCCTGACCGTTGTAGGCCGCAAGGATGAGCGCGGTATAACCCTTGCTGTCTTGCACATTGAGGCTGTAGCCGGACTCGATAAAGGTATCGAGCATGGCCACGTCACCACGGCGCGCCGCATCGAAGTAATAGTTCCGGAGTTCGGCCTGTACATCAGGTTCGGCGGCCAGGGCAAGCCCGCTGACAATAAGCAGAGTCAGGGATAAAAGCGTTCTCATAGGTTCATACCTTAACCGCCCTGTGGGAGCGAGCGTGCTCGCTCCTGCAGGATTGGTAACTAAGTCAGTCGACTAGTCTGGCGGCCAGTGCCTTGACCCGGCCCAGGTCACCCTTGGCCACTTTGGTCACGCCGGTGCCGTATTCAGGGTCGGCCTTGTACAGAAACGACAACATGATGTGTTTGCTCTCATCGTCTGTTGTCGCCAAAGACTCACCGAAACTTTCAATCAGATCCTGACGCTCTTTTTTGCTGAAGGAACGGTAAAGATCCCCCGCCTGTTTGAAGTTTTGCTCACGCTGAATCTTCGCTTGCTGGGTGGTGCCCGACACTGGCATTTCGCTGTAACGCGCAGCTTGCGGCTCTTCGCGCGGCATCAGGCGGCTCGGCTGATAATTCACCCCGGTGACGGTATGACCGATGTTCATCGAACCGTCCTGGTTGCCATTGTTGACACCATTGCGCGGGGCATTTATCGGCAACTGCATGGCGTTGGCACCAAGGCGGTACATCTGCGTATCGGCATAGGAGAACACCCGGCCTTGCAGCAGGCGGTCTTCGGAAGGCTCGATACCCGGCACCAGATTGGCCGGGGCCATAGCGACCTGCTCGGTTTCCTGAAACACATTGGCCGGGTTGCGGTTCAACACCATCTGCCCGACTTTGCGCTCAGGTACCCCCGGCCAGATTTTGGTTGCATCCAGCGGGTCAAAATCGAAGGTTTTCAGATCTTGCGGTTTGAGTACCTGCACGTACAAATCCCACTTGGGGAAATCGCCCTTGTTGATATGGGCCACCAGATCATTGGTCAGGTGGCTGTAATCACGGCCCTGAACCCGGGTGACCTGTGCGGGATCCAGATTGTTGAGGCCCTGGAGGCTTTTCCAGTGGAATTTCACATAGCGCACGTCACCTTTGGCGTTCACCAGTTTGTAGGCGTGTACCCCATTACCGTCCATCTGGCGATAGCTGGCCGGCGTACCTGCGTTGGAGTACAGCTCGGTCAGGGTGCGGGTGGCTTCGGGTACATGGGAGAAGAAGTCGAAGCGCCGTGAGTCGTCGTCAAGGTTGGTGCGCGGGTCGGGCTTGAAGGCATGCACCATGTCCGGAAACTTGATCGCATCGCGGATAAAGAAGGTCGGGAAGTTGTTGCCTACCAGGTCCCAGTTACCGTCGGCGGTGTAAAACTTGGTGGCGAAACCCCGTGGATCACGCAGGGTTTCCGGCGAATGGTTGCCGTGCACCACAGCCGAAAAACGGACAAACACCGGCGTGGTTTCACCCGCGGCAAATACTTTGGCTTTGCTCAGATCACTCATGTCACTGGTCACGGTAAAGGTGCCGTGAGCCCCGGTGCCGCGGGCATGCACCACACGCTCCGGGATGCGTTCGCGGTCAAAGCGCTGAAGTTTTTGCAGCAACTGCACGTCTTGCAGCAATACCGGGCCGTTTGCCCCTGCCGTTTGCGAGTTCTGGTTATCGCCGACTGCGGCACCGTTGTCGCGAGTCAAGGTGGCGGCCTGTACTGAAACCGACAGCAGGCTGGCGCTCAAAACACACAGCAGGCGACGCTGTGAAAACGCTCCAGAGCCTAGGGGGATGGTCATGGGTAAGTCCTCTGATTATTAGGTGCGCATCCGGGCGCTGACCAAAGGCTAGAGGGCCGGGGAGCAAATTCTAAATAGAAAGGTCGCAACTACCTGATTGAAATAAAAGTCTGGCATTAAGGCATCTGAGGGGGTATCGACCGCAAGTTTCCGCGCTTTTTATAAAACTATCGGCACTTGAGCCGGTCGATTAAACAGCCAATAAGCATCACAGCAGGCAAGATCAGCAAGGCTGACTTACACTGCACTCACCAACTTCATATGTAACAAGGAATAACCTATGGGCGTGATAAGTGAGTTCAAGGCCTTCGCGGTCAAAGGGAATGTGGTCGACATGGCCGTCGGTATCATTATCGGCGCGGCATTCGGCAAAATCGTTTCATCCTTCGTTGGCGATGTAGTCATGCCACCTCTGGGTCTGTTGATCGGAGGTGTGGACTTCAGTGACCTGGCCATTACCCTCAAAGCCGCCGTTGGTGATGCACCTGCCGTGGTTGTGGCGTATGGCAAGTTCATCCAGAGCGTGATCGACTTCATCATCGTCGCGTTCGCCATCTTTATGGGCGTCAAGGCGATCAACCGCCTGAAGCGTGAAGAGGCTGTGGCTCCAAGCGCACCGCCCGTACCGACTGCCGAAGAAGTGCTGCTGAGCGAAATTCGCGATCTGCTCAAGGCGCAACACGATCGACCTTGACGATCCGATAAAAAGACGGCGCCTGCGGGCGCCGTTTTTTATGGCCGGCCGGTTACCAGTAGTTTTCAACCGCTACTTGCCCGGGACGGCGACTCAGGCTTAGTTGCAACCCCCGCGCTTTGAGCAACTTTCTGGTGTCATCGATCATTTGCGGATTGCCACACAACATCACCCTTGAATGTTCGGGCGTCAGGCTGATCTTCACCCGCTCTTCAAGTGCTCCACTTTCAATCAATGTGGTGACTCGCCCGCTTAAAGCCCCCTCATGCTGCTCGCGCGTGACAATCGGCACATAGGTAAATTTATGTGCATATTCAGACAAGTAATCACGCTCAACCAGACCGGCAATCAAGCCCTGATAGGCCAGTTCTCTGGTTTCCCGCGCACTGTAAACCAGCACGATATGCTCAAACTTTTCCCATACTTCAAAGTCTTGCAGGATCGACAGAAATGGCGCGATGCCGGTCCCGGTCGCCAGCATCCACAGATTCTGCCCGTCAACAAAGCGGTCCAGGGTCAAAAAACCATAGGCCTGGCGCTCGACCAGCAGGGTATCGCCAACTTCCAGACGACTGAGCTCACTGGTGAACTCGCCTCCCGGCACCACAATGGAGAAGAACTCCAGGAACTCGTCATGGGGTGAGGACGCCATTGAATAGGCCCGCCACACCGTGCTGCCATCGGCCTTGGTCACGCCCAGACGGGCGAATTGACCCGCAGTGAAACGAAAACCCGGGTCGCGGGTGGTACGCAACGTGAAAAGACCGGGGGTCAGCGGGGTAACCTCAAGCAGCGTCTGGCGGGTAAATTTTTCTGCACTGGCAGTCATGTCGCACTCCATTGGCTAGTGCAGTAGTGTCGCGCAAAGACAGACACAGGAACACCGACGGTTTGTGCTGGCTTTGCACCCACTGCCAGGCGGATGTTGCCCGCCGGGTAAACGCATCAGGTAATCCCCGGCAAAAAAAAGTAAAATCGCCTGCATCTGTAAAACCCACGGACGCCAGTGCTGCGAAGTGGCCCTGCGGCCCGGTTGCCACTGTTGATTCCCCAGAGTTTGTAAAAATGCCTGTGCTCGAAAGCCCTTTCGCCCAACTCCGCTTGATCCGCCAACCAGAACAGCAAAACGAGCCGCTACAGGCTTTCGACGCTGCGGACGAGTATTTGCTTAACCATCTGGCCGAACAGGGTCTGCCCGCCAACAGCCGGGTTCTGGTGCTCAATGACAGTTTCGGGGCTCTGGCGATCAGTCTGGTGGCCAATATGCAGGTCACCAGCAGCAGCGACTCGTTCCTCGCCATCCAGGCCCTGGAAAAAAATCTGGTGCGCAATGGCCAGGCGTTCGATGCCGTCACGGTCATCCCCGCCAGCCAGCCTCTGGTTGGCCCTTTCGATTGTGTGCTGGTGCGCGTACCCAAAACCCTGGCCCTGCTCGAAGAGCAACTCATTCGGTTGCAAGGCCAGCTGGCCCCGGGGGCACAGGTGATTGCCGGCGCGATGATCAAGCATTTGCCCCGTGCGGCAGGTGATTTGCTGGAGCGTTATATCGGCCCGGTCCAGGCTTCGCTGGCCGTGAAAAAAGCCCGCTTGCTGATGGCCACCCCTGAAGCCAAAGAGCCGTTTACCTCGCCCTACCCTTCGCGCTACTTACTGGACGAACCGGCCATCGAGCTGCTCAACCATGCCAACGTCTTCTGCCGTGAAGGGCTGGACATCGGCACCCGTGCATTCCTGCCCCACCTTCCCAAAAACCTGGGCTCGGCCCGGGTAGCAGATCTGGGTTGCGGCAATGGCGTGCTGGCCATCGCCAGTGCACTGAATAACCCGGATGCGCAGTACACGCTGGTCGATGAGTCGTTTATGGCCGTGCAGTCCGCTCGCGAAAACTGGCAGGCAGCGCTGGGGGAGCGTGAGGTAATAGTGCGTGCCGCAGACGGCCTTGCAGGGCAAGAACCTGATTCGCTGGACGTCGTGCTGTGCAACCCGCCTTTTCACCAGCAGCAAGTGGTGGGCGACTTTCTGGCCTGGCGCATGTTTCAACAAGCCCGGGAAGCCCTGGTCGTCGGCGGCGCGCTGTATATCGTCGGCAATCGCCATCTGGGTTATCACAGCAAGCTGGCCAAACTGTTTCGCGGTGTTGAACAAGTGGCTGCTACGCCCAAGTTCGTCATTCTCAAGGCGCGCAAGTAAGCACAGCCCCCAGCGGGAGCAGCCGGGCCACACTCGATTGCTCGCGCGCTTTTCAAGAAGGCCGCGCTCACTCTGTGATCAATATGGGCCTGGTAAAGAGCTCGCTCCTACTCCGGGCCGGGCCAGAGAATTACCCACAAACAAAAAAACCCTCCGTAGAGGGTTTTTTTATGAGTGGCGACCATCAGTGGCTTTTCATGCCCGCAGCGGTCATGAACAGTCGGATCAGCCAGGCGAATACGCCTAATGACGCCACACTGGCGGTCCAGATCACCAGCAGCCAGCCGACCCGTTGCCATAACGGCTTTTTCTCGGCCTCTTGCACCTCATGTAGATAGTCCTTGCCAGCCATGTTGCGCTCTCCTCTCGGAAAAAGGCTGCGACCATCAGGCCGCAGCGGCACTTCTAACTAGTGATAACCGTCTTCGTGGGTGACCTTGCCGCGGAACACGTAGTAGCTCCAGAAGGTGTAACCCAGAATGAACGGGATGATGAACAAGGTGCCCACCAGCATAAAGCCCTGGCTCTGCGGCGGTGCGGCAGCTTCCCAGATCGTGATTGATGGCGGGATGATGTACGGCCACAGGCTGATGCCCAAACCGCTGTAGCCCAGGAAAATCAACACCAGGGTCAACAGAAACGGCGTGTAGTTGGCGTTGCGGGCAATCGCTTTGAACAAACCGAACATCGTGAGCAACACCAGAATCGGTACCGGCAGGAACCAGAACAGATTTGGCAGGGTGAACCAGCGCGCAGCAATTTCAGAATGTGCCAAGGGTGTCCACAGGCTGACGATGCCCATCAACACCAGTACTGCCAGGGCCAGCGGGCGCCCCAGTTTGTGCATCTGCTGTTGCAGGTCGCCCTGGGTTTTCATGATTAGCCAGGTACACCCCAGCAGGGCATAGGCCACGATCAGTGCAAGGCCGCAGAACACGGTAAAAGGAGAGAGCCAGTCCATGCCGCCCCCGGCGTACTCCCGGTTGACTACCGGTATGCCGTCAATGAAGGCCCCCAGTGCCACCCCCTGGAAAAACGTAGCCACCAGAGAACCGCCAATGAACGACTTGTCCCAGATATGACGCTTCTCAGGCCTGGCCTTGAAACGAAACTCAAAGGCCACACCGCGAAAGATCAGGCCCAGCAGCATCAGGATCAAAGGCAGGTACAAGGCTGACAATACGACCGCATAGGCCAGCGGGAAGGCGCCAAACAATGCCGCGCCGCCCAGCACCAGCCAGGTTTCGTTGCCGTCCCAGACGGGAGCAACAGTGTTCATCATCACATCGCGGTCACTTTCGCCCTTGATAAAGGGGAAGAGGATGCCGATCCCGAGATCGAAGCCATCCATGATCACGTACATCATGATCCCGAAGATGATGATGATTGCCCAGATAAGTGGCAGATCAATACCCATGACTCAATTCCCCTTAGTCAGGCTGTCGCTGTGGCCTTCATCCGTACCCTCGTGGGCAGCAGACAGAGGACGGGCAGGCGTGCGTGGCTGGCCTGGACCACCTTCGTTGTGTGTATCGCCTTCATGGGTAATCGGGCCTTTGCGTACCAAACGCATCATGTAGCCCAGACCCACACCGAACAGCGCGAAGTACACCAGCACAAACAGGACCAGCGTGATGCTCATTTGCGTAACGCTGTGATTGGACGACGCGTCGGCGGTGCGCATGAGCCCGTACACCACCCACGGCTGGCGACCGATTTCAGTGGTAAACCAGCCCATCAGAATCGCCACCAGACCCGACGGCCCCATCCACAACACCAGACGCAGGAACCAGCGGTTCTCGTACAGTGTCCCGGTCTTGCGCAGCCACAGGCTCCACAAGCCGATAAAGATCATCAGCATGCCCAGCGCAACCATGATCCGGAATGTGAAGAACACAATGGTCGAGTTCGGACGGTCCGCGGCCGGGAAGTCCTTCATTGCCGGGATCTGTTTGTCCAGACTGTGGGTAAGGATCAGGCTGCCCAGGTACGGCACTTCGATCTTGTAGTCCGTAGTCTCGGTTTTCATGTTCGGGATGCCAAACAGGATCAGCGGCGACGCTTCACCGGGTTTGTTCTCCCAGTGACCTTCGATCGCAGCGATTTTTACCGGTTGATACTCAAGGGTATTCAGGCCGTGGGCGTCGCCGATAAAGGCTTGCACCGGTGCCACCACCAGTGCCATCCACATCGCCATCGAGAGCATGCGGCGAATGGCGGGGGTGTTTCGGCCGCGCAGCAGGTGCCAGGCTGCCGAAGCGCCGACAAAGAACGCCGTGGCCAAAAAGGCAGCCGTGGCCATGTGCGCCAGACGGTAAGGAAAGGAAGGGTTGAAAATAACTGCCAGCCAGTCCACCGGAATAACCCGGCCATCAATGATTTCGAAGCCTTGCGGCGTCTGCATCCAGCTGTTGGACGCCAGAATCCAGAAGGTCGAAACCAATGTACCCAGGGCCACCATCACCGTGGAGAACATATGCATGCCGCGACCGACCCGGTTCCAGCCGAAAAGCATGACCCCCAGAAAACCGGCCTCAAGGAAGAATGCGGTGAGTACTTCATAAGTCAGCAAGGGGCCGGTAACGGCTCCGGCGAAGTCAGAGAACCTCGACCAGTTCGTGCCGAACTGATAGGCCATGACCAGCCCGGACACCACGCCCATCCCGAAGTTGACGGCAAATATCTTCGACCAAAAATGGTACAGGTCGCGGTAGGTGTCCTCACGGGTTTTCAGCCACATGCCTTCGAGCACCATGAGATAACTGGCAAGACCGATGGTAATGGCGGGAAAGATGATGTGAAACGACACGGTAAACGCGAACTGAATTCGGGCGAGATCCAGAGCCTCCAAACCGAACATAAGTCTTCCTCTATCAGGTATCAGGTGGTTCAGGACACAGAAGCGGCGCCTGTATCCAACTTCCCTGCCGATAATGGCCTCAGCGAATCGGTGTCCGCTTTTTCATCCACCACGCAAGGGGTCTGGCCGGCTGGCCATCCAGATAAACCGCAACGGGTTTTGACCTGGATCAAACATTGCTGAAAGAGTAGTCCATTCCCATCAGGGCGCTAATGTGGTTTGTTGCCGCGTGACATGATGTCCCAGGGCCAGTAATACACCCTTGCAGGAATTGAATGTTTTCTCGAAAAAGCCCCGGACAACAGAGTTTCAAGCCCCCTTCGCCTGGCCAATTCGAGTCATTATTTGTTACACAATGATGATAATCTCAATCTCCCCAGCCCTCTGCCCCGACCCTTTCAATGACCAGTCAAACGCTCCTGCTACGTCATCACCGGCCATTTGTGGCCTTCTGGTTCGCCCGCATCTTCACCGCCAGCGCCTTTCAAATGCTGACCGTGGCCATTGGCTGGAATGTCTACCAACTCACCGGCAATGTGATGGATCTGGGCTGGGTCGGGCTGATCGAGTTCGCACCGCGGGTGATGTTCATGCTGCACACCGGGCATGTAGCCGATCGCTATGATCGGCGCCGGGTGGCAGCCCTGTGCCAGACGCTGCAAGCCATGATTGCCCTGACCCTGGCCATCAGCAGTGCAACCGACCATATCAGCCGCGAGCTGATCTTTATCCTGGCCTTTCTACTGGGGGGCGCCCGCTCATTTGAAATGCCCACCACCCAGGCATTGCTGCCCTCAATCGTGCCTATCGCCCTGTTCCCCAGGGCCGTGGCGGCCGCTCAAGCAGCCCAGCAGTCGGCCACCATCGTCGCACCGGCGCTGGGCGGATTGCTCTATGCGTTTGGCAGCGTCTGGGTCTACGGTCCCACGGTGGTGCTGTACCTCATAGCCGCGCTGTTGATGAGCAACCTGCCCGCGCGCCAGACTGCACTGAACAAAGGCAAGGCCACCCTGGACTCACTGTTGGCCGGCATTCGTTTTATTCGCAGCCGCCCGGACATCCTCGGCGCCATCTCCCTCGACCTGTTCGCGGTGTTGCTGGGCGGCGCCACCGCCTTGCTGCCGGTGTTTGCCAAAGACATCCTGCTCACCGGCCCATGGGGCCTGGGCATGTTGCGTTCGGCGCCTGCGGTCGGGGCCTTGCTGATGTCACTGTGGTTGGCCAGGTTCCCGGTCGAGCGCAAGGTGGGGCGCATCATGTTTACTGCCGTGGGGGTATTCGGCGTCGCCACCATCGCGTTCGGGCTGTCGACCTCGTTCTGGTTTTCGATGCTGGTGCTGGTGGTACTGGGCGCGGCCGACATGATCAGCATGGTGATCCGTGCCTCGTTCGTGCAGCTGGAAACCCCGGATGAAATGCGCGGGCGCGTCAGTGCCGTCAATGGCTTGTTTATTGGCGCGTCCAACCAGTTGGGCGAATTTGAATCAGGGGCTACAGCGCACTGGCTGGGCACCGTGCCGGCGGTGGTGCTGGGCGGGGTCGGCACCCTGGTCGTCACGGGGCTGTGGATAAAACTGTTCCCCGGCCTGGCCAACCGCGACCGGATGGTGGAAGACAAACCACCTGCTCAGCCCTGATACCTGGGGCGCCACCCCTATATCCGGGCCGCCAGCGCATTGCATCGCGCCTTGCCGCAGAGCTGCTCGACCAGCGCGAGAGCAAATGCCAAAGCCGCCCCGCAACCCTGGGCGGTTATGCAGTTGCCATCCACCACCACTGGCTGGTCAATAAAGTTGCACCCCGAAAGCCGGTCACTGACCGATGGTAGGCATGTCATGCGCCGCTGCTTGAGTACCCCGGCAGGCTGCAGCACCAGGGCAGGCGCCTCGGCAATGGCGGCGTAAAAACCGCCGGCCCGGGCCTGATCGGCCAGCATTTGCATTAAAGGCTGGTGGGCCGCCAGGTGCTCGCAGCCCACCGCACCACCGGGCAACACAATCAGGTCGAAAGCCTGGGCCAGCAGGTCAACCAGCATGCCGTCGGCTGTCAGGCGCGTGCCTCGGGCACAGGTCAACATGCGCCGGCCCTCGATACTGGCCACCACCACCTCGACCTCGGCACGGCGCAGAACATCGATCAAAGTCACGGTTTGCAGGTCGTCGACACCTTCAGCGACAGGAATCAGGGCTCTATAGGTCATAGGCTTTCTCGCACAGAGGAGCTATCAGCTTAGGTCAGCTTCGCCGCCATGGGTCTGGCTACTTTATATACAGCCTGGCGCCAAGCCGATTGTGCGGGGGCGTCAGGGAGGTGTTGCTGAACTGGAACCAGCCGCCCTGCCGGTTACCCAGATCGAAGCTGTACAGGTAGCCCACCGTAGTACCGGCACCATTACAGGTCACCAGCCCTTCACCCTGATTGCACACCGGGGTGCGAACGCCATCCACTTCCTGGCCGTCCAGGCTCACATTGGGCTGGCCGCCATAGCCGCGTTCAAGCACGTACACCTTGATGCCGGGAGCCTGATGATCGCATTTGGTCTGTTCGCGACCATCGGACACATCCTCTACGGCGCAGGAAGCGGATACCACCTTGAGTATTTCGACGCGGCTCAAGGGCATCGCCGGTGCGGCGTTCAACGCCGCACTGAGCAACAGGCTAAAACAGACAAAAACAGGTTTGATCGTGCACTTCATGGCTTGCCCCCGATAACTGGCACGCAGTATGCCTGTGCACTTGAGGTAACAAAACATGACGCCGCAGGGCATCCAAAGCAGCCAGACGTCCGAGCTGCTGGTATGATGCGCGGCTTTTTCCGACAGACAGAAATTCTCAGGCTATCAGGGTCTGTTGACGCTTGGTCATGACACGCGCCCCGAGGGGACGACAGCCAAGGATCAACAGATCCCTAATCTGTGCTTTGCTGTTGAAAACGATTTAATCACGGCGCATTTGGCGCCACGGGGACTGGCATGCTGGAAAGGCTGTTTCAACTCAAAGCACACGACACCAATGTGCGTACCGAGATTCTTGCGGGTATCACCACCTTCCTGGCGATGGCCTACATTCTCTTCGTGAACCCGAGCATCCTCGGCGAAACGGGAATGGACAAAGGCGCGTTATTTGTCGCCACCTGTCTGGCAGCCGCCATCGGCTCGGCCACCATGGGCATCATCGCCAACTACCCGATTGCCCTGGCACCGGGCATGGGCCTGAACGCCTTCTTCACCTATACCGTGGTCCTGCACATGGGCCACACCTGGCAAGTGGCGCTGGGGGCGGTATTCATTTCGGCGGTGCTATTCTTCCTGTTGTCGATCTTCCGTATCCGCGAATGGATCATCAACAGCATCCCGCTGCCGCTGCGCTCGGCCATTGCCGCCGGCATCGGCCTGTTCCTGGCGCTGATTGCGCTGGGTAACGCCGGTATCGTCGTCGCCAACAAAGCCACCCTGGTGGGCATGGGCGACCTGAGCCAGCCCAAAGTGATTCTCGCCTCTCTGGGCTTTGCCCTGATCGTAGGCCTTGAAGCCCTGAAAATGCGCGGTGCGGTACTGATCGGCATTCTGGCCGTGACCATTGCTTCGATTGCACTGGGTGTCACCGAATTTGGTGGCGTGGTGTCGATGCCGCCATCCCTGGCCCCGACCTTCCTGCAACTGGACATCAAAGGCGCACTGGACATCGGTCTGATCAGCGTGATCTTCGCCTTCCTGTTCGTTGATCTGTTCGACAACTCCGGCACCCTGATCGGCGTTGCCAAGCGCGCCGGCCTGATGGGCAAAGACGGGCACATGCCGAAAATGGGCCGCGCCCTGATCGCCGACAGCACCGCGGCCATGGCCGGTTCGTTGCTGGGTACCTCGACCACCACCAGCTACATCGAATCGGCAGCAGGCGTGAGCGCCGGCGGCCGTACCGGTCTGACCGCCATCGTGGTCGGCATCATGTTCCTGCTGGCGCTGTTCTTCTCGCCACTGGCCGCCAGCGTTCCGGCATTCGCTACCGCCCCTGCGCTGATGTTCGTCGCCGTATTGATGATGAGCGGCCTGGCCGAAATCGATTGGGACGACATCACCGTTGCCGCTCCGGTGGTGATCACCGCGCTGGCGATGCCGTTCACCTACTCCATCGCCAACGGCATCGCCTTCGGCTTTATTTCCTGGACCGTGATCAAGCTGCTGTCGGGCCGCGCGCGCGAGCTCAATGCACCGCTGATCATTCTGTCGATTCTGTTTGTGATCAAGCTGGGTTGGTTTAACGCATGAGTGCTTTGCCGTTCGATTCTGCTACCTACGCCATTGAGCTCGAAGCCAAGGCCAATCGCCTGCGCGAGCTGCTGGCGCCCTTCGATGCACCTGAACCCCAGGTGTTCGACTCGCCCCTCAAGCACTTTCGCCTGAGGGCCGAATTCCGCCTGTGGCGCGAAGGGGGCGAACGTCACTACGCCATGTTTGCGCCGGATGACAAGCGCACGCCGATCCTGATCGAAGACTTCCCGATTGCCAGCCTGCGCATCAATCAACTGATGCCGCAGCTCAAGGCCGCCTGGAAAGCCAGCTCGGCCTTGAGCCACAAGCTGTTCCAGGTAGAGTTCCAGACCACTCTGTCCGGCGATGCGATGGTCACATTGTGCTATCACCGCCCGCTGGACGAGCACTGGCAAACCGCTGCCGAGCAGTTGGCCAAAGACCTGGATATCAGCGTGATTGGCCGCTCCAAAGGTAAACGCGCGGTGATCGGCCGTGATCACGTGGTCGAGCAGCTGGAAGTGGCAGGCCGTACCTTCACTTATCAACAGCCCGAAGGTGCGTTCACCCAGCCAAACGGCACGGTCAACCAGAAGATGCTCAACTGGGCATACGACGCGTTGGGTGAACGTCAGGATGATCTGCTGGAGCTGTATTGCGGCAACGGCAACTTCACCCTGCCGCTGGCCACCCGCGTGCGCAAGGTGCTGGCTACCGAAATCAGCAAGACCTCGGTCTATGCCGCGCTGAACAATCTGCGCGACAACGCTGTGGATAACGTGACACTGGTGCGTCTGTCCGCCGAAGAGCTGACCGAGGCCCTGAACGAAGTACGTCCGTTCCGCCGCTTGCAGGGCATCGACCTGAAAAGCTACGAGTTCGGCAGCGTCTTCGTCGACCCGCCACGTGCGGGCATGGACCCGGACACCTGCGAGCTGACCCGACGCTTCGACAACATCCTGTACATCTCCTGCAACCCGGCCACCCTGGCGGAAAACATCGCCCAGCTGCACGATACCCACCGTATCGAACGTTGCGCCGTTTTCGACCAGTTCCCCTGGACCCACCACATGGAATCGGGCGTATTGCTGGTTCGCCGGTAACCGCCTGCATCACTCATTGGTAGCCCCTGCCCCCCCGGCAGTGGCTACCAATAGTCTACCGGGCATGCCCGGCGATCACGCCTGCAGATAGCGCAAAATCGAGTCAGTAATCATTTCGCGTTGGCGCTGTTTTATCTGGCTGTCAGACAAATCGATCTGAAAAATCTCACCCAGCGTGTAGCGATTCGACACCCGATAAAAACAGAAAGAACTCACCAGCAAATGCACGTCGAGCGCATTGAGCCCCGCACGGAACACTTTCTGCTCAACCCCGCGCTGCAAGATATCCTCCAGCGCATGCACGATTGTGTCGTTCAAGGCCTTGATACCTGACGAGCGCTTGATGTACTCGCCCTTGTGAATATTTTCGACGCTGACCATGCGTACAAAGTCCGCGTTCAGGTCGTGGTGATCGAAGGTAAATTCCACCAGTTTGCGAATCGCCGGCACCGGCGCCAGCTCTTCGAGATGCAACTGGCCCTCAATGTGCCGGATCTCACCGTAGAGCTTCTCCAGCACTTCGACATAGAGCTGCTCCTTGCTGCTGAAGTAGTAATAGATCATGCGCTTGGAGGTGTTGGTACGCTCCGCGATCGCGTCCACCCGGGCCCCCGCCAACCCCTGCTCCACGAACTCGGCAAGGGCTTCGTGCAGAATATTCTCGCGGGTCTTCTCCGGGTTGTTTTTACGGCTTTTACGCGGCTCGACAGCCGGGGCCGTGGCACCGCTGTCGACTTCTGGAATCTGGGTCATTAAAGGCTCACGGCCATCAGGGAATGCCCGCGATTATGGGCTGCCCCGTTCGTCGAAGGAAGTCGCCCGGCCTATAACTTGGCCTGACGTGCCGCGCCACTGCGGGATTTGGCCATCGCTGCCAGGCGAACTGCAACGTTGGCTGCGCCATAACCGGCATAGCCGTTTTTACGTTGCAACAGCTCAAAGAAAAAGCGCCCGGCAAAAGGCTCGGTGTACACGTGGAACAACTCACCGCCCTGGGCGTCACGGTCGTACAGCACGTTGAAGTAGGCCAGTTCGCTCAAGAACTCATCATCAAAATCAAAGCGCGCCGCCAGGTCGTCATAGTAGTTGAGCGGGATATCCAGCAGCGGTACCCCTGCGTCTTTCGCACGACTGACTTCGGCAAACAGGTCGTCACACTCGAATGCAATGTGATGTACGCCGGAACCGCGATAGCTCGACAAGGCATGTGAGATAGCGGTGTTTCTGTTCTCGGAAATATTCAGCGGCAAGCGAATGGAGCTGCAGCGGCTGCGCAAGGCCCGGCTTTTTACCAGGCCATAGGGGTCAGGCAGTACCACTTCGTCATCGGCTTCGAAGTCCAGCAGGCTTTTATAGAACAGCACCCAGCTGTCGAGGCTGTCTGCAGGCAACGCCATTGCCATGTGGTCAATGCGTTTAAGTCCGCCCGACGCGGCCCGGGCAGGCGTGAGGTTGAAGTCCGACTGGTACAAGGGGTTGCCGGCGGCGTCCTGGTCCACCAGATAAATCAGGCTTCCATCCGGCGCCCGTACGGCCGCCAGCTCCAGCTCATTGGGGCCGACCAGGCCGCGATAGGGCTGACCTTTGTAGGCCACGGCCCGGGCCAGCGCGCTGGTGCTGTCCTGTACCCGTATCGCCGTGGCGCACAACGACGGCCCGTGGGCCTCGAAGAAGTTGTGGGCAAAGGAGTAAGGCTCAGCGTTGAGAATCAGATTGATATCACCCTGGCGCAACAAGCTCACATTTTTCGAACGGTGCTGACCGGCCCTGGAGAACCCCAGACGCTCAAGCCATTGCGTCAACTGGGCGCCCTGACTGTCATCCACGGCAAATTCGAGAAACTCGATGCCGTCGTAGTCGCTCGCCTTTGGCGGCGCGAATAACGGCTCCAGCAGAGTTGCCGGTTCGGCCTGGCGAGCCAGACGCTCACGGGTTTTTTCTTCGAGATACAGCAGCGAGCGAAAGCCGTCGGCGGCATTGGCCCGGGTAGGCGCGGCACGAAAACCGTCGTTGAAGATTTCCAGCGACAAGGGACCTGTGTAGCCACTCTCAATGATCGGCGCCAAAAAGCCTGGCAGGTCGAATTCGCCCTGCCCCGGGAAGCAGCGGAAATGCCGGCTCCACTCCAGCACGTCCATCGCCAGCACCGGCGCATCGGCCATCTGCACGAAGAAGATCTTGTCTCCCGGGATCTGCGCGATGGCACTCGGATCGCCCTTGAGCGACAGGGTGTGGAAGCTGTCGAGCAGCACCCCCAGGTTCGGATGATCAATCTGCCGTACCAGGTCCCAGACCTGTTGCCAGGTATTGACGTGACGGCCCCAGGCCAGGGCCTCGTAGCCGATGCGTAAATTGCGCGCGCCGGCACGTTCGGCGAGCAGGCTCAGGTCATCCAGCAGAATCTGCGGCTCACCCAGGGCGTCAGCAGCGGCATTGCTGCAGACCAGCACCAGGTCCGTGCCCAGTTCCTGCATCAAATCGAATTTGCGTTCGGCGCGGTCAAGGTTGCGGGCCAGACGATCGCGGCGGCAGCCTTCAAAGTCACGAAAGGGTTGAAACAGGCTGATGGCCAGGCCCAGGTCGGCACATATTTGGCGCACCTCGCGCGGACTGCCGTCATAATAAAGCAGGTCGTTTTCAAAGATCTCGACCCCGTCAAAACCTGCCGCCGCAATGGCGTCCAGTTTCTCCGGCAAGGTGCCGCTCAAAGAAACGGTGGCAATCGAACGCTTCATTTTTTACTCCCTGAATTGGCACAGCCTGCAAACGACAGCATTTCTTAATAGCCTGATTATTAAGGGCGCCCTATTATTGAGCAATCACTGTGTACTAAACGGTTAGTTTTGCGGGCGATTATCGAACACTATGGCCTATCTCGAATTGACGACTTTTTGTCCAGTCGCCACCATCAATCTGCTGCTCCAGCTTCACCACATAACAATTCCAAGAAACGGATAAACAACCATGGTCCCTTCTCAGACTGCACGTACCAAGCCTGCCCAAGGTCCACACGCGGGTATCGGCGACAAGATCCGCGGCACCATGGCGATCGGCAAGACCCGCTGGGGCATGCTCGCGCTGGTGTTTTTCGCCACCACCCTGAACTTCATCGACCGCGCCGCCCTGGGTGTGATGCAACCGATTCTGGCCAAAGAAATGAGCTGGACGGCGATGGACTACGCCAACATCAACTTCTGGTTTCAGGTGGGCTACGCCATCGGCTTCGTCCTGCAAGGCCGGCTGATTGACCGGGTGGGCGTAAAGCGGGTGTTCTTCTGCGCAGTGCTGCTCTGGAGCCTGGCCACTGGCGCCCATGGCCTGGCCACCTCGGCTGCCGGCTTCATGATCTGCCGCTTTATTCTCGGCTTGACCGAAGCGGCCAACTATCCGGCCTGCGTCAAGACCACGCGCCTGTGGTTTCCGGCCAGCGAGCGGGCGGTGGCCAGCGGCATTTTCAATGCCGGGACCAACGTCGGCGCCATGTTCACCCCGATGATGCTGCCACTGGTATTGCATGTATGGGGCTGGCAAGCCGCCTTTTTGTGCATGGCCGCACTGGGTGGCATCTGGCTGATCTTCTGGGGGTTGAAGTACTACAACCCTGAAGATCATCCGACTGTGTCCAAAGAGGAACTGAACTACATCCAGCAAGAAAAAGAGCCTGAACAGACCACCGTTTCTTTTGCCACCATCCTCAAGATGCGTGGCACCTGGGCATTCGCCCTGTCCTACGCCATGACGGCCCCGGTGTTCTGGTTCTACCTGTACTGGCTGCCGCCCTTCCTGAACCAGCAATACAACCTGGGGATCAGCGTCACGCAGATGGGTATCCCGCTGATCATCATTTACATCACTGCTGACTTCGGCAGCGTCGGTGGCGGGATTCTGTCTTCGGTGCTGATCAAGCGCGGCATGGCGGCGGTCAAGGCGCGCCTGGTGTCGATGCTGTTATGTGCGATCGCCATCATTGGCGTGGTGATGGCCGCAGGCTCCAGCCAGCTGTGGGTGGCTGTCGGCGCGATTGCCCTGGCACTCGGCGCACACCAGGCCTGGACGGCCAACGTGTGGAGCATGGTGATGGACTACACGCCGAAACACATGATGGGCACAGTGTTCGGCTTTGGCGGGATGTGTGCCGCCATCGGCGGCATGTTCATGACCCAGTTCGTCGGCTATGTACTGACCGTCACCAACAACAATTACACATTGTTGTTCACTATGATTCCGGCGATGTACTTCATTGCGTTAGTGTGGATGTACTTCATGGCTCCGCGAAAAATCCCACAAGTATAAAAAGCGGGCCAGACCTCCACACCCAGCACCACCTTGAGGTATTCGATGACAATGCCCACCCCCCTTTCAGGGGTTAACCAGCCTTTGAAAGGCATCTTGCTGATCGTGGCGGCCACGGCCCTGTTCTCCAGTCACGATGCACTGTCCAAATACCTCAGTGGCTTTTACCCGGTAGTGATGGTGGTGTGGGCCCGTTATCTGGTGCACACCCTGCTGATGGCGGGGATTTTCCTGCCGCAGTCGGGGCTGCGGGTCTTACGCAGCAAGCGCCCTTTGCTTCAGGTTCTAAGGGCGATATGCCTGCTGGGTTCAGGGCTGTTTTTCACCTACGGCCTGCTGTATATCCCACTGGCCGAAAACACCGCGGTCAACTTTCTGGCGCCGCTGCTGGTGGCAGCATTGTCCGGGCCCCTGCTGGGGGAGAAAGTTTCACTCGGCCAATGGCTGGCCGTGGTTTGCGGATTTATCGGGGTGGTGATCATTATTCATCCGGGCGGTGAGCTGTTCACCCCCGCGGTGTTATTACCGATGGCGGCAGCGCTGTGCTTCAGCTGCTATCAGATTCTCACCCGCAAACTCAGCCTGTACGACAGCCCCACCACCAGTAATTTCTTTGCCGGGTTATTCAATGTGCTGGTGATGAGTGCGCTGGTGCCGTTCTTCTGGCATACCCCGACTCTGGCCCACGGCCAGCAAATGCTTGCCCTGGGCGCGTTCGGCATGACCGCGCACTTGCTGTTGACCCAGTCTTTTCGAGTCGCCGCCCCGGCACTGCTGGCGCCATTCAGCTATTGCCAGATCGTGTTTTCCGGAATATTGGGCTGGTTGCTTTTTGATCACACGCCAGACTTCACCACCCGTATCGGCATCGCCATTATCTGCATCAGCGGTCTGGCAGCTGCCTTGCAGCAACGTCGCACACGGGCCTGAACACTCTTGTGCAGGAGCGGGCTTTAAAGAGCTCGCTCCTGCAGGGAGTGTGTTGTTTACCGGGCCTTAGAAGTCGAAAAACACCGTTTCGTTTGGCCCCTGCAAGTAGATATCAAACCGGTAGGCCGGTTTGCCGTCCACTTCGCAGCGCCGGGCGATCAGGGTTTCGCGACGTTGCGGTTGCTCAATCAGGTTGAGCACCGGGCATTTGCCATTGGCTTCTGGCTCGTCGCTGAAGTACAGGCGGGTTTGCAGGTGGATGTTGATGCCCCGGGCAAACAACGACACGTTGATGTGCGGCGCCATGGGCACGCCGGCTGCGTTGTTCACCACCCCCGGCTTGATGGTGTTGAGCGTCCACTCACCGGCATCAAAGGTGGTGGCGGTACGACCGAAACTGTTGAAGGCCTTTTCCGAGTCAAAGTCTTCGTCGTACACCCCTTCATGGTTGGCTTGCCACAGCTCCAGAAAAGAGTCGCGCACCAGATGGCCATTACCATCGTGCACGTTGCCCAGCAGCAAGATGTGCTCGCCTGGGGCGCCGGGCTTGGCCATTTCGCTCCAGATTTCCACGGGCCGTGCCGGGTTGCCGGCCGCAGCCAGTGCCAGACCGATATGCACATAAGGGCCAGCCGTTTGCGATGGGGTTTCCTGCAGCAGTTCGATAGGCATGACGGGCTCCTCAGCAGTTTTCGAAGTGAGTCTTGCGCTGACCGCGCAGCACGATATCAAAGCGATACGCCAGGCAATCCATTGGATTGGCCGCGCCCATGTCCAGCCGCGCAATCAGGCTTTGCACGGCGTCAGGATTGGCAATCGACTTGACGATCGGGCACATCGGGATCAACGGATCACCCTCGAAATACAGCTGGGTAATCAGGCGCGTAGCTATGGAAGGGCCACTGATGGAAACGTGGATATGCGCCGGACGCCAGTCATTGGGGCCGTTACGCCAAGGATAGGGCCCCGGTTTTACGGTGCGGAAGCTGTAGTAGCCCTGACTGTCGGTGAGGGTACGACCCACGCCACCAAAATTGGGGTCAAGGGGTGCCAGGTAACGGTCATTCTTGTGGCGATAACGGCCACCGGCGTTGGCTTGCCAGAGCTCGACCAGCGTGTGGGGAATCGGCTTGCCATACTGGTCGCATACCCGACCCGCCAGCAGAATCCGCTCGCCCACCGGCAAACCGCCGTTGTTGAAGTTCAACAGCAGGTCATTGTCGAACTTGCCCAGTTGCAGGTGGGAAAAGTCAGGGCCACTGGTTTCACTGACCGATTGCGGGATGCTCACCAGCGCCTGCCGCGGCGAACGGGCAATGGAGGTTTTGTAATCGGGGGTCAGGGCTTTGGGGTGCCAGTTGCGGTCACGGATGACAAAACGCCGGCTGTCTGCATCAGACATGTCGATCTCCTGTTGTTTTTATAAAGGCCAGGCCCCTCCCTCGCTCCGACAAAAGCCAGGGCGGGGGGCAGGCAGATAGTGGTCATTTTCAAACAACAGGCAGGCAAGGACTACTGAAAAGCCAGACTCAACCCATAACCATACGGTTATGGATAAATACCCTCGCAGTAGGCCTGCCCCAGCTCCCGCAGCACCTCGACACATCCCTGCGCCGCCACCGACATTGGTACATGGGCGTTGCTGCAAATACCGATCGAGCCCCCGGGTTCGCGCTGGCCGAGGTCGACTTCTTGCAGTTCACCACTCGCCAGATCCAGGCGCACAGCGTCCAGCGGCGCTATCCAGACCGCATCGTTGTGCAGCACATAACGCCGGCTCAGGGTAATCGACAGGGTTTCCAGACGCTGACGGGACTGGCTGATACCGCACTGTACGAACAGGCTGTCGGCAAAGGCGCGGATGGTGGTATTGGCCAGCGGCAGTACCAGCGGATAGTGTTCCAGCCGACTGCGATCCAGCGGCAATTGCGTCAGCGGATGGCCGGCGCGCACCACCAGGGTCATGGATTCGCTGTAAAGGTGTTCAAAATTCATCCCCTGAATTTCCGGACTATCTGTCATTCGCCCCACCACCAGATCGACATCTCCCACCCGCAATTGCGATAACAGGTAGGCACTCGGCCCCGTCACCACACTCACCACCAGCGACGAGTGCCGCGCATGCAGGCGGCTCACCAGTTCGGGTATCAGCAGGCTTTCAACGGTCGACAACACGCCAAGGCGTACCGTCCCGCCCGCATATTCGCCCCCGCGCAAGGCATTCACCCCTTCGCGCAGGGCCTGCACCGAGGGCGTCGCATAGCGCAGGAAGGCCACACCGGCTTCGGTCAGGCTGACCCCGGTTTTGCTGCGCACAAACAAGCTGACCGTCAGTAGCTGTTCCAGCTCCTTGAGGGTTTTTGACATGGCCGGCTGACTCACCGCCAGCACATCCGCCGCCCGCGCCAGACTGCCCTGACGTGCCATCTCCAGAAAGCACACCAGGTGCCGGTATTTGATGCGGGTATCAATGTTCACAGGGCTGACAACTCCGGGGCGAGGACAGGCGGTATTCAACCACTTCAGCGCGGGGCCCGGAACTCTATTCAGGCACTGGCGGTCTTTTTGCCGGGCCGGGCTAATCTGTCACCCGTGCCGACACCTGCTTTTACCTTGCCTGGCGCGGTAACTGCCATACTCCTTGCGCTCTTGAAAGGCGTCTGACAACCGGTCTGGCGAAGCCCCGGCTCAGCAACAACACTATCAACAGGATTTATCAGAGGATTGCCCCATGCTTTGGAAAAAAGGCCGACGCAGCGACAACGTGGAAGACGTGCGCGATCAAAGCACCGGGGGCGGCGGGATGCGCATTGGCGGCGGCAAAGGCCTGAGCCTGATGGCGGTGGTGGTGATTGTCGGGTTCGGCTTGTTGACCGGCCAGGACCCGATGCAAATCCTCGGGCAACTCAGTGGCCAGCTCAGCGAGCAATCCTCGCCCCAGGTCACCCAGCAAGCCGGACATGCGCCGCCGGCCAATGATCAACAGGCCGACTTCGTGCGCGCGGTGCTGGGCGATACCGAGGACACCTGGCGTCAGATTTTTCAACAGGCCGGCCGTACCTATAAAGACCCGACCCTCGTGCTGTTTCGCGGCCAGGTGAATTCAGCCTGCGGTTTTGCTTCGGCAGCCACCGGGCCGTTTTACTGCCCGGCGGACCAAAAGGTTTACCTGGACATGAGTTTCTTCCAGGAAATGTCCCAGCGCTTCAAGGCCGGTGGCGACTTCGCCCAGGCCTATGTGATCGCCCACGAGGTAGGCCATCACGTGCAGACCCTGCTGGGTATCTCGTCAAAAATGCAAATGGCCCGTCAACAAGGCCAGCGCATGGAGGGTGCAGGTGGATTGCTGGTGCGCCAGGAACTGCAAGCCGACTGCCTGGCGGGGGTTTGGGCCAACCATGCGCAAAAGCGCCTGAACTGGCTGGAGCCGGGGGATGTCGAGCAAGCCCTGAACGCCGCCAATGCCATCGGCGACGATCGCCTGCAGCAACAAAGCCAGGGCCGTGTAGTGCCGGACTCCTTTACCCACGGCACGTCGGCGCAACGGGTGAAGTGGTTCAAGACCGGTTTCGCCCAAGGTGATATCAACCAGTGCGACACCTTTTCGGCAGCAAGGCTGTAAATGGGCTCGCGCCTGATGGTTTCGATGCTCGGACTGCTGCTGGTCTGCACGGCGGCACGGGCTGCAGAACAGGGGGTCAGGGAACTGAGCCCCGAGCATCTGCAAATCGGCACCGCACAACTGGCGCTGGGCTTGAGCCAGGACTGGCAACAGCCGCTCCCCCAGGTGCAGCGGGCCCTGATTGTGATCCATGGCCGTTTGCGCAATGCCCAGACCTACCTGCACAGCGTTGAACAGGCGGCGACCCGGGCCGGACAGTTATCCACAACCCTGATCATCGCCCCGCAGTTTTTGAATGAAAGCGACGCTGCCCGCCATAGCCTGCCCGCCGATATATTGCGCTGGCACGCCAATGACTGGATGGCCGGCGCACCCGCCACAAGTCCTGCGCCCCTCAGTTCTTATGCGGCGCTGGATCAGATCCTGGAGCGTCTTGCTGATGGTAAACGCTATCCGGCCCTGCGCGAGATAGTGGTCGCCGGACACTCGGGAGGCGCGCAAGTGGTGCAGCGCTACGCACTGACAACCCGGGCTGGCAAAGCGCTGCAGGAGCAGGGGATCAAGCTGCGCTATGTGATTGCCAACCCTTCGTCCTACGCCTATTTCAATGCGCAGCGACCGATCCCCACCTTCGATCCGGCCAGTTGCCCGGGTTTCAATAGCTGGAAATACGGGCTCCAGTACCTGCCAGCCTACGCCCGGGGAGAAAGCCCCGAGCAACTGGAACAGGCCTATGTCGGACGTGACATTACCTACTTGCTCGGAGCCAAAGACATCGACCCCAACCACCCGGCCCTCGACAAGGGTTGCGAGGCCGAGGCCCAGGGCGCGTTCAGGCTGGTGCGGGGCAAGAATTACTTCGAGTATCTGACCCAGCGCCATCCACAGGGGCTCAATCAGCGACTGATAGAAGTGCCCGGGGTCGGGCACAACGGCGACCGGATGTTCACCTCCCCCGAGGGGCAAAAGGTGTTGTTCGGCGAGCAACCTTCCTCCCCATAAACCTGTAACCGCAAAGAGCTCGCGAGACAAGGGTTGCGCAGTGCAAACATGCGGCAGATCCCAGCCCTCACCCTCCAGACCGGAAAGCACCCCATGCAGATGGCTGCAATTGCACCTGTAGGAGCGAGCTTGTCTCGCGAGCTTTTCAAGCCGCAAAGAGCTCGCGAGCAAGCTCGCTCCTACAGGGGGGGTTGTGCAGTGCAAACATGCGACAGATCCCAGCCCTCACCCTCCAGACCGGAAAGCGCCACATGCAGATGGCTGCAATTGCATCTGTAGGAGCGAGCTTGTCTCGCGAGCTTTTCAACGCGGCCGCGAAGAGCTCGCGAGACAAGGGTTGTGCAGTGCAAACATGCGGCAGATCCCAGCCCTCACCCTCCAGACCGGAAAGCACCCCATGCAGATGGCTGCAATTGCACCTGTAGGAGCGAGCTTGTCTCGCGAGCTTTTCAACGCGACCGCGAAGAGCTCGCTTCTACAGGGTCAGGCGATAAGCTTGCGCAGTTCGAAACAGTCCCGCGCATGCCAGTCTGTCAGTTCCGGCCACGGATTTTCGGGCACGTTGACCAGTACCGTTTTACTGCCCGCCGCACGACCACAATCCAGGTCAAAACGATAATCCCCCACCATCACCATCTGTGACGGATCCACCTCCCATGCCCGGGCCAGTTGCAACAGGCCGTCGGGGTCGGGTTTGTGCGCAGCATTGTCGCGACCCAGAACATCCTCTGGCGCAAAAAGCGGGGCCAGACCAATGGCCTCCAGGGTGATATGCGCCAGCTCCCGGGCATTGCGGGTCAGCACTCCCAGGCGACAACCGCGGGCCGCCAGCTCGCGCACCAACTCTACCGCCCCGGGTGCCGGGGTTGAGGCCAGTGCCAGTTCACGCTCGTGCTCCAGCAACCAGGCGTGCTTGGCTTGCGCCTCGTGGGCAGGCAAGCCGTTGAGGTGGGTCAAAATATCCACTTGCACAGGGATGTCCAGCGCCCGACGAATCGCGTCAAAGTCATGCACCGCGACGGTCAAAGTACCGTCCATATCAAAAACCCAGTGTTTTACTTCCTTGAGTGTCATGCCCAGTCCTTACGATGACGAATCAAACCTTCCTGTGTGACAGACGCAACCAGCTGGCCGGCTCGGTTAAAGACGCTACCCCGGGAAAACCCGCGTGAATTTCCCGCCCACGGGCTGTCCATGGCGTACAGCAACCAGTCGTCGGCCCGCAGGTCCTGGTGGAACCACAGCGCGTGATCAAGGCTGGCTACCTGCATGTCCTTTTGCCACACGCCTTTGCCATGGGGCAGCAGCGAGGTGGTCAGCAAACCGAAGTCCGAGGCATAGGCCAGCAGGTATTTGTGCAGCGCCGGCGAGTCAGCCAGTGCGCCATCGGCACGAAACCAGACGTACTTGATCGGATCGGTGATCTTGGGGTTGAACGGGTCTTCGCCCACCACCGGACGAAATTCGATGGGTTTGGCGCACAGCAACTTTTCACGCATCGATTCGGGGATCAGATGCGCACGCTGACGAATCATTTCGAGTTCCGAAGGCAGGTTTTCCGGGCCCACCACATCGGGCATCGGAGTCTGGTGCTCAAAGCCGCCTTCGTCGTACTGGAATGAAGCGCTACAGGTGAAAATCGGCTGACCCTTCTGGATCGCGGTCACCCGGCGCGTGCTGAAACTGCCGCCATCGCGCACCCGGTCCACCTGATAGACCACCGGCAACCCGGCATCCCCCGGGCGCAAAAAGTAGCCGTGCATCGAGTGCACGTGCCGCGCATCTTCGACTGTCTGGCTCATGGCCGACAACGATTGTCCGAGCACTTGACCGCCGAACAACTGGCGAAAGCCCAAGTCCTGACTGCTACCGCGAAAGAGGTTCTCTTCGATCGGTTCCAGGGTCAGTAAATTGACCAGATCTTCCAACACTTGGCTCATTCGGATTCTCCTCACACAGAGCAATACCGGGGTAGCCTTGGCTACGCCGGACAACAAAATTCTGGCTTTCGCCGCTCTCGGCCTGCCTAGCCGTGCAGGGTTTCCAGCCACTGTGCCCGCGTAATGCGATACAGCACATGTGACCTTAGCGGATGCCCTTCAGGCAGCCGGGGATGTTCAAAGTCACCGTCCGGATCGTGCTGCATGCCGATCGCCTGCATGACCTTTTGCGACGGCAGGTTCAACTGGCTGGTAAATGACACCACCTGATCCAGTGCCAATCGGTCAAAGGCGCAGCGCAGCGCCGCCCAGGCCGCCTCGCTGGCATAGCCCAGGCCCCAGTGTTCCGGGGCCAGGCGCCAGCCAATTTCCACGGCCGGCGTGAAAGGTGCGGCAAAATTGACATTGGACAACCCGGTGAAACCGATGAAGGCCCCGGTATCCTTGCGCTCCAGCGCCCACAATCCGTAGCCGTATTCGGCAAAGTGACCACGAATCCGGCCTATCAGCGCGGCACTTTCCAGACGGCTCAAGGGCGCAGGAAAATAGCGCATCACCTGAGGGTCGGCAGACATCGCAGCGAACTCGGGCAAATCTGTGTCACGCCACGGGCGTAACCGCAAACGGGCACTTTCGAGCTCTTTAATCTGCTCCATCTGTTATCTCCGATTTGTTACCGGGCTTTTCGAATACCTCGCAGTGTACAGCGCTGTTAATATCAAACGCTCGTTCGGTGCGAAATCCCATGCCTTTACCTCTGATTTACCACGATGACTACAGCCCTGAGTTCCCGGCGGAACATCGCTTCCCGATGGACAAGTTCCGCCTGCTGCGCGATCACCTAGTCCAGTCCGGGCTGACCCGCGACGCCGATTTGCTGCGCCCCGAACTGTGCCCTGTGGATATCCTCGCCCTCGCCCATGACCGCGCCTACATCGAGCGTTACATGGCCGGTGAACTGGCCCGCGAGGACCAGCGACGCCTGGGTCTGCCCTGGAGTGAAGCGCTGGCACGCCGCACCATCCGCGCGGTCGGCGGCTCGTTGCTGGCCGCCGAGCAGGCCCTTGAGCACGGGCTGGCCTGTCATCTGGCAGGCGGCACTCATCACGCCCACTACGACCACCCGGCGGGCTTCGGGCTTTATGCCGACCAAATTATGTAAACAAATCTTGTTAGACCGCGAAAATAAGGCCCTTGGAGAGTCAAGGTTTCTAAAAAGTGGAAATTAATACCCGAGATTCGACGAGGTGTTTACAAAACTCAGAAATCGCCCCAGCCCCCTCATATGCCATCGGGTGAATCGTGGCGGGAATCCGGGGTGAATCAGTGAACAGCATTACACCAAGAACGGGATTTTTATGAGGACCATCACGAATATCACGAATCGGCGACTAAAAATGTTTACTTATGATTGTGAATGATTATTATTAGCGCGCATCCACCCTGAAGGATATGCGTCAGTGATACGAACCTCTCCGGTGTTTTCCCGGTTACAAGCAGGGAACAACGTCTACGGCTTGCTCAATTCTCTACCTTCACCGATGCTCTGCGAAATGCTCGCGTTTGCGGGCTACGACTTCGTGATTCTCGATCTTGAGCACTTACTGCGCTCCGAAGAAGACATCATGCATTGTGTCCGCGCGTGTGAGGCCGCTGGCATTTCGCCTTGGCTGCGCATACCTCAAGTGGACGAAAAACTGATCGGTCGGGCACTGGATGCCGGCATCGAAGCCATTGTCCTTTCACGCACCGAAAGTGCTGCGCAAGTTCAGCGCGCCATCGAAGCGGCGTTCTTTCCCCCCTTGGGGAAACGCGGAATAACCGGCGGACGCATTACCGGTTTCGGTCGCCTGCCATTACCCGAATACATCGATCTGGCCAATCGTCAGACCCCTATTATTCCCATGATCGAAAGCCGCGCCGGGGTCGACGCTCTCGGCGAGATTCTGCAACTGCCGGGGGTCGGCATGATCATGGAAGGCGCTCTGGATCTGTCGCTCGATCTCGATCTGGGCCCCGACCCGCTCAATCCTCAAGTCTGGCAAACGCTGCAAAACATGGCCGATGCCTGCCTCAGCGCCGCAATACCTTTCTGCGCAAATCCCCGCACGGCCGAACAGAACACGCTGTGGCGCGCTCGCGGGATCCGAAGTTTTCTGGCCGGTGAAGACCGAGGCTTGCTGCATAACGCATTGAAAGCCCGCCTGCATTCTCTCCAACAGTAAAAATAAGCCAACGTAGTCCACATGAAAACAACAACAAACTCCCTACATTTTTCACTCAGTCTTATCACTTTGGGCATCTGTCACGGTGCCGTGGCCGCCGATCAACCCGTCGATTTGTCCACCAGACCTGCCAGTAACATGGAACTGGCACCCATGATGATTCAGGGTGACGTTCTCGGGACGGCCAGCGATCAGGAGGTGCGTACCTATGCCGGCAGTCGCAGCGTTGTCGACTCCAGCGAACTGAAAAAAGCCAGCGTCCGCGGTGTGGACGACGCGCTGCAACGGGTACCGGGCATCAAGATCTTTGACGAAACCGGCACCGGCGCCTTGCCACAGATATCGGTACGCGGGCTGTACGAGAGTCGTAGCGGCCGGATTCAAGCGTTGTCGGATGGCATTCCACTAGCACTGGCGCCGTACGGCCAGACGGGTCTGTCGCTGTTTCCAGTGACCATGGCCACTGTAGACCGTATTGATGTCGTGCGTGGGGGCGCAGCGGTGCAATACGGTCCGAACAACGTTGGCGGGGTGATCAACTTCATCAGCAAGCCGATTCCGCGCGAGTGGGAAACCACTCTGCAGGAGAAGTTGACGTTCAATGCTGGCGGGCGCCAGTTGTGGGACAACTATGTGGGCACCGGCGGCTACCTGACCGACAACTTCGGCCTGCAACTGGACCTCAATACCCTGGGTGGCGAATACGGGCGCGAGCACTCCGAGACCGATGTGCAGAACTACCGTCTGCGCGGCCAGTGGAACATCGACGACGATCGCGATCTGAGCTTCGGTATCCAGCACTACAAGGCCGATATGGACCTGGCCGGAGCACTCAGCGTGCAGGATTACAAGGATGATCCACGGCAATCGACGCGTCCGCTGGACCGCTTCGAGGGCGACACCAATCGCGTGTGGGGCACCTACACCCAGCGCCTGGGCGCCATGGGGCCGTTCGACTCAGTAGAATACAGCTGGACCAACTTCGCCCACGACAGCTACCGCAACTTCGTAGTCGGCCTGCCGTTCACTCCGGACGGTACGGCGGTGACCAAACAGGACGGCCCACGCGACTTTAAAGTCTGGGGCACGGAGCCGCGCATCAGTGCCACCATCGATGGCGACACGGTTGGCCAGACCTGGTTGCTGGGCGCCCGTTATGTCAGCGAAGACATCGACTACAAGGTCAACCGCCAGCGCGTCGCTACCGGCGTGACGACGCCGTTCCGGGACTGGAAGTTCGATGACGACGCCCGCGCGTTCTACCTCAGCAACGCCATCAGTCTGCTCGATCATCGCCTGACCATCACCCCCGGCGTGCGCTACGAAAACGCCCGCATGGATTACGCAGACGGCATCACCGGGTTCTCGCGCGAGAACAAATCCGAAGAATGGCTGCCGGGCCTGACGGTGGGTTACCAGGCGACCGACGCCTGGTTTGTCTACGCCAACGCCCAGAAGTCCCTGCGTCCACCGCAAGTCACGCAGATCGTCAAGGAAGGCGATGTCGGCGCCGAACTGGCGTGGAACTACGACACCGGCGTGCGCTATACGCCATGGGACGGCATGCGCGTCGACTTCAACTTGTACCGCATCGATTTCGACGACCAAATCAGCTACAACGCCACGACTGACCGCTTCAATAACCTTGGCAGCACACGTCACCAAGGTTTCGAGAGCGAGATTTTCTGGACGCCGCAAGCTCTACCTGATCTGGACCTGCACGCCAGCTATGCGTACCTCGATGCCAAGCAACGCAACGGCACATTCAAGGGCAACGAAGTGCCGTACTCCTCGCGCAATCAGTTCACGGTTGACGGTCGTTACCGTTTTGCCGAGCACTGGACCTACAACCTTGACGGCCTGTATGTCAGCAGCGCTTACACCGATGCCGCCAACTCCAGCGATGAAGATGCCACAGCCAGTGTGGGCAAACTGCCAGCTTACTGGGTCTGGAACACCGCCATTGAGCGTGAGTTCGAGCTGGCAGACAAAAGCGTCCTGACCGCGTCCGCGGGCATCAGCAACCTGTTCAACCGCGAATACTACTTCCGCGGTATCGACACCAGCCCGTGGGGTCGTCAACCCGCGCCAGAGCGCTCGCTCACCCTAGGCGTCAACTACCGCTTCTAAACCGCGCACTTGCGCACTTGTAAACCAGTGCCCGATCCTCCGGGACGGGCAACTGCTGCCCCCAGGAAACTGCCATGCAACGCCCATTCGTCATTCTTGCCCACGTCGCCCACCCTGCCATTCTTGAGGGTTTCCTGCCTGCCGCGCACAAACGCGGGTTGCCGATCGTGGTGATCACCGACCACGCTCAGGAACACCGGCGCCTGCTCGCCACCTCGCACATTTCGCCGGATGAGCTGCACGTTATCGAATGTGATGTGTTCAATCCGCTAGCGGTCGTCGAGACACTCAACAGCCAGGGTTTGCGCCCCGCCGCAGTGTTCTCCAACAGCGATCACCTGCAGACCGCGACAGCAATGGTGGCCGAGATATTCGAATGCCCCGGCAAGGACTGGCGACTGTGCTATGCGGCAAAGAACAAGGCGGCCATGCGCGAGCGCATGCAACGTCTCGGCTTGCCCGGCCCATGGTTCCAGGTGATTACATCGAATTCCAAACTGCCGACCGATGCGCCATGGCCGGTGGTCGCCAAGCCTCGTGAAGGCGTCGCCAGCCTGGACGTCAGACTGTGTCACAACGCCGCCGATCTGGCCGTTTACTGCAAACAGTTCTGGCAGCAGCAACCGGACCGGGCGTTGTTGCTGGAGGCGTACATGGAAGGTCCTTTATTCACCCTCGAGACACTGGGCGACGGGCGCAACCTGCAAGCCATCGGTGGCTTCGACGTCACCCTTTCAGCACCGCCGCATTTCGTAGAACTCGCCGCACGCTGGAATGGACAACTCAGCCGCGCGCAGCGCGCCGGCGCGCTGGCTCAAGTGGCCGCGTTCGGGGTCAATTTCGGGGTTTGCCACAGCGAGTTCATTCTGACCGCCCAAGGCCCGGTACTGGTTGAGATCAACTATCGCAGCATCGGCGATGGTCGCGAGTTCCTGCTTGATCGGCTGCTGCCACAGGGTTGGTTCGACCGCATCGTCGCTTTGTATTTGAGAGACAGCCTGATCGACGCGCAACCGGCGCAAGCCGAAGCAACCGTTCATTACCTTGTGGTCGACCGCTCGGGGCGTCTGGATCAGGCCAGCGCCAGCTTCAACGTCGAACGTGAGGGCCATTGGTGCGATTACCGCGCACTTCACAACACCGGCGACACCGTGACCATCAGCCATTCCAACAAGGACTACGTCGGCGTACTGAGACTGATCGCGCCGGATGAGGTGAGCCTCGAAGCGCAACTGAATTCGACTCTGAACGACCTGAAATGGGTGATGGCATGAGCCTGTATCCGGACGCCGCGGATCAGGCGTTCATTACTCGACGCATCATCGATTGCTGCCTGCGCGAGGACATCCGAGGGATCGTCAGCACAGGACAGATTTGTCGGCTGCCGGAAGAACTGAGTCAACACTTGCAGCATCAGCCCGACGCAAGCTGGCTGCGAATCGCCCATCTGGGCGCCGACGAACTATGGCTGCCGGTGGTCAAGGCGTATCCGTTGCAGGACTGGATCGGTACAGGCGACGCCTGGATCAAAGTGTCGCCGCAAAGCCACGGCGAGGTTCAACACGGCTACGGGCTCTGGCTGGGCCACCTGAGCCACGGTCTGGACGAAGAAAGTCTGACGCTGTTCGCGGCGTACCTGAAAGAAGCGGATTGCGCGACCGAACACCGGACCCTGTGCAATCAGGCGTATCGCCAGCATGGCCCTGCGCTGAGCGACGTGACTGCCCTGAAAGACTGGTCGCAGAGGCTGCTGAAGATCGATCAACTGGCGAGCTACCTGGATCACCCGTTTTATCCAACGGCGCGGGCCAAAAGCGGCTTCGATGCCGCCGCGCTCAAAGGCTACGCGCCGGAGTTTGCGCCGCGCTTCGAACTCAACTGGCTGGCGATTCCCAACAACGCCCTGACCCTGACCAGCCCACAGCCGCTGCACTGGCCGGACTTCGAGGACGTCGGCTTGTCACCGACCTTGCAAAACAGCCATTCATTACTGCCAGTACACCCGCTGACATGGGGCGAACTGGAGCAATACGGCCTGCCTGAAGGAACGCTCAAGGCTCCACGTTCGGCCATGCAGGTCGAACCTACGCTGTCCGTGCGCACGGTGGTCTGCATCAATCAACCTCAGTGGCACATCAAACTACCGTTGTTAGTCAGCACGCTCGGTGCGCGCAATTTGCGCCTGATCAAGCCCAGCACCCTATACGACGGTCACTGGTTCCAGACCACCCTGCAGGCCTTGACCGAGCGCGATCCGGCACTGGCGTCACGTTATCTGCACGTTGACGAAAAACACGGTGGTCATGCCGACGAAAGTCGTCACCTAGCCTATATCGTGCGCCGTTACCCGACGGGTCTTGAGAACACCACACTCGTACCTGTCGCCGCGTTGGCCAGTCCGCTTGCCGATGGACGCCTTTTCCTCGAACAGTTGGCCGAGCGCTTCTACGCAGGTTCGTTGCAACACTGGCTGGACGATTATCTCGATCTGCTGCTGCAGGTCCATCTGCGGTTGTGGCTGCATTACGGCATCGCGCTGGAGGCCAACCAGCAGAACGCCGTCTTGATGTTCGAACAAGGTCAGCCATTGCGCCTGCTGATGAAGGACAACGACGCCGCTCGCCTGTGGCCTCAGCGCTTCACCCATGCGTGCCCGGATCTCGCTGATCTGCCGGCAGTCTTGCAGGACGAGCGCATTCGCGTCGACAGCAGCCAACCGTTGGCCGAGATGTTCTGCACCATCACCTTGCAGCTGAATATTGTTGCGATCCTGGAAGCGATAGCGACCGCAGGCCTGGCCTCTCGATCCGGTCTGTACGGCACGCTGCGTCAGCGTCTCATGACCTGTCTGCAACATCTCGAAGCAGAAGGCATCGACTGTGACGACGCGCGTCAATGGCTGCTCGACAGCCCGAAACTGCCGGTGAAATACCTGCTCAGCGCCGGCAGCCTGTTCAGCAAGGCGCATTCCGGTGCCAGCGACATCAACAAGTTCTATGGCTACAGCGCGGCGAACTTCCTGCTGGAGGATGCTCCATGCAACGGAGTCTGATCACCAGCGTTCTGCTGGGGCATTACCTGTCGGCTTTCACGGCGCTGGGTATTCCGTTGTACTTGCCGCGCATCCTCGCCGACCTCGCACCTGACACACCAGGCTGGGCCATCGGGGTGCTGTTCGTACTGCCGACACTCTGCACCGCACTGGCGGCGCCGATCTGGGGACGCTGGGCCGATCGCAACGGTTGTCGCTTGTCGTTGCTGCGTGCGCATGCCGGACTGTTCGCGGGCTTCCTGCTGGCAGGCTTCAGCCCCAATCTGCCGGTGTTCGTCCTGGCATTGATCATCCAGGGCACCTTCGGCGGCGCGATGGCGGCGTCCAACGCCTACCTGTCGACTCAGTTCAAGGAAGGCGATCTGTCCCGCGCCCTGAACTGGACGCAGTATTCAGCACGTCTGGCGATGATCAGTGGCCCAATCCTGTTGGGGCTGCTGACCTCACAGGGTTTGGGATTAAGCCTGTATCGCTATCTGGCCTGGTTACCGCTGCTGGCGTTTGTGCTCGTCCTGCCGCTGCCCAAGGACGCCCCCAAACATGCCTTGAGCAGCAAGAAAGCCGTGGCCTTGGGCGAACTGCCTGAAGACATGCCGCGGCTGATGGCGGTGCAGTTTCTGTTCAGCTTCGCGATGGTCGTCACCTTTCCCTATTTCGTGCCCTTCGGCGAACAACTGAAAATTGGCAACGATGCCTTGATCGGCGTGCTCTACAGCCTGCCGCATCTGGTTTACCTGCTGGCCCTACCCTGGGCTCAGAAGCATCAGGGCAACCTGCTGTTGCCGGGGCTGGCGCTGCTGGCAATCAGTAACGCGTTGCAATTCTGGAGCGTGCAGGCCGAGCCGCTGTTCGCTCTGCGTCTACTCAGCGGGGCCGGCATGTTGCTGAGTTTTGTCGGGCTGCACCGCTGTCTGAGCCAGCGCAGCCGCCAAGGCAGCGCCGGCCGCCTGTTTGGCTGGTTCGACTCCAGTGGCAAATGGGCCGGCACTGCTGCCGGGGTCACTGCCGCTCTGGTCAGTCAGACCTGCGGCATCGCGTCCCCCTTTCTCGTTGCGTGCCTGGCGGCCATAGCGGCCATGGTGCTCGCCCGCCCTCTATTGATGACTTCCCGGGAGATTCCGGCATGACTTTCGCTCTGAATACCGCATCGCTGAACACCGTATCCCAGCATGACCATGCCCTCGATGGCGAAGCCCAACGACATGCCATCGAGTGCCTGCTCAATTGCTATTTGCGCGAATACGCATTGCCCCGCAACGAAGTGAACCTGAACGATCAAGCACAGGATTTGCCGATGAGCCTGCGCCAAGCCAACAGTCGTTGCATCAGCATTCGCCTGCCCAGTGGCCGGTTGATCGTACGCATCGACCGCGCCAGTCTTCTGGGCCGCTGCCACTACATCAGCGCCCCCTACTTCAAAGGCAATAACCAGAGCTGGCGACCGTTGGACGCCCACGAACTGGCGCGCCTGCTCTGTACCCCGCTGAGTGGAGCCGACCGCGTCGGCGAGATGCTGCAACAGATCGGTAACAGCCTGCAGATCACCCGTACCTTTCTGCGGCATTCACGCCCGGCCAACCAAGCAGCCGACAGCCTGCTGGCGTCCGAGCAACATCAGCTGTGGGGCCATGCCCTGCATCCGACACCGAAAAGTCGCGAGGGCATCTCCCATGACGATTTGCTGACCTGCTCGCCGGAAGTTGGGGCGCGCTTTCAGTTGCACTGGTTCAAGGTTGATCCGACGCTGATTCGTCATCAGGGCGAGGATCCGCGCAGCACGCTACGCCAACTGTCGGGGCGTGAGGGCGCCTATCCGTGCCACCCTTGGGAAGTCGCCCGCGTGCTTGCTGACCCGCTGGTGCAACGGGCGCAACAACAGGGTTTGATCACCTACCTCGGCCCCCTGGGTCAGGCCATGTACCCGACGTCGTCTGTGCGCACGCTCTACCATCCGCAGATGGCCTACTTCATGAAGTTCTCGATGCACGTGCGCCTGACCAACTGCGTGCGCAAGAACGCTTGGTATGAACTCGACAGCGCCGTCGCCCTCACTCACCTGCTCGGCCCCATCATGAGCGAGTTGGCGACGCAACAACCGGGCTTCATGTTGATGCCCGAACCCTGCGCCACCAGCCTGGACCTCAGCGCCCTGGGTACGCTGGAGGAGGCCCGCGAAGTCACCGAATGTTTCGGTATCGTTTACCGGGAAAACCTTTCCGTCGCCGAACGCGAGCGTTATCAGCCGCAAGTGGCAATGGCGCTGTTTACCTGGGATCAACAAGGTCGCAGTGTCTGCCGCCCACAGGTACAGCGCTACGCCGACAACACCGGCTTGACCATTGAGCAAGCCACGTTGAACTGGCTCGATGCCTATGCCGGTCAGATGCTCGGCGGTGTGCTGTATTGCCTATTCCGTCAGGGCGTGGCGCTGGAGCCGCATTTGCAGAACACGGTCATCGGCTTCGCTGAAAACGGCCTGCCCAGTCAGGTCTGGATTCGCGATCTGGAAGGTACCAAGCTGGTCCCTGAAATCTGGCCCGCTGAACGCCTGAGTGCGCTGGATGAACGCACCCGCAGCTCGGTGTACTACAGCGCGCAAAAGGCCTGGCAACGAGTGGGCTACTGCGCACTGGTGAACAATCTCGGCGAAGCGATCTTCCATCTGGCCAACGGCAGCGGCATGCTGGAACAACAATTGTGGGACCGAATCGGCGACCTGCTGCACGCGCAATCCACGCGTCTGGGCCATCCGACAGAACTGCGTGAGTTGTGCGCCGGCGCGCCCTTCCCAAGCAAGGAAAATTTCATGACGCGCCTGATGATGCGCGCCGACCGCGAGGCCGATTACACGTTACTGCCCAGCCCGCTGACGATGACTGAAAAGAGGAAACACGCATGAGCCTTCCTGCCTCCGTCACCCAACGCATCGAGCAGCTCAAGACTGAACACGACGCGCCATTGTGCGCCTACGTCTACGACCTGCCTGCCCTTGAACGGCACGTAAAGGCAATGCGTCAGGTACTGCCCGAAAACTGCGAATTGTTCTACGCCGCCAAGGCCAACCCGGAAGCCCTGGTGCTGAAAACCCTGGCGCCGTGGGTAGACGGATTCGAGGCGGCCTCCGGCGGCGAGCTGACGTGGCTGCATGAACAGTGCCCCGACCAGCCGCTGATCTTTGGTGGCCCTGGCAAACTCGATCGCGAACTGGATATCGCCCTGCAGTACCGGATTTCGGCGTTTCACGTGGAGAGCGTGACCGAACTGCGCAGTCTGGCGCGCATCGCCCGCGAACGCGGTGTGCGGGCTCCGGTGATGCTGCGGCTGAATCTGAAGCTGGCCCAGACACCGCAGAGCCGATTGGTCATGGGTGGCAAACCCACGCCGTTCGGTCTGGATGAAGAAGGCCTTGCAAGCGCCCTGCAATTGCTGCGCGAAGAGCCGTCCCTAGAGCTCAAGGGACTGCATTTTCATCTGTTGTCGCACCAGCTGGATGTCGACGCGCACCTTGAATTGATTCGCAGCTACTTCCTGACCTTCCGCCAGCTGTGCGCCGACCACGACCTGCAACTGCCGCTACTGAATGTCGGCGGAGGGATGGGCATCAACTATCAGGACGCGGCCAGGTCATTCGACTGGCCACGGTTTTGTCAGGGCCTGCAGGGGTTGATCAATGAATACGACATGGGCGCGACCCGCATACGTTTCGAGATCGGCCGCTTCATCAGCGCTGCCTGTGGTTACTACGTCATGCAGGTGCTGGACATCAAAAGCAGTCACGGCGAGTTTTTTGCCATCGGACGTGGCGGTACCCATCACTTTCGCACGCCTGCGGCTCAAGGCCACAATCATCCGTTCACGGTACTACGAGGCTCGCAGCCGGCACAAATCAGTGATCAGTCCGTGACGCTGGTGGGCCAGTTGTGTACACCAAAAGACGTCCTTGCCAGACAACAACCAGTGGCGCAGCTAACGATTGGTGACCTGCTAGTATTCACTCTCGCGGGCGCCTATGCCTGGAACATCTCGCACCAGAACTTCCTGATGCACGAACCGCCGTTGAAGGTTTTTATCGAGGGCTGATTCCACGCTATTGTCAGCCTCTGTGCTGCCCTTCCCGTATCTGTGGCTGCTTGTCCGATGTGTCCTTCAAACTCTTCGGACCACTACAGTTTGCCTATCCCTTATGTTAAGGGGGGGGGGGAAACGGTGTCCTGTCTTTCAGAGGGCTCGTCCAGATGGGATGATTGCAGTCCTTCAACCAAGCAAGTTGGAGGGAGCGCTCCTGTCGGCCACCTATTAAGTTGAGACGGTCGTTCCGAGTCGTGCCAATGGCTTGAATCAGAATGATATGTATTTACTTACAAAAGATAACTGTTATCATCTGCGCGATAATTCATACAAAAGGTGTTCATGGTGGCTCGATCGCGCATTTACCCAGTCTCTCTGTCGTTGCTGGGCGTTCTGGTTGTACCTGATTTACAGGCAGAAACGGAGTCTGCTCTAACCCTACCGGCAACCGCTGTGAACAGTGAGTACAGCGAGCAGAGCTACATGTCGACCGAGAGCAGGAGCGCGCTGAAGATCGATGCCCCTCTACGAGATATCCCGCAAACCGTCAACGTAATTCCCCAGAGCGTTATCAAGGATCAGGGGGCTCAGTCGATGGAAGACGTGCTGAAGAATGTCCCCGGTATCGGCCTGTCCAATGGCGATGGCCAGCGCGATCAAGTCACCATCCGTGGTTTCAGCGCCATTGGCGACATGTACGTCGACGGCATTCGTGACGATGCGCTGTACTTCCGTGATCTGTCCAACGTCGAGCGGGTGGAAGTGATCAAGGGGCCGGCCGCAGTGCTCTATGGCCGAGGCTCTTCGGGCGGTCTGATCAACAGCATCAGCAAGAAGCCCAACTTCACGCCCAAGCAGGAGGTCGGTGTCAGTGTCGACAGCGAGGGCAAAAAGCGCACTCAGTTCGATGCCGGTTGGGCCGATCAGCAACAGGGCGATAAAGCCTTTCGTGTGACAGGGGCGCTGGAGAACAGCGACACCTTCCGGGATGACGGCTACATCGACCGCAAGGCCATCGCGCCTTCGGCCTACTTCAAGCTCTCCGACGATCTGGAACTGAACCTGGGCGCTACCTATCTGTATGACAAGCGCCTGATCGACTTCGGTATCCCAGCACGAGGCGACCGTCCAGTCGATGTGGACCGCGATAAGCGTTTCGGTTCCGCTGATCCAGATGACGATTACACCCGCAGCGAAGTGTTCTCGTTCACGGCCGGCGTCGATTACAGCATCAATGACGACTTCACCCTGAGCAACACCAGCCGCTACTACCACTACGACCTGGATCGCAACAATACGCTCGCGGACTCCAGTCCAACGCGTTTCGTTACCGCCGCCAACGGCGAATTGCTGGTAAAACTCAACCGCGGCAACGTGCAGCGCAAGGAAGACGGTTGGTTCAACCAGACCGAACTCAAGCAGCGCGCCGTGCTCGCCGGGATGAACCATAACCTGCTCTATGGTGTGGAGCTGGGGCGCCAGGTGAAGGACCAGTCCGTGTTCAGCCAACCCAACGTGGCAAGGGTGCCGGTGTACCGCGATGCTTTGGTCGACGTGCCGTTCCAGGCCAACCGGCAAACCGCCAAGGGCACCAATACTCAGGACACTGCCGGGTTCTACGTGCAGGACCTGATCGAACTGGCGCCGCAGTGGAAAGCTCTGCTGGGAGTGCGTTATGACGTGTTTGACCAGGAATACGCCGATGACCTGACGAACAAGGAACTCTCCCGCACCGACACTACCTGGAGTCCGCGAGTCGGTCTGGTCTACCAGCCTGATCATGTGCAGTCCTATTACGTCTCGGTGAGCCGTTCCTACCAGCCCTCTGCCGAAATGTTCGCTCTGAGCACGACGAACCAGGACCTTGAGCCGGAGGAAACCACCAACTTCGAGATCGGCGGCAAATGGGACCTGCTCGACAATCGCCTGGCGTTGACGGCGGCGCTGTTCCGGCTGGAACGCACCAACATGAAAACCACCGATCCGGCGAACCCGACCAAACTGGTGCTTGCGGGAGAGCAGCGTACTGATGGTCTCGAACTGACCGCCAGTGGGCAGTTGAGCGAAAAATGGCAGGTATATGCCGGTTACGCCTATCTGGATGCCGAGATCACCAAGTCCAACAGCCGTACCAACGGTATCGCCAACGAAGGCCAGACTCCGACCTTGACCCCGCGCCACAGTGCCAATTTGTGGTTGGTACGTTCTTTGACACAGGAGTGGCGTGTAGGCATGGGGGCGAACTATGTCGATGACCGTTACACCGCCTTGGATAACCAAGTGGTCATGCCGGCCTACACCACCGTGGACGCAGCGTTGCTCTACAACCAGCCGAAATGGGACATGGCCCTGCGTCTGCGCAATGTCTTCGACAAGGACTATTACGCTTCGGCGCATGGCTCGGTGGATCTGATCACACCCGGCGCACCACGGACGCTGGAGCTGAGCACCAACTACCGCTTCTGAGTACGGACCTGAAGAACAAACGCCCGGCATTGTCGAGCGTTTCCTCACGGCTGGGCCTGTACTCCCAGCCGTGCAGTGGCAGCTTTCAAAAGCCCAACTAATCTTCAATGCGCGGGTTTGAGTGAGAATCTGTCGTGTGAGAGCTTTAACGATACGAGTTTGCTCTTATAGATCAATGGCTTGAGATGAAACGGCAACAGACCCTAGGGTGTCTGCTGTCGATTGATGATGGGCAGAGGGCGGGAAAGAAACTGTTCATCCAAGCCCCGAATGTAAGCGTTATAAGCCCAGCGTACAAACTGCTCGAGCAATCGATCATTCTCCATCCGCAGACGTTGATTCTCCGCTTCCAAACGAGCAATTCGCTCGTTTGCAACTTGTAATTCAGGACTGCTGGCCTTCTTCACTCCTACTGTGGTTGAGAGTGTTTGCTTACGCAGTATGAACGCACGCCGAATCCGCTCATGTTTATGCAGAGTCTGGCGCGTGTAGGTTCCTCGTAAACGGCGAGCGACGCTTAAGATCAGCAGGTCCCACGTCAGTTTTCCAGACCAACCATCCAGGATCGACACGATCTGCTCTATAGCATCTGGGGTTAGATTTCTCGAACGAGACATTACAGGTCCTCAGCCTCTATGCATGGCACATCTGGATCTTCAGTGTCTGGTCCCGGCAAATTACGCTTGTTCAATATTTTATGGTGGGTCAGCAACTGTTCCAGCCTTGACGCTGGGACGATCCCACGCGGCTGGATAATTGCATTTGCGGCAACGGAAGAGTCCTCAAAAATGGCACACAGTTCATCCAGTCGTTTAAGGGTCAGTGTCTGGTGCTCGACCCAACGGTTGGCACCAAACTCCTCCTCGCCCAGCGCTTCTAACGCTTTTGCGAGGAGGGCCTGGGTTTCCTGACGATACTGGCGTATAGCCTGCTCTCGGACCACATCACCTTTGATGCATACATGCTCATCACAATTGGGGCAATCTCGATGGAGTTGGCAAGGCAACATGGAAAAATCGTGCAGGCAATACCCCAAATCCGTTGTATGGGCGGTCATGATCTTCAGCGTCGCAAACTGATCCCGCGAGATCAAACTACTTGGAGGGATACCTGCCACATGACCTGCCGACTTTTCCGGGTCACCCAAAGCGGACCTCGCGAGCGCCAACACATCCCTATCGGACTGATGGTCATAGCACTTGTTTTGTCCGAGTTTGGCGCGACCGCTCCATTTGGCGATGTCGAGTTGCGATAATCCGCCCATCTGTGCCACGGTATTTAAAAAATGGCGAAATTGATGCGTCGTGATACTCATTGGACTGCCATCTAACTCACGATAACCGAACCGTTCGAAAATATTGAGAAAAGTTCGAGTACTACCTAGTTGCTTCTGAGTATAAGCGGTGTCTGGCAAGACGATTACCCCACGGTACGTTCCCCACAACTCGGTTAGCTCATTCAGCCGTGTCAAGCAAAGCGCTTCACTGTACTTCAGGTTGTTCTTCTGATCTGCCAGCGGGAAGTTAGCTGGCAGCATCGAAAGGATTACTCGCTCAACGTCCGCGAACAAAAACCTCGGAGCATGTCTCTGCTGTGGGTCATATGGAATATGTTCAAAAATCCCCTGCTTTCTGCACCACCCCGCCCCTTGCGCGGTTTGATTGCCATTGGGGGGTGGGGCGAGAAAAACAATCGCGCCCACCTGTTCTGAACTAATTAACGACCGCCCCCGTAACGCCTCCAGCTCCGTTGGCAAATACATCGCATCAGGGTGCTGCTCATACCACCGTGCCACTTCCCGCGCTGGCGTGGAAATGGTCCTGAGCTTACTCACCGCCTCGCGGGCAACACTGGCCATGGATTGCACCACCCATTTGACTTGTGCCTTACCACCCTTTGAAGGCCGCCAGCGCAATCCATACAGTTGTTGATTTGCTTTTGGATCGAACTCCTCGACTTCACACTGGTTTGAAATGGACATCACCTCATTAATGCGGCTCGGCGCCGACGCAAGCAACGCACAGACACTGGAGGTAAAAATATCGCCTGGCTTCTCGGCGGTTCTGAAAATTTCGGCAATCGCTTCTAACGAAGCTGACGAGGGCAGACGGGCCCGGCGCGACGCATCAAACTCTGGGCCAACACTGCGCACAAAGTTCGCTGGTGCCCGAAGTGGATTTTGCCATTGAAGAGGCAGCGTACAGAGTTGATGCTCCACCAGGAACTGCGAAATGCGTTTGAGTTCTGCCCCGGCAAAAAATGCGGCAGAGGCTTGGTAGCGTTCGTTTAGTATCGCGCACGCACGATTAAAATGCCCCAGACTTGCCTTAATAGGTGTGACACAACTCTCCGTTTCTTCCAGAGCTACAGCGAGGGAGCGGAGCGCGGCCAATCGTGAACTGACGGTTGTATACGCGCACAACGAATAATCATAACGGCAGTAGGCTTTGGCAAAGTCTTTGTAAGGCTGAGGCAAGCAACAGGAATCCTTTTGCCCTCGTCCACTGGGGAATCCATGAAATCGCATGCTTGAACAAGAATTACGTCGTTTCAATCGAACAAAATTGGTGACATCCCAACTGTCCGCCTCAAAGACCAACTCACTGCCAAAAGCCGTCAGAGACTCTCTGGCGAGGGTAACGAAGTCCCTGAGATTGTCCTCAGCCGCCTGCTCTGCTCGGGGCTTAAACAGGATTACCCTATCGTCCATGAGCCTGCTCCTTTCTGCTGCGACATAATTGGACCACTTCTGCCACTGCGAGCAGCGTTCGATCGTTGATCGCCGCGATACGACCGTCCGGATAGCGTTTAGCATCCGCTAGCAAGAAATCCAGGACCGCCTCATGCGGCCCGTCCAACCAAGGTTGAAAACACTGACAGGTGTAACAGGCCACGGGGGCAAATAATCCGCAGAAACTGAAGCTGCCACATGACCCCATTGGCCGTGCGCTTTGATCGATACGCAAATCGATAATTCGGCTGGAGCGGTCTGCTCCACGAACGGCATTGTCCTCATGAGCTATCAGTTGACCTTTAAAAGCTTGAGCCAGAGGCGCCATGTACAGCGCAGTCGCCTTTTCAATCCGCATCGCAAGCTCTGGTGTCGCAGCTACATAGACAGCCGCAGAGTCAGTTCGCGAATGATCAAGCAAGTCCGCAATGACCAAAACCCCGTGCCCTTCACGCGCAAGATTCGTCCCTAACGTACGCCGAAAGCGCAAGGCACAGATGTTAACTATTTCCCCCGTGCGCTCAGAGCGGACGGATAGCTTGTCCAACGCGGTCACCAACAATTTCCGTAAATTCTCGCTGGTACGGTGGTATCTGGCCCATCCTGGCCCGTCCGCCAAATACTGTGACTGCCGGGGTAAAGGAAACAGGGGCGCCTGCTGGGGGTCTGGAAACGCTCCAATAAAGCGCTCACTGACGCGTCGGGCATAATCAAACAACGGTCGACCAATTTGATTCACCAGCGCTCGCGGCTTGAGTTCCTGGCGGAGCAATGCGTTTTGTTGCTTCGCACGCGGAACAAGCAAAAGAAAAGACTCTGTTCCATCCGCAGCCACCGAGCGCACAACATCACAAACCTTTAAGGCTGCCAACTGAACAGGGCGGGAACCCAACGCAATAAACAACCATGCCAGCAGGTATATGTCCTCACTCAAACGCCCTGCGCCGTAAGCTTCATTCAGGGCATCTTGAATACCCACTTGCTCAATTGGAGTAAATGGACCCAACTCGGGATCCCACGTCAATACAGCGATTCCGGTTTCTCGCTTCCGGAGCTTTTTCCTGTCCAGGACGTACACCACATCATCCTGAATACCCGGCAAGCTCATGGCATGCCATCGGCGTAAAAACGCAAAGAGATCGCGTGTTTGAAAGTCATTGGCATCGCAATGTATCAATACGTCATTTCCGCAGATAGTTTCCAACGGTTCAACGCGCCCCTCTTGCAATCGCAAGGCAAATGCTTTTAAAGCCGCAAAGCGACCCATCACAGTACTTGGCGCCCTATTTTCAACGAACCAAATCAACGTAAGATGGAATGAAGCCATGAGCACAGCAGAAAAATGTAGCCCAGAAAAATCCATGTAAACCGAATACACACCGTCCCGGTACGACCAAGCAGGCCGGTTAGGATCAAACGCGATACCGCTTTTGCTACGAATTACCGACGGAAGTGAAGGACAGAAATCAATTCCATCGATTACGTAGTTTTCCCCTGGTTTTTTAATCATCGGAAGGAGCCTCCACACGCAATTGTTTTTGCATTTGCAAGGACACAGCGGTGGCTTTTTTCTTGATATGACGCTGGTTATACACAATCGCCATTCCGGATGTTTCGGACCACCCCATCAATCGTGACCGCAGTTTTTGCTCCATGGTCGGCGACACATCACTTCTATCAATCGCTTCCGAAAAAATATCGTTCCAGGTATGGCGAAGGAGATGAGGGCAGATGTTTTCTGGTAGTTCCGGACAGTGTTGCCGTAAAGTGATAAATACTTTATTTAGCGCCGCAAGACTCAGTGGTTTTCCTGAGCCACCGGCTACCCAAAGATATTCATGCTTACGCGAGCCTGTAACATTTCGACGAATGGACATTACATACGCTCGCGTGAGCGCTACCAACTCTGCGTCGAGCGCTAATAATCGACCGCTTGTTTTGGCATTCGGCTGTCTCAACCGTGGATCCGCCGGATCGTCTGCCCTCCTGGCAATTAAAACTTCATTGGTCTGAAAGTTAATATCCGAGATTTTGACACCAAGCAACTCACCTCTCCTGACTCCCAAGGACAATAGCCAGCGAATCATTAAGTAGTTTCGCTGCCGAACAAATTCATGAGACCACGGATTATGCTCAAACTCTGGAGCAACCACCTGTTGCAGTAGCGATACCATTTGTTCAGTTAGGCCCTCACGAGGCGTAACATTGGATAAGCGCTGCACTGAAGGAATGCGAGCCTTTATGGCTGTAGAAACCAGTTCACGGAGTTTTTCCACCCCTGAAAAATGTGGGTTTCCTGCGCCTGTTTTTAGTAAGTGGTCGGTCGCAATCCAGTCAAGGTAACGGGCAATGTATAAAAGCCGTATAGCAATAGTACCAGGATGAATTTTTGGCGTACTAAAGCCACTGGTAGACCATGGCGATACAAACTTTCCATTTCCAATTTTTTTTCTGTCGCCCGCTGTAATTGGTAATTTACACGCCCCAACGATAGCTTCTATGTCTCCAACCGTTAAAAACTGGCCGTCGCGCAAACGGGCGGACAAATCTATCTTTAGTTCATCAAAAACAATGAACAGCACCATCAACGACCGAAGCGCCTGTTGGAGTGTGCTCGTCGACAAATTCGCCGTTCGTAACTCTGTCAGTACCCAAAGGTTAGCGCTGTGCACGGGCATGCCGTCTTGCTGAAGGCAAAGCACTGGAAAGCGCTCACCACCGTCGAACCGCACGAGTTTGATTCTGTAAGGGTTCATTGTTTACACACTCCTAAGGTAAACTATAATAAACCCTAGACTACAATCCTACTTTTCGCAAAAAAGTACGCTAATCCTCTGTTTTTATTATATTTCCCTCCTAAATATTTACGTTTTAATAGAAGTCGGCGCTACTGCATCTTCAATGATCTGGCAGTCATCAGCCGCTATCTACTGGAAAGCGGCCGGGTAAACCGGGTATTGATCTTCGATTGCGATGTACACCAGGGCGATGGCACGGCGCGGATTCTTGAACATACGCCGGATGCAATTACCGTTTCCCTGCACTGCGAAAAGAATTTTCCGGCACGCAAGGCACAAAGCGACTGGGACATTGGCCTGCCCATGGGCATGGGGGATGCCGAATATCTGCAAGTGGTGGATGACGCGCTCAATTACCTGCTGGCGCTGTATCAGCCCGATCTGGTGCTGTACGACGCCGGTGTCGATGTGCACAAGGACGATGCCCTGGGCTATTTGAAGCTGACCGATGCCGGCGTCGCCGCCCGCGATGAGAGCGTGATGCGCCACTGCCTGGGACGGGATATTCCAGTCGTCGGTGTTATAGGCGGCGGTTACAGCAAAGATCGCAAAGCCCTGGCCCGACGCCACGGGATCCTGCACCACAGTGCACAAAAGGTCTGGCTGTCTTCCGGCTGCTACTAATTACCCACAATGCCTGTGGAACTGCCTGTGGATAACCTGAGTGAAAGCTCTTGCAGGCCACGTAGTCTATGGGCTGCAGAGAGCTGTATGTTTTTCATACAGACAACATCCATCTTCTGTGGGCGCCGGCTTGCCAGCCATGCAGGCGACGCAATTGGCTCTATCCCGGCATCGATGCCATCGCTGGCAAGCCAGCGCCCACAAGGCCAACCCAACCCCTGCAGGGGCAGCGGTCTTGCAGGGCATATGGACATTAGTCAGGTAGAATGCGCGACTTATTTCGCCGATTTGCAGCCCCGCCATGACAGAGCCCACCACCTCCCCTTCCCGCCACGTCGCCATTATCGGCGGTGGGCCCGCAGGCCTGATGGCCGCTGAAGTGCTGAGCCAGGCCGGGGTGCGGGTCGATCTGTATGACGCCATGCCCTCGGTCGGACGCAAATTCCTGCTGGCCGGTGTCGGCGGCATGAACATCACCCATTCCGAGGCCTACCCGGCATTCCTGTCACGTTACGCCGAGCGCGCCCCGCAAATGGCTCCGCTGCTGCGGGCCTTCGATGCTACGGCCTTGTGCCAGTGGATTCACGACCTGGGCATCGAAACCTTTGTCGGCAGTTCAGGCCGGGTATTTCCCACCGATATGAAAGCCGCGCCATTGCTGCGCGCCTGGCTCAAGCGTCTGCGCGAGTCCGGGGTAGTTATCCACACCCGCCATCGCTGGCTGGGCTGGCATGCCGATGGCCAGTTACGGATCGACAGCCCGACAGGTGAGCAGCAACTCAAGCCTGATGCGGTGTTACTGGCGCTGGGCGGCGGCAGCTGGGCTCGCCTGGGCTCGGACGGGGCGTGGATGCCGCTTCTGGCCGGGCGCGGGGTGGAACTGGCGCCGCTGCAGCCGAGCAACTGCGGGTTTGATGTGGCGGGCTGGAGTGAAGTGCTGCGCAGCAAGTTTGCCGGAGCCCCCCTGAAGAACATCGCGATTGCCCTGCAAAACAGCACCCCGCGTCTGGGTGAGTGCGTGATTACCGCCAGCGGCATTGAAGGCAGCCTGATTTACGCCTGGTCGGCGCCGATTCGTGAGGCGATCAATCAACAGGGGGGGGCCACCATCCTGATCGATCTGCTGCCGGGCAAGCCTGTGGATAAAATTGCCGCAGCACTGGCCAAACCTCGCGGCTCGCGCTCCATGAGCAAGCATCTGCACAGTCAACTGGGGATAGACGGGGTGAAAGCCGCGCTGCTGCGCGAATTGGCGCCGGCCGAGTGCTTTGCCGACCCGCAGAGGCTGGCTCAGGCAATCAAGGGGTTGGCGCTGAACCTGATAAAAACCCGTCCATTGGACGAAGCCATCAGCAGCGCGGGAGGCGTGCGGTTTGAAGCGATGGATGAAAACCTGATGCTTAAAGCCATCCCGGGGGTGTTCTGCGCGGGGGAAATGCTCGATTGGGAAGCCCCCACCGGCGGCTATTTGCTAACAGGCTGTTTTGCCAGTGGCAGGGCCGCAGGGTTGGGGCTTTTGAGCTGGCTCAAAGCCTGACGCTTGCGAGAGCGAGAGCGAGCTTGCCCGCGATGACGTCGCGGACAAGCAGGTTTGGCTTACGGCTTGCGCTTGCGCGGGCCGGTATTGAACACAGGGACTTTACGCACGGGTTTGACCGAAGGTTCAACCGGTGCAGCTTCGCCGCTGTAGACCCATTTACCCAGGTTGCGCTTGCCGCCACCGCCTGAGGTTTTCGGTTTTTTCGGCTTCTTCGGCTTTTTGATCACCTGACCGGTTGCATCAGTCTCGGGGACGCGGTGCTCCGGCTCGAAGTCCTGTTGTTCATGGCGCGGCAAGGTCTGACGGGTCAGCATCTCGATCGCCGACAACATGTTCACTTCATCGGCGCAGACAAACGAAATCGCTTCGCCCTTCTGACCGGCACGGCCAGTGCGGCCAATGCGGTGGATGTAGTCTTCGGCCACGATCGGCATGTCGAAGTTGATCACCAGCGGCAGGTCTTCAATATCCAGACCACGGGCGGCAACATCGGTTGCGACCAGGATTTGCACTTCGCTGGCCTTGAACCGGTCCAGCGCACGCTGACGCGTGGCCTGCGGCTTGTCGCCATGAATGCCGTCGGCGTTGATGCCCAGGCCTTGCAGCTTGCCCACCAGTTCATCGACACCGTTACGGGTCTTGGCAAACACCAGCACTTGCTTCCATTGCTGGGTGCGCAGCAAATGCAGGAACAGCTCCGGCTTGCGCTTTTTGTCGACCGGAATGATCCATTGCTTGACGCTGCTGGCCGCTACGTTGCGCGGGCTGACTTCGATGCTCAGCGGGTTGTCGAGCATCTGCTCGGCCAACAGGCGGATGGCATCAGAAAAGGTCGCCGAAAACAGCAGGGTCTGGCGTTTTTTCGGCAATACGCGGTAGATATCCCGCAGCTCTTCGGAGAAGCCCAGGTCGAGCATGCGATCCGCTTCATCGAGGATCAGGGTTTGCAGCTGGGTGAACTTGATCGCCTTCTGCCGATAGAGATCGAGCAGACGACCCGGAGTAGCCACCAGGACATCAACCCCTTTGCGCATTTTCATCATTTGCGGGTTGATGCTGACGCCGCCGTAGACCGCATAGGTGCTCAACGGCAAATGCTCGGCGTACTGGCGGATGCTCTCGTGAACCTGTTCGGCCAGTTCGCGGGTTGGCACCAATACCAGGGCGCGCACCATGTTACTGGCAACTTTCGGACCTTCCATGGTCAGCGACTGCAGCAGCGGCAGGGCGAAACCGCCCGTTTTGCCGGTGCCGGTCTGGGCGGCGGCCATCAGGTCGCGGCCAGCCAGCACTGCGGGGATCGCTTGGGCCTGAACCGGGGTTGGGGTCTTGTAGCCGAGCGTCTCAAGAGCGCGCAGCAAGGGTTCGATCAGGCCAAGGGTGGCGAATGTCATGGGGATACCGTCGAAAAAGGTCAGCGCAGGGGTGCATAAGTTGCAATGGCGCGCAGTTTACCCTAATTCAGACCGGTTTCTGCTTGCGCCACTGCGGCAAACCGATCAACACCACGGCGCTGATGATGACCGCCATCGCCAGGCACTCCTCGAAACCTATGGTCTCGCCGGCGAATGCGATGCCCAGCATCACCGCCACGGCCGGGTTGACGTAGGCGTAACTGGTGGCCGCCGCCGGGCGTACGTTTTTCAGCAGGTACATGTAGGCACTGAAGGCAATGATCGAACCGAAGAACACCAGATAGAGCAATGCGCCCCAGCCTGCGGCAGTGGGCATCTGGGTCATGCGCTCGCCACTCAACAGGCTGCCAATCAAGAGCACGGCGCCCGCCACCAGCATTTCGGCGGCACTGGCCATGGGCCCGGCCGGCAGCGGCAAGTGCCGGCTCCACACCGAACCGAATGCCCAGGCGGCGGCGGCAAACAAAATCATCGCGGCGCCTATCGGGCTGGCCTGCAGGTTGGAACCCAGGTTGAGCATGCCGATACCGATCAGTCCCAGGGCAATCCCGGCCCATTCCAGACGGGTATTGCGGGCGCCCCAGAAATAGCCGAACAGCAAAGTAAACAACGGCACGGTGGCCACGGCCAGCGCCGCGACGCCCGAAGCGACCCCGGAGTGTTCCGCCAGCGTCACCCCGCCGTTGCCGCACGCCAGTAACAGAAAACCGATCATGCCGGCTGCGCGCCACTGCACGAAGGTCGGTGCGGGCGCCCCGCGCCAGCGCATGAAACCGTACATCAAGCTGCCTGCCACCAGAAAGCGGACCCCGGCCATCATCAGCGGCGGCCAGGACTCGATGCCGATACGGATGACCAGATAGGTCGAACCCCAAATCACATACAACGCAAAAAAGGCACCGATCAGTTGTAGCGGGAAACGACGTGCGGCAGGCATGGAGGCAGCTCGAAGGCAAAGGCAGGGGATGGAGGAGTTTAGCCAAAGCCGGGGGCAATATTAAGTTACAGAACCGGCCAAAAGTGGCCGTACACTTTTGGCCGCGACAGGGCCGCTGCTAAAGGCTCGCGAGCAAGCTCGCGCCTACACAGGCTCTGGTCTTCAGAACCCGCGACAGCGCTTGAGGTGTTCGTTGATTTTGGCGGCAGGAATTTTTTGCAGGCTGCGCAACAGATCGTGGCTCAACTCTCGCAGGCCGTGCTTTTGACGCAGTTGCTCAGCCAGATGGGTCGTGAGGTTGGCTGCCATTTCGGCATCGGCCATGGCCCGGTGAGCCTGGCCGGTATGGGGCAACTGGGCGAAGGTGGTGAGGGTGCCCAGCTTGTGATTGGGCGCCGCCGGCATCAAACGCCGGGCCAGCAGCAACGAGCAGGCAAAGTTCTGCAAGCGGGTGCGCTTGATGAGCCCCATCTCGAAGTCCCAGAATTTTTGGTCGAACGCGGCGTTGTGGGCCAGCAAAGGCGTGGTGCCGACGAACTCGTTGACCTCGTTCATCACCTGCTGCGCAGATGGCGCCGTGCGCAACATGGCGTTGCTGATGCCGGTCAGTTGCTCGATGAAGCCCGGCACCCGCACACCCGCGTTCATCAGGCTCTGGTAACGCTCGACAATGCGCCCCTGTTCAAGAATCACCACCGCAATTTCGGTCGCCCGGCAGCTGCTGCTCGGGGAGATACCTGTGGTTTCAAAGTCAATTACGGCGATGCGTTCCAAACCGGGTCAATCCTGTAAAAAATGGAAATTACTTGAGCAGCAAGCTGCCTTCTATCGGTACATAACGGCCAGCAGCACGAATCAATGAATTGGCGGTAAGGCCAGGCACCCCATAAGCCACGGTATCAACCCCGTGCTTGCTGGCAATGCGTTCGAGCAGCAGATCGAAATCACCGTCACCCGAAGCCAGCACCACCTCATCGACATTGGCCGCAACATCCATGATGTCGATGGTGATACCCACGTCCCAGTCGCCCTTGGCCGAGCCATCGCTGCGCTGGATGTAGGGTTTGAGTTTTACCGTGAAACCGAGGTTGCGCAGGATCTGCTGAAACTGCTGCTGTTTGCTGTCACCCCGGTCGATCGCATAGGCATAGGCCTCGACGATTTCACCGCGCTGACTGATGTCAGCCCACAACGCCGCGTAATTGAAGTGGCAGCCATAAGCCTGGCGAACTGTGTAATAGAGGTTCTGCACATCTGCGAAGACCGCAATTCTTTTCACCGGCAAACCCCATGGTGCCCAGGCAATCGGGCAGCTGCTGAAAAACAAGGCCGCAGTATGCCAGCCTGTCGAGGACTTGCGCGGATAAACCGCCCGGCGTGCTCACAAACACCGGGCGGGTCGTAACAAGAACGTTTACATTTGCTCTCCATCGCCTGGCATCGGTTAAAGTAACGCACCGCTTTTGACTGCTGATACCTGACAATGAATCCGCTGACTGTTATTCGCGACTCCCTGTACTTCTTCCAGCGCAATCTGGGGCAAATCGTGACGCTGTGCTTGCCGCTGGTGATCCTTGAGGCCGTGCTGCAGCTCATGGTGGATAACGCCGTGGGCCCCGACCCATCGCCCGGCTATGGCCTGCTCGTGGGTTTGCTTCTGTATCCGCTGTACACCGGCGCGCTGATTCTGTTTCTCGACGCCCGCAGCCGTGGCGAAAGCCCGCGCAATCGTGAGCTGCTGGCCCAGGCACTGACGCTGTGGCCCAGATTCGCCCTGCTCGCGGCCATCAGCACATTGCTGATCGTGCTCGGGCTATCGATGTTTTTCGTTCCCGGGATTTTTCTGACCGTGGTGTTTGCGTTTGCCGAATACCGCCTGGTATTGCGCGGAGATCCACCACTGGCCGCCCTGAAATCGAGCTTCGCCATGAGCCGCGGGCACTTCTGGCGGATTTTTGTCTGCTTGCTGGCGGTACTCGGGCCGTTGATGATGCTCAAGGAGCTGAGCTTCTCGCTGTTCCAAAAGGACGATAACCCGTTGCTCGCTCTGGCCCTGGAAAGTGCCAACAGCTTTTTGCAGCTGTTTTTGTCTGTCGTGCTGTATCGCTTGTTTATGCTCATCGGCGAACCATCCGACAAGTAAGAGGGACGATTCGCTATATACCTCTCCTTGGGTGCCGGACTGCTGTCCGGTATCCTCGGCAATTCCCGCTACGTCTTAAGCCGAGCCCATGCCACGTTTATTACGCCCCATCCTGTCAGGTTTGCTGCTGCTTGCAGCCGCGCTGGCGAGTCTGATTTACAGCGTTACGTGGCGACCCGATGCCAAAGAGGTGCTGGCACTCGTCTGCCCGGCCACAGCCCCGGTGCTGGTACCGGGCCAGGCGCTCAAGGTTATGACCTGGAATGTCCAGTACCTGGCAGGCAAACGTTATGTGTTCTGGTACAACCTGGTTGATGGCAGCGGTCCGGACCTGCGCCCGACCCGTGAAGACATGGCTTTCAGCCTGGATGAAGTGTCGCGGGTGATACGCGATGAGCAGCCCGATCTGGTACTGCTGCAAGAGCTCGATGAAAACGCCAAGGCCAGTGACTATCAAGACCAGCTCGCGCTGCTGCAGGAGCGCCTGGTCGATCTATACCCCTGCAGCACCCAGGCCTTTACCTGGAAGGCTGACTTCGTCCCCGACTGGCATATTCTGGGGAGTGTCGGGCGCAAACTGGTCACCCTCAGCCGTTACCAGATCGAACACGCCGAGCGCCTGCAACTGCCCGTGGCCGAAGCCAATATCATCAGCCGTCAGTTCCAGCCAAAACCTGCGCTGCTGGTTAACTACCTGCCGCTTAACGACGGCGGGCAAATTGTTGCCATCAACACCCAGTTCGATGCCCCGACCCTGGACAACAGCAACCTGCTCCTTCAAATGCAGGCCACCGGTGTGTTGCTCGACAAATTCGAAAGCCAGGGCACGCCCTGGCTGATTGGCGGTGATTTCAACCTGTTGCCGATTGGCCAGTTTTTGCGCCTGCCCGCCGAACTGCGAGCGGGTTATTCGCCGGACAGTGAATTGCACTTGCTGTGGGAAAAGTACCCGATGATCCCCAGCAACCCTGAAGCCACCGGCATCGACCGTGAACTGTGGCTGACCCATTTCCCCAACGACCCGCGTGCCGAAGCCCCTGACCGCACCCTGGACTACCTGTTCTACAGCCCGAAACTGCAACGCATCGAAGGCTATGTGCGCCAGGAAGATACCCTGACCATTTCCGACCACCTGCCGGTGCTGGGACGGCTTCTGTTACCGATTGATTGAGCGCCCCTATATCTGCATCTGTAGGAGCGAGCTTTTAAAGACAACAGCTCGCGTCTATGGGGTCAGGGGTCGAGCTTCAAGGTTTACGCGGTTTGATCCGGGCTGTCGGTTCGGCCACCAACGGATCGTCGGGCCAGTAGTGTTTCGGATAGCGCCCCTTCAAATCTTTTTTTACTTCGATGTAGGTGCTGCGCCAGAAGTTGGCCAGATCCTGAGTCACTTGCACCGGACGCCTCGCCGGCGACAGCAGGTGCAGCTTGACTACCTGCCGGCCACCGGCAATGCGCGGAGTATCTGCCAGGCCGAACAGTTCTTGCAGGCGCACGGCCAGAATCGGCGGGTGTTCGCTGTAGTCCAGCCGTACCGACGACCCCGACGGCACTTTGATGTGATGCGGCGCCAGCTCATCCAGCCGCTGGGGCAAGGGCCATTTGAGCAAGTTATGCACTATGTTGGACAGGTCGAGGCTGGCGAAATGACTCAGACGCGAGACGCGCTCCAGATACGGCGCCAGCCATTCCTCAAGGGAAGCCAGCAGCGCTGCATCACTCACATCCGGCCATTCGCTTTGCCCTTGGGCGCTCAGATCCAGCTGGCGCAGCAGCATTACCCGCGCCTGCCACTGGCGCAGCTCAGGGTTCCAGGGCAACAACTCCAGCCCCTTGCGCCGGACCAGATTGACCAGCGCCCGGGTGCGCGCAGTTGCGTCCAGCCCGGTTAACGGCTCACGGCTGAGCACCAGCTCACCGACCTTGCGCTGGCGTTCGGCACGCAACACCCCTTCACGCTCGTCCCAGTCGAGCTGGTCGACAACGCTGACCTGCTCGCTGAGCACGTTGTCCAGCAACCCGGGATCAAACTCGGCCGCCAGGTAGATCCGTTCTTCACGTTGCCCCTGACGGCTGCCCAGGTCGGCGATCACCAGCCAGGGCTGCTTCATAAGGCCGTCGACCTCGCTGAACAACGCAGCCCGACCATTGGCCAGCCGATACTCCGCCCCCCCGGGTTTGCGTTGTTGCGCGACGCGGTCGGGATAGGCCAGCGCCAGCAAGGCCCCCAGCCAGCGTGGGTGATCGGGATCTGCGACCGGTTGCGTGGCTTTGCCGCGCAAGTAGCCCCGATACTGCCGGGCCAGTTGTTTGGCCCGCTGCACACCGCCCTGCCCGCCCCGCGCGGCGCGGCTTTCGCCCCAGAGCAAGGTCAGCCGGCTGTGCACATCGGCCCCGGCGCCGCGCAAAATATCGCGTTCGCCCAGCAGCGCCGCTACATCGCAGGCCATGTCGGCCAGCCCCAGGTCTTGCCCGCGCAGTAACAAATGAGCAATGCGCGGATGCGCAGGCAGCTCGGCCATGGCTTCGCCGTGGGGCGTGAGTTTCCCGTCGCGCAAGGCGCCCAGGCGTTCCAGCAATTGCCGGGCCTGTGCATAACTTGCCGCGGGTGGCCCATCAAGCCAGATCAGTTGCTCCGGGGTTACCCCCCAGCGCGCCAGTTGCAGCGCCAGCCCGGCCAGATCGGCCTGGAGAATTTCGGCACTGCCATAGGCGGCCAATTGTGCATGCTGGTCTTCGGACCACAGGCGATAACAGACGCCGGGCTCCAGACGCCCGGCCCGGCCGGCGCGCTGGGTGGCGCTGGCCCGCGAGATGCGCTGGGTGTCGAGACGGGTCATGCCGCTGCCGGGATCAAAGCGCGGCACCCGCGCCAGCCCGGCATCAATCACGACCCGCACGCCATCGATGGTCAGGCTGGTCTCGGCAATGTTGGTCGCCAGCACCACTTTGCGCATGCCCCCGGGAGCGGGCTCGATCGCCGCACGTTGCGCGTTCAGGTCCAGTTCACCGTGCAGCGGGCAGAGCAGGATGTCGCTGCGCGAAGCCAGCGCCTCAGCCAATTGTTGATGGACCCGACGAATTTCGGCCTGACCGGGCAAAAACACCAGCAGGCTGCCGCTGTCATCATTGATTGCATCGAGCACCGTTTGCACCACCCGCGGCTCGATAAACTCACCGGGCACAAACGGCCGCCCCCAACGCATGGCCACCGGGTACATCCGCCCTTCGCTGCGCAGCACCGGCGCGTCGTCCAGCAAACTGGCCAGCCGCTCGCCGTCAAGGGTGGCGGACATCAGCAGGATCTTCAGCGGCTGTTCATCGCGAAACAGCTCGCGGCCGTTGAGGCTCAAAGCCAGGGCCAGGTCGGCATCCAGACTACGCTCATGGAACTCGTCAAAGATCAGCAAGCCCACGCCTTCCAGCGCCGGGTCGTGCTGCAAGCGGCGGGTGAGGATGCCTTCGGTGACAACTTCGATGCGGGTGGCGGGCCCCACCTTGCTGTCTAACCTGATCCGGTATCCGACGGTTTCGCCGACCTTTTCCCCCAGTTCGCTGGCCAGACGCTCAGCTGCCGCACGGGCCGCGAGACGTCGGGGTTCGAGCATCAGAATCTTCTGCCCGGCGAGCCAGGGCTCGTTTAACAGGGCCAGCGGAACACGGGTGGTTTTACCGGCGCCGGGGGGTGCTTCGAGCACCGCTTCGTGGCGTTCACGCAAGGCCTGGCGCAGCGCGGGTAAAACTTCATCAATCGGCAGAGAAATCATGGTGGCTCCAGAACAGAGCGACGAGTATAACGGCGAACAGTTCGGCATTAAGCACGGTCTTAATCCCGGTTTCGACTCTTCAAGCTTCTTCGAGGTCTTTTGTATGCGTATGTCTTCCCGTGTGATTGGCGGCGTGGTGGTTGCAGCCCTGCTCAGCCAATTAACTGCTTGCGGCAGTATTTTCTTCCCTGACAGACGCGGCCAGATCGACGGCAAGATCGATCCCATGATTGCCGTGCTCGATGCCGTGGGCCTGCTGTTTTATGTGATTCCGGGCCTGATCGCTTTCGGGGTCGACTTCGCCACCGGAGCGATTTATTTCCCGCCGGGTAAAACCGCGCAAATTGCCCCGGAAAAACTGCGCGAAGCCATAGGCGCAGATGGCAAAGTGGACAACAGCAAGCTCCAGGCCATTCTCGAAAGTGAACTGGGCCGCAGCTTCCCGCTGGACGACCCGCGCCTGATCCAGCACAAAGGCAGCGTGCAACAGTTGGCCATGTACGGTTTGATCCCCGCAGCCTGAAACCCGTAGATAAGGATGGCCCATGACCAGTAGCCCGGAACACGCTCGCCTGTTACGCCTGGCCACCCGCGCTTCGGTGGCGGTGGCGAGTCTTCTGATCGTGACCAAGGCCATCGCCTGGTGGCTCAGTGGCTCGATCAGCATGCTCGCCGGGTTGACCGACTCACTCCTCGATGGCGTGACCTCGTTTCTCAACCTGCTCGCCGTGCATTACGCGTTGCGCCCGGCTGACGACGATCACCGCTATGGCCACGGCAAAGCCGAATCGCTGGCGGGCATGGCCCAGGCATTGTTTATCGGGGTGAGTGCGGTGCTGATCGCTTTTCAGGCCTTCGAGCGCCTGAAAAATCCGGAGCCGTTGGGCGCGCCGTGGATCGGGATTGGCGTGATTATATTTTCCCTGGTGATGACCGTGGCCCTGCTGATCCTGCAACACCGCGTGATCAAGGCCACGGGCTCCAATGCAGTGCGGGCGGACTCGCTGCACTACCGCTCCGACCTGATGCTCAATGGCAGTATTTTAGTGGCACTGGTGCTGGCCAGCGTCGGTTTCCCGCAGCTTGATGCCTGGTTTGGTCTGGGGATTGCGGTGTACATCCTCTGGAGCGCTATCCAGATCGCCCGTGAGAGTTTTGCGGTGCTTATGGACCAGGAGTTACCGACCGACGTCAGCGATAACATGCTGAAGCTGGCCTGCAGCGTGCCCGGGGTACTGGGCGCCCACGATCTGCGCACGCGAATTTCCGGCAGTATCTGGTTTGTGCAGCTGCACCTGGAATTGCCGGGAGAGTTGAGCCTGTCAGAGGCTCACGCCATCAGTGACAGAGCGGCAGCGGCAATCGAAAAAGCCTACCCGCGGGCCGAAGTGCTGGTGCACGCCGACCCCCAGGAAGTGGTCAAGCCCAGGGCAACCCCTCAGTAGTTGACCTGGTAGCCGCGACTGCTCAGACAGTTGCCTTGCGCCTGCCGGTAGGTTTGAACCACTGCCGGTGAAGGCGCATAGGTGACCTGGGCCGGGTCAAAGCCGCTTTGTTGCACAGCCCAACGGTAACAGTCGTAGCGATCCTGGTTGATTTGCGCAGGGCTCTGGCCGTTCGCCGGGTAGGCCACCACGTCATAACCATTGCTTACCGGCTGCGGTTGCGGCTGTGTCACGGGCGGCTGAACCACGATGTAGTCCTGGGTTGCAGGCTGATACTGGTAATAGGCCCCCGCCGCCAGGAACATCAAGGTGCTGCCGATCCATAGTTCCCGCGCATAGTCGGGCAAATACCCTACGCGAATCCCGTAAGGCGGTTGCACCACGATGTAACGCGGGCCTTGTGGGCGATACCAGTAACCACCGGAAAAGAAGTAGTTCTGACCGCGATAAGGTACCTGCCAGTGCTGGCCCGGGAATCGGTCGACGATATAACCCGGCCGGTATTGCGGCCCGGCGCCCCAGCCATTGCCATGGCCGCTGGGCCGACCTGCCCAGCGTTGATCGTTGGGATGATTGTTGCCGGGGCCAAAATTGTTACCCGGCCGTGAGCCATGCCCGCCGCCTTGCCAGTTCTGATTGCCACCACGGTTCGGCGCCTGGCTCTGGTGTACGGCATCGGGCCGGGGCTGGATCGGCAGGTTGTGGCCGGGCTGGCCCGGTCGGCCGGGACCGTTGGGCTCTTGATGCGGACGGCTTTGCCACTGCCCGCCCTGGGGCTGGTTGTGCTCGGGGCGCGGCTGATTGCCCGGGTTGCCCTGGGGTCGCCCCTGATTGTGTTCCGGGCGCGGCTGATTATTGCCGCCCTGTCCCTGTTGCCCGTGTGGCTGTCCGTGTTGCTGCCCGTTACCGGGGCGGGCGTGCTGAGAACCTTCATCGCCTCGCTGTTCTTCGGCCAACACCTGGCCGCTGATACTCACGCAAAGCAAGCCAACTGTAGCCAATCGCCAGATGTGCGGTTTCATGCTGTTTCTCGCGGAGGGATAGGGCGTATAGATAAGACTGGAAAACCGCGAACCGGTTCTGCGAAAGACTATCAGTTGCGCGCCTTTTTTTCGGACAATAAAAAAGGGCGACCCGTCGGTCGCCCTTTGAATTTTTCTGTCCTGGCTCAACACTCGTGATGTTGGCTCACCTCGCGCCGTCTTCTGGACAGTGCGTAGCCCGGGGGCCGGTACACCCCTGTGGGGCTGGCGGCCGCGGCTGGCCTGATTCGGCGGGCCGCAGTGGACTGTATGTCCGGGCAGTGATTCTGGTGTTAAGAATAGGCCCGCGACCGCAGCAAAGGATTGCTAATATTGCTCAATAAAACATGACTTGCGCAATTTTTAACTTACAGCGGATACTTTCACGCAATAGTTATGAGAAAGGGTGTCTTCGTGAGCAAACTCGACCGGTACGATCTGAGTATTTTGGCGGAATTACAGCGCGATGCGCGCATCTCGAACCAGGAGTTGGCCGAGCGAATCGGCCTGTCTCCCTCTCCCTGCTCGCGGCGGGTCAAGCAACTGGAGGATGACGGCTATATCGCGCGTCAGGTCGCGTTGCTGGATCGAAAAAAGCTCGGGTTAAGCCTGACTGCCTACGTGCTGATCGGCATGGACCGGCACACGCCAGAGCGTTTCGAGAACTTTGAAGCGTCGATCCGCAGCCTGCCCCAGGTACTGGAATGCAGCCTGGTAACCGGGATGGACGCGGACTATCAATTGAAAGTGGTGGTGCCCGATATGGACCACTATCAAAAACTGCTGCTGGGCCACCTGACCCGCATTGATGGCGTGACCAGCGTGCGCTCGAGCTTTGTGCTCAATCAAGTGCTCAACAGCACTGAGTTGCCGTTGACCCACCTGCGCACCTGAAAGCCTGCGGGAGCTGGCATGCCGGCTCCCGGAGCAGATCAAGTGTCTGCACCTGGATCAATATCCGCTGCAATGCCTTGGCGTATACTGTTCCCGGTTTTTATCCCCGATGACGCTGGAGAACACTGATGGACCCTGCCCTGCTTGAAGAGTGGATGATGACGATTCTGGTCAGCATCCTGATCATTTTCATGGCCTTTATCGTCTGGGATCTGGCGAAGAAATCCAAAGCCGGGCGCTTCGGCTCATTTATCCTGTTTTTCGTGCTGGGCCTGGGCGTTGCTGCGTTCATCATCAAGAGCGTGGTTATCGGTTTGATCGAGTCGGGCGCGCTATAGCCGCGCCGGCACTTCCTTGTATTGCCCCTGGTCCAGCCCTTCAATCGTCCAGTCACCAATGCGCACGCGCACCAGGCGCAAGGTCGGCAAACCCACTGCCGCCGTCATGCGCCGCACCTGACGATTGCGACCCTCGCGAATCACCAGCTCCAGCCATGAAGTCGGCACGCTTTTGCGAAACCGCACGGGCGGGTTGCGCGGCCATAGCTGCGGTTCCTCAAGGGCCCGTGCTTCGGCGGGCAAGGTCTTGCCGTCATTGAGTTGCACGCCGTCACGCAGCTGTTGCAGCTGTTCGGGCGTGGCCTCGCCCTCCACTTGCACCCAGTAGGTTTTCGGCAGTTTGTGTTTGGGGTCGGCAATTCGCGCCTGCAACTGGCCGTCGTTGGTCAGCAGCAGCAGGCCTTCACTGTCCCGGTCCAGTCGCCCTGCCGGGTAAATGCCGGGAATGGGGATAAAGTCCTTGAGCGTCGCCCGCCCGCCTTCATCACTGAACTGGGTGAGCACGTCGAACGGCTTGTTGAACAGATACAGCTTGGGATCAGCCGGCGGCGCTTTGGCCACACGACGACTGGCAGCTTGAGGGGCACAACCTTTTTGTGCCGGGCGGCGTGGGGCGGGGCGAACAGGACGGGACATGGCAAACAGGACATCTGGCGATCAGGGCAGACAATGCTAGGGGCTGTTGGCGCTTCAGTGCAACAGCCCTGGCCCCTGATCGCTAAATGACCCGCCGCCACTAGCGGAACGGCGGCTCGTCGAAGCTGCGCAGTTTGCGCGAGTGCAGCGAGTTGAGCTGACAGCGCATCAAGTCCACGGCAGCGATACCGATTTTCAAGTGCTGGCTCACAGCCCGTTCATAGAACGCATTGGCCGAGCCCGGCAACTTGATTTCACTGTGCAGCGGCTTGTCCGAGACGCAGAGCAAGGTGCCGTAAGGCACACGCAAACGATAACCCTGGGCGGCAATGGTGCCGCTTTCCATGTCCACCGCCACGGCCCGGGACAGGTTGATCAGCGGACGCTCCTGGGCCCAGCGCAGTTCCCAGTTACGGTCGTCGTAGGTCAGGACAGTCCCGGTACGCAGACGTTTTTTCAGTTCATCGCCGCGCTCGCCAGTGACCTGGGCCGCAGCTTCCTGCAGCGCCAGCTGTACTTCCGCCAGGGCCGGAATCGGAATATTGGGCGGTACCACCCGGTCAAGGATTCCGTCGCGGCGCATATAGGCGTGTGCCAGCACGTAGTCACCAATGGTTTGCGACTGACGCAGACCGCCACAGTGACCAATCATCAGCCAGCAATGCGGTCGCAGTACCGCAAGGTGATCGGTGATGTTTTTCGCGTTGGACGGGCCCACGCCGATATTGACCAGGGTCACGCCATGCCCGTCATTGGCCTGCAGGTGGTATGCCGGCATTTGATAGCGATGCCAGACCACGCCTGCCGCAATGGCCTGGGCTTCGCCGTAGTCCATGGATTTTTCGATGATCACGTTGCCCGGCATCACCATGCGCACAAACCGCGGGTCGTCGCGCAGTTGCTCAAGGCCATGCAGGATGAACTGGTCAACGTAGCGATGGTAGTTGGTCAGCAGGATCCACGGCTGGACGTGGCGCCAGTCACTGCCGGTGTAGTGCACCAGGCGACGCAGCGAGAAGTCGACTCGGGCGGCGTCAAACAGGGCCAGCGGCAGCGGATCGGTGTTTTCCCAGTCGTACAGGCCGTCGGCAATCGCATCGGTCGCGGCAGACAGGTCGGTACTGGGGAATACCCGCGCCAGTGCGGCGGCAGTCACCCCGGAACCGGCGAGTTCATCGCCCTGTTCGACCACATACGGGTAAGGAATATTTTGCTGGCTGACCCCGACTTCGACTTCGACCGTGAAGTCGCGCATCAAGGGCACCAGTTGCTCGAGCAAGTAGTTTCGGAACGCCCCGGGATGGGTCACGGTGATGCTGTAAGTGCCTGGCAGTTGAACCTTGGCGTATGCCCGGGTAATGGTCGGGATTTCGCCATGGATGGTGTTGGTCAGGCGCAGCTCCGGGTAGCGGAACAGGGCACGTTCTTCGGCGCTGGGTTCGACTCGATCCTTGAGGTAACGCTTGAGTGCCTGGCTCAACGCAACGGTTGCGCGTTCGTGCAGGGCCGCTAGCCGGTCTACGGCCTCTTCAGCGGTTGAAACGACAATAAAAGCTTCGGTCACAATAAGCATCCTGTCTTCTGAACTGGCAGGCCTTTATCTTGCCTGCATCGCAGATCAAAGCACAGGGCCTTGTCGTCGCGGGTGCAGGCTGCGCTAAGGGCCACTACGCAGCCCATCGCAGCCTGCGGCAGCGACTACCAGATTGGTGCGCGTCACAGCTGCGCAGTTGAGCGGGCGACAATCGCGGCGACGTTCAGGCCCCGGGGCATAGTTCCGTAGGCCCGGCCGCTGCCTTGCAGGCGACTGGCGATAAATGCGTCGCTGACGTCACTGTCACCCGCCTCCAGCAGTAATTTGGTCTGCAGGCCCAAGGCGATATCTTCTGTCAGTTGCCGCGCCCGGTATTGAATGTCATCGGTGTCCGTGAAGGCTTTTTTCAACTGCCCGATGTGCTGCGCCAGATGCACGCTGCCATGCCCGTCCCCCAGTTCGGCAAACAGCGCATCCAGCACCCCCGGCTCTTTGGACAGGGCCCGCAGCACGTCCAGACACTGCACGTTGCCCGATCCCTCCCAGGTTGAGTTGACCGGTGCCTCGCGATACAGACGCGGCAGGATGCTGTCTTCGACATACCCCGCACCGCCCATACATTCGGCGGCCTCGTTGATCATGGCCGGGGCCCGCTTGCAGATCCAGTATTTGCCCACCGCCGTTACCAAACGCGAGAATCTGGCTTCTTGCCCATCATCCAGGTGATCCAGCGCGCGGCCCATGCGCATGCTCAAGGCCAGGGCGGCCTCGCTTTCCAGGGCCAGGTCCGCAAGGACGTTTTGCATCAAGGGTTGTTCGGCCAGCACCCGGCCACCCACCAGCCGGTGGGCACAGTGATGGCTGGCCTGGGTCAGCGCCTGACGCATCAAGGCACTGGAGCCCACCATGCAGTCGAAACGGGTCATGGCAACCATTTCAATAATCGTCGGTACGCCGCGCCCTTCTTCGCCAACCATCCACGCCAGCGCGCCGCGAAACTCGACTTCGCTGGAGGCATTGGAGCTATTGCCCAGTTTGTTTTTCAGACGCTGGATATAGAACTCGTTGCGGCTGCCGTCCGGGCGATGGCGCGGCAACAAGAAACAGGTCAGGCCCTTGTCGGTTTGCGCCAGGGTCAAGAAACCATCACACATTGGCGCCGAGCAAAACCATTTGTGCCCCAGCAGTTCATAAGCCTCCCCCGGCCCGGCCGCGCCCACGGGGTAGGCGCGAGTGGTGTTGGCGCGAACGTCGGTCCCGCCCTGCTTCTCGGTCATGGCCATACCGATGGTCACACCGGCTTTGTGGCTGATATCGACATTGCGCGGGTCGTAATGGGTCGCGAGAATTTTCGGCAACCAGATTTGCGCAATGTCCGGCTGCAGGCGCAAGGCCGGAACGCTGGCAAAGGTCATGGTCAGGGGGCAGCCGCTGCCGGCTTCGGCCTGGCTGTGCAGGTAGGTCATGCAGGCCCGTGCCACATGGGCGCCGGGCTGTGGGTCGGTCCAGGGCAACGATGGCAAACCGTGCTCGATCGCGGTTCGCATCAACTCGTGATAGGCCGGGTGAAACTCCACCAGATCAATGCGATGGCCAAAACGGTCATGGCTGACAAATACCGGTTTGTTTTCATTGGCCAGAAAACCCGCGGCCATCAAGGGGCCACCTGCCAGTGCGCCGTAGTCATCGATCCGCGATTGCGCCCAGCCCGCACCGAAGTGCCGGCCCCAGTGCTGGAGCGGCAGGTCGATGCGGTACAGGTTGACGCCGTCCAGGGAGGGCGGCTGATTGGTGACCTGGTGAGTTTCGGCGTACTGATGCAGGTTCATGGTGCGGGCTCCAAGAATCAATCTGGTGGACCCAGTGAAGCACGCATGACCATCATCACAAGGGGTATAAGCGTCTAAAGTCCGGCGCTTTTGCCCTCAGGCCCCTGCAGCAACCGCTCTGACATCAGGTGCTGCACGTCTTCATAACGCACGGGCTTGATCAGGTAGTCAGTGATGCCATCGACCTGCTGCAGCGCTTGCCGGGCCTCGGTTTCAGATTCAAACAGCGCCAGTACCGGCAGCTTCGCACAGGCCGCCAGGGTCAGCAGCTGGCCGCCCATCGACGTCCCCGAGACCAGGTTCAACGGGCATCCCAGCACCACGGCATCTACCCGTTCGCGACGCAGAACATCGATTGCCTCCCCGCCACTGTCGACACTCAGCACCCGATAACCCAGCTTGAGCAGCATGCCGCGCAGTACTACCTGGCCGGGGCTGCTGTCCTCCACCAGCAAGACCACACACTCGTTCGGGGTTCGGCTCAGGCCCTCAGCCTGCTGCGTGCTCTCAAGCGGCGATTCAAGCTCCAGCAACAGCTGGAACTGCGAACCCTGGCCCGGCTGCGAGTGATGGGTCAGGCGCCCGCCCAGCAGTTCCACCAAACGCCGACAGATCGCCAGACCGATACCCAGACCACCGTAGCTGCGGGTCATGGAGCCATCGACCTGGAAGAAGTTCTGGTACAGCTCGGCCTCTTCAATGTGGACAAAGCCGATTCCGCTGTCGATTACATTCAAGGCCAGCGCCCAGCGTCCCGGCCCTGCGGTTTTGCCGGTGACCCGTAGAATCACCCCGCCGACGCGAGTGAACTTGATGGCGTTATCCAGCAAGCACTCCAGACACTGACGAATCTTGTCGACATCGCCGACCCATTGATCGGGCAGGTTGCGCGCTATCTCATAGGAAAATTGCAGCCCCTTGTTGCGTGCAGTCGGCCCGTACTGATCGCTCAGGCTCTGCACCAGCTCGCTCAAAGCAAAGGACTGCGCGCGCATGCCAAGCCGGCCGGCCTGCAGCTCTGTGAGGGCCAGGATGCCATTGACCATATGCATCATTTCTCGCGCCGAGCCCTCGGCAGTCTGGGTGTAGAGTTCAAGCTCAGGGCCCATGTCCAGGGTTTTGATCAACTCCAGAGAGCCGATCACACCGTTCATTGGCGTGCGCAATTCATGGGTGACGGTTGCCAGAAACTCATCTTTAAGCTGGTTGGTGTGGGCCAGTTGCTGGTTCATTGCGGCCAGTTTCTGCCCGGACTCTTGCAACGTCCGCGCCTGCAAGTCACGCATGGCATTGATCCGGTCCGCGAGCGCCAGCGACAACAGGCCGACCTCGATGGCCGAGCCGATCTGGCTGGCATACATGGTCAGGAATACATTGGGCAGATAGCCCAGCACCATCAGGGTATTGACCAGACCGCCGAGCAAAAAGGCCGACCAGGCGATCACAAAGTAGCGCGCCACCCGCAAGCCGCGCACCCAGGCCACGACGCCGGAGGTAAAGATCGTGACGATGAATGCCAGGGCCAGGCCGGTTGCCAGGCGCAACGACACGGCATAGCTGGTGGTCAGGGCCAGCACCATGACCAGCACGCCCACGGCCATCAGCAACATCAGGGCACGGTCCAGCCAGCGGCTGTGGGAGGCGGTGTGTAAAAAGGTGCGGGCGAACTGGCAACCGAAAAATGCCGCCGAGCCAATCAAAAATGGCGTGGCGGCATTGGCCCACCACGGGTTGTTCGGCCAGAAGTACTGCACCGCCGCGCCGTTGACGGACAGTTGGTACAAACCGAACGAGGCGATATAGAAAATGTAATAGAGGTAGCTGGTGTCCCGCACACTGAGGAAGATAAACAGGTTGTAGACCAGCATCCCCAGCAATACGCCGTAAATCAGGCCCAGGATATAAATCCGTACCGGCTGCTGCTCGAGGTATGCCTGCGCCGACCACAGCGTCAGCGGCGCCTGGACCGAGCCCTGGCTGGCCAGACGCAAATACACGGTCTGGCTTTGCCCCGGGCTGAAGTTGAGCTCAAAGAGGTAATTGTTTTCTTTTATCTGGCGGCTGTCGAAAGGCAGTGCATCGCCGGTGCGCTCGGCCAGGCGATAGTTGCCTGAAGCGTCGGCCAGATACAGATCAATGTGATCCATTGGCGGGTAGGCCAGTTCCAGCAGCCAGGTGCGATGGATGTTCGGGTTCTGCGGCAGGTAGCTCAAGTCCACCTTGAGCCAGAAAGCCGAGTGCGAGTAGCCCGCATTCAACGAGTCTTTCTCATGGTTGCGGAACAGACCGTCCCGGGCGATAACATCTGCCAGCGTCGCCTGACCGTCAACGTCTTCGAATACTTGCATTACCCGGCCCAAGGGCAGGCTCTGGGTGGTTTCATCGAAGTCCACTGCGCTGACCAGCATCGGTAGCCAGCCCAATAACATCACGAACAAATAGCGCATACAGCCCCAGCGGTAGCCCCCGGTGACGTGCGCAAGCTCCTGTTCCCTTGGAGAGCACGTCGACCCGACGACCTGTTATTAATTTGACGTCACTCTAGCATAGCCATTAGTGGCAGATGCACATCACCGTGAAAATATGAGCGAAGTCTCTATTACGGCCATTACAGAGGACATGGCGCGGTTTATCCGGATGTTTTTTCCGGCAAATGAAATCTGCTGGCTGCCAGATGACCGACGCGGAGCAAGCCGCCCCAAAAAAGCGTTTGGTGGTAAGCTCGCGCACCATGAATATCTACAGTTCTCGCCCCGTTGTCCTCTGTCTCTCCGGCCATGACCCCAGTGGGGGTGCCGGCTTGCAGGCAGATATCGAAGCCCTGCTGGTTCAAGGTTGTCATGCCGCTCCCGTGGTCACCGCCCTGACTGTGCAGAATACCGTCAATGTCAGCGATTTCCGCGTGCTGGATCGCGAGTGGGTACTGGCCCAGGCCAATGCCGTGCTCAGCGACTCCACGGTTGCGGCCGTCAAGCTGGGCATGCTCGGCTCACTGGAAATGGTCGACACCGTGGTCGAACTGCTTCAGGCCAACCCGCACTTGCCGATGGTCTGTGACCCGGTGCTGCGGGCCGGCGGTGGCGGACGACTGGGCAAGGACGAAGTGGGCTATGCCATGCGCGAGCGTCTGCTGCCATTGGCCACCATCGCCACGCCGAACCTCCCCGAAGCCCGCATCCTCGCCGAACTGCCCGACGGCAGCGCCGATGAATGCGCCGAAAAGCTGCTGCCCTTTTGCCAGCACCTGCTCATCACCGGCGGACACGGCGATGAACACGAAGTCCATAACCGCCTCTACAGCCGCGACGGCAGCCGTCACACCTTTACCTGCCATCGTTTACCTGGCAGCTATCACGGCTCGGGCTGCACCCTGGCCAGCACCCTGGCCGGGCGCCTGGCCATCGGCGAAAATCTGGTCAGCGCAGTTGAAACCGCACTCAATTACACGTGGCGCACGTTGCGTGATGCCGAGCAGCTGGGGCAGGGACAGTTTGTCCCGCGTCGCTTGCCGCTGGACTTCTGTTCGTAACCATGAGGCTCGACCTATGACCCTGCGCGGCCTGTATGCAATCACTGACAGCCAGCTGCTGGCTGGCAAGCTGCTGCCTTTTGTCGAGGCGGCCCTCGATGGCGGGCTGACGCTGTTGCAATATCGCGACAAAAGCAGCGACGACGCCCGCCGCCTTCGCGAAGCCGAGGCCTTGCGCACTTTATGTGAGCGCTACAAGGCGCACCTGGTCATCAATGATGATGCCGAGCTGGCGGCGCGCCTTGGCGTCGGCGTGCACCTCGGACAGACCGATGGCCCGCTGACACCCGCCCGTGCCCTGCTGGGCCGACAGGCGATCATTGGCGCCACTTGCCACAGTCAGGTTGAACTGGCCGAGCAGGCCGCCGGGGAAGGCGCGAGTTATGTCGCCTTCGGCCGCTTCTTCAATTCCAGCACCAAACCCGGGGCTCCCACCGCGACCCTGGACGTGCTTGATCAGGCACGCTCGCGACTGGCCCTGCCGATTTGTGTGATTGGCGGCATCACCCTGGAAAACGCAGCGCCACTGGTGGAGCACGGCGCCGATTTGCTGGCAGTGGTACACGGCCTGTTTGGTGCTGACAGCACCCGGGAAGTGACCCGCCGCGCTCGCGCCTTCAACACTTTGCTACGCATTTAAATACCGAATCCTGATTCAGAGAGAGCCCATCATGTCTCGTTCCGAAACCCTGTTTGCCAACGCCCAAAAACACATTCCGGGCGGCGTTAACTCGCCTGTCCGTGCATTCAAAAGCGTGGGCGGCACTCCATTGTTCTTCAAGCACGCCGAAGGCGCCTACGTCACCGACGAAGACAACAAGCGCTACGTGGATTACGTCGGCTCGTGGGGCCCGATGATTCTGGGCCACAGCCACCCGGACGTGCTGGATGCGGTACGGGCGCAACTTGAGCACGGTTTGTCCTACGGCGCTCCGACGGCCATGGAAACCGAAATGGCCGATCTGGTGTGCTCGATTGTGCCGTCGATGGAAATGGTGCGCATGGTCAGCTCCGGCACCGAAGCCACCATGAGCGCCATTCGTCTGGCCCGCGGTTTTACCGGTCGAGACAACATTCTCAAGTTTGAAGGCTGCTATCACGGGCACTCGGACAGCTTGCTGGTCAAGGCCGGTTCCGGCGCACTGACCCAAGGCGTACCGAGTTCGGCCGGGGTTCCTGCAGACTTCGCCAAACACACCCTGACCACTGCCTTCAACGATATCGACGCGGTTGAACAGCTGCTGAGCGAAGTCGGCGACACCGTGGCCTGCATCATTGTCGAGCCGGTGGCCGGCAACATGAACTGCGTGCCACCTGCTCCGGGCTTCCTGCAAGGTTTGCGCAGCCTGTGTGACAAACACGGCGTGGTATTGATTTTTGACGAAGTGATGACCGGTTTCCGCGTCGCCCTGGGCGGTGCCCAAGCCCATTACGGCGTAACCCCGGACCTGAGCACCTTTGGCAAAATCATTGGTGGCGGCATGCCAGTAGGCTGCTTCGGCGGCAAGCGCGAAATCATGCAGCACATCGCGCCACTGGGCCCGGTGTACCAGGCCGGCACCCTGTCCGGAAACCCGCTGGCCATGGCTGCGGGCCTGACCACGCTGCGCCTGATCAGCCGTCCGGGCTTCCACGCCGAGCTGAGCGACTACACCACCCGCCTGCTCGACGGCTTGCAGCAACGTGCCGATGCCGCCGGCATTCCATTTGTTACAACCCAGGCAGGAGGCATGTTTGGCCTGTACTTCAGCAGCGCCGATGACATCGTCACCTTCGAAGACGTCATGGCCAGCGATGCCGACCTGTTCAAACGCTTCTTCCACCTGATGCTCGAAGGGGGCGTGTACCTGGCGCCGAGTGCCTTTGAAGCAGGTTTCACCTCGATCGCCCATGGCGATGCCGAGTTGCAACTGACACTGGATGCTGCGGAACGCGCATTTGCCGCGCTGAAGTAACCCGCAAAACCGGCAGGGTTTAGCCCCTTGCCGGTTTTTTATCCCGGTTATGGCTCATTCGTTTATGCCGCCTGTCCAAAATCGTCTTAAATCAATGGATATCGCGCTCAGGCAGCAGAAAAACGAGTAAAGACTTTGTAAGGTTGCCTCCGCTTATTTCATAATGCGCGCCTATACATCCCATGGCCGGGCTTGCCCGCCTTTCAGAGGTACGTCGATTCCCATGAACCGCACCGGCCGCGCCCTTGCTCTGGGCTGCCTGTTGCTCCTACAGCCGCTGCTTGTCCAGGCAGGCGGTAACTCGTTGTTGATCCCAGCAATGGGTCGCTGCACCCTGAATACTCAACCAGAAGACCTGGCTGAGGCATTGGCTGCATGCGAAGCTGCGGCAAAAGACGGGGATGCAGAAGCCGAATACGAGTTAGGCGAGTTCTATTACGACGGTAAAAACACCCCGCGCGACCTCAACAAGGCTCTGAGCTACTTCGAGCAAGCGTCGCTGCAAGGCCACGCCATGGCCCAGTTCCAGCTCGGCACCATGTTCTACAAGGGCGAAGGCGTACCGGCCAATAACATTCAGGCGTATATCGTGCTGAAAATGGCGGCCGTCAATGGCGCCGAAGATGCACTGGACACTGCCGACCTGGTGGCGGAGCAAATGCCCCGCGACCAACTCGAAACCGCGACCCAGGTGCTGGGACAGATTTTCCGCAAGTACTTGCTGGAACTGCAATCGGCCGACGGACGCTCGCCGTTCTCACCGCTACCCTGACCTGCCCGCAACACTCCAGGGCCGGCACAGGTTCCTGAGCCCTACTTCTCCGGCATCGGAAACGGAAACGGCATCACGTTGCTCATGCCACGTGCTTCGCTGATCTTAGGCGTACCCAGGCGCTCAACCTCGTCGATGCGCACAATCGAGTGCATTGGCACAAAGCTGCGCACAACACCTTCAAACTGAGCCTTGAGCTTTTCTTCGCTCGGATCGACGACCATTTGCGTACGCTCCCCGAAGACGAATTCCTCTACTTCCAGGAAACCCCACAGATCACTTTGATAGATCTGCTTGGCGTACATTTCGAACACCTGGCCCTGGTTGAGGAAAATCACCTTGTAGATTGGAGCTTCACGTTTGGTCATGGTGGGCGGGTAAACATCTAAGGATAAAAAAGAGGGCGCAAACTATAGCATAGCCACCCTAGGAAGCAGCGGCCATGCCCCCTATAATGTGCGGTTCTTTGAATCACTTGATGAACACCCATGGCCAAGAAGCTTTACATCGAAACCCACGGTTGCCAGATGAATGAGTACGACAGCTCGCGCATGGTCGACCTGCTGGGTGAACATCAGGCCCTGGAAGTCACAGCGCGCGCTGAAGACGCTGATGTCATCCTGCTTAACACCTGCTCGATCCGGGAACGGGCCCAGGACCGCGTGTATTCGCAGCTGGGCCGCTGGCGCGAGTTGAAACTGGCCAATCCCGACATGGTGATTGCCGTGGGCGGTTGTGTCGCCAGCCAGGAAGGCGCGGCGATCCGTGATCGCGCCCCCTATGTCGACGTGGTTTTCGGCCCGCAGACCTTGCACCGCCTGCCTGAAATGATCGACGCCGCACGCCTCACCAAGCTGCCGCAGGTCGATGTTTCGTTCCCGGAAATAGAAAAGTTTGACCACCTGCCGGAGCCCCGCATCGACGGCCCGAGCGCCTACGTCTCGGTGATGGAAGGCTGCAGCAAGTACTGCACGTTCTGTGTGGTGCCCTACACCCGCGGCGAAGAAGTCAGCCGCCCGTTCGACGACGTGCTGGCTGAAGTCCTGCACCTGGCTGAAAACGGCGTACGTGAAGTGACCCTGCTGGGTCAGAACGTTAATGGCTATCGCGGCCTGACCGAAGGCGGCCGCCTGGCGGACCTTGCCGAACTGATTCGCGTAGTGGCGGCGATCGACGGCATCGAGCGCATTCGTTACACCACCTCGCACCCGCTGGAGTTCTCCGACAGCCTGATCCAGGCCCACGCCGAGGTGCCGGAACTGGTGAAACACCTGCACTTGCCGGTGCAGTCGGGATCGGACCGCATTCTCTCTGCGATGAAGCGCAACCATACGGCGCTGGAGTACAAGTCCAAGCTGCGCAAGTTACGCGCTGCGGTACCGGGCATCTGCATCAGCTCAGACTTTATTGTCGGCTTCCCCGGCGAAACCGAAAAAGATTTCGAACAGACCATGAAGCTGATCGAAGACGTCGGCTTCGACTTCTCTTACTCCTTTGTCTATAGCCAGCGCCCCGGTACTCCGGCGGCTGACCTGGCTGACGAGACGCCGGAGGAGCGTAAAAAAGAGCGTCTGAACGCGCTGCAACATCGCCTGAATCAGCAGGGTTTCGAGATCAGCCGACAGATGGTGGGTTCAACCCAGCGGATCCTGGTCACCGACTACTCGAAGAAAGACCCCGGTGAACTGCAAGGCCGAACCGAGAACAACCGTATCGTCAACTTCCGCTGCGACAACCCGCAACTGATCGGGCAATTTGCCGACGTACACATCGATGCCGCCCAGCCTCACTCGCTGCGGGGCTCGCTGCTGAATTAAGCAACCCTTCCATAATGCAGGAGCGAGCTGCTGGCTTTCAAAAGCTCGCAAGCAAGCTCGCTCCTGCAATGAAGGTCAAACATTTAGCGAAGTCCTTTCGTACGAGGTCTGCTAGCGTTATCCTTCAACTCATCTCAATTGCCTAAGGGCGGCTAAATACGACCTTGAACGCACCCATCGAACCACATCGTTTTCTCCTTGAGCCTTTTGAGGCTCGCCGCTTCGCCAATCTGTGCGGACAATTCGACGAGCATTTGCGCTTGATCGAACAACGTCTCACGATCGAAATCCGCAATCGCGGCAATCAATTCGAATTGATCGGCGACCCCAAACTGACCTCCTCCGCAGAAAACCTGCTGCGCCGCCTGTACCGCGAAACCAAGGCTTCCGAGCTTTCGCCGGACATGGTGCATCTGTTCCTGCAAGAATCAGCAGTAGAAGACCTGGACAGCAACCCGGTGGCTGAAGCCAGCATCGCTTTGCGCACCAAAAAGGGCATGATTCGCCCTCGCGGCATCAACCAGCAGCGCTACGTCAAAGAAATCCTGGGCAACGACATCAACTTCGGCATTGGCCCGGCCGGTACCGGCAAGACCTACCTGGCCGTGGCCTGTGCCGTGGATGCTCTGGAGCGCGAGCAAATCCGCCGCATCCTGCTGGTGCGCCCGGCGGTCGAAGCGGGCGAAAAGCTCGGCTTCCTGCCCGGCGACCTGTCGCAAAAAATCGACCCGTATCTGCGCCCGCTGTATGACGCGCTGTACGAGATGCTGGGCTTTGAATATGTGGCCAAGCTGATCGAACGCCAGGTCATTGAAGTGGCGCCCCTGGCCTATATGCGCGGTCGCACGCTGAACAACAGCTTCATCATTCTCGACGAAAGCCAGAACACCACCGTCGAGCAAATGAAAATGTTCCTGACCCGTATCGGCTTCGGCTCTACCGCCGTGATCACCGGTGACATTACCCAGATTGACCTGCCAAAAGGCACCAAGTCCGGGCTCAACCATGTCATCGAAGTGCTCAAGGATGTACCGGGCATCAGTTTCACCCACTTCCAGTCCAAAGATGTCGTGCGCCATCCTCTGGTGCAGCGCATCGTAGAAGCCTACGGGCGCTATGAACAGGAAGCTGCAGACAAGCTGGCCGCACTGCCCGCTGCAAAGGATTACCGCCGCGATGCTTGAGCTTGACCTGCAACGGGCCACTGATGCGCCTGCCCCCGACGAAGCCCGGTTCCGCCAATGGTGCGAACTGGCTTTGCGCCAACGTACTGCCGACTCGGAAATGACCATTCGCCTGGTCGACGAAGCCGAAGGCCGTGAACTCAATCGCACCTGGCGCCAGAAAGACTACACAACCAACGTTCTGTCCTTCCCGGCCGACGTGCCAGACGAATTCCTGGATATTCCGTTACTCGGTGATCTGGTGATTTGTGTTGCGGTGGTTGAGCGCGAAGCGGCAGAGCAAGGCAAGGCGCTGGACGCCCACTGGGCTCACCTGGTGATTCACGGCTGCTTGCATCTTCTGGGTTACGACCATATAGAAGATGAAGAAGCCGAAGAGATGGAAGCGCTGGAACGAACGTTGCTTGCAGAGCTGGGTCACCCTGACCCCTATGCAGACGACGAAGCTGATTAACACCCACTAAAACTACCAAGGGATACGAGTAAATCGCTATGAGCGAAGACCGATCGAGCAACGGGCAAAAGTCATGGTTAGGTAAACTGACCCAGGCCTTTGCCCATGAGCCGAAAAACCGCCAGGAGCTGCTTGAGCTGCTGCGCGAAGCACACCAGAACAAACTGCTGGACAGTGAAGCACTGGCCATCGTCGAAGGCGCCATCCAGGTGGCTGACCTGCAGGTACGGGACATCATGGTTCCGCGCTCGCAGATGATCAGCATCAAGGCGACCCAGACACCCCGCGAGTTTCTCCCGGCGATCATCGATGCGGCGCACTCGCGCTACCCGGTGATCGGCGAAAGTCACGACGACGTCCTGGGCGTCCTCCTGGCCAAAGACCTGCTGCCGCTGATCCTTCAAGAGAACGGCGACAAGTACAACATCAAGGATTTGCTGCGTCCGGCGACCTTTGTCCCTGAGTCCAAGCGCCTTAACGTACTGTTGCGCGAGTTCCGCGCCAACCATAACCACATGGCCATCGTGATTGACGAATACGGCGGTGTGGCCGGTCTGGTGACGATTGAAGACGTGCTGGAGCAAATCGTCGGCGATATCGAAGACGAGCACGATGTTGAAGAAGACAGCTATATCAAACCGCTGCCCAGCGGCGACTTCCTGATCAAGGCCCTGACCCCCATCGAGAACTTCAACGAGTTCTTCGACAGCGAATTCTCCGACGATGAATTCGATACCGTGGGCGGCCTGGTCATGAGTGCATTCGGGCACTTGCCAAAACGCAACGAAATCACTGAAATAGGTCCTTACCGCTTCCGCATCCTGAATGCTGACAGCCGCCGGATTCATTTGATTCGTCTGACGCCTATTGCCCGCTAAACCCAAACCCTAAGGATTGAAATGCGCTGGATAACACCCCCCGGCTGGCCCGGTAACTTGCTGGCCGTGGTGGCCGGCGCACTGACAACCCTGGCGTTGGCCCCCTTCGATATCTGGCCACTGGCACTGGTAGCCCTGGCCCTGTTCTATCTCGGTCTGCGCGACCTGTCGCCAAAACAGGCGCTGGGCCGTGGCTGGTGTTATGGCTTTGGCCTCTTCGGCGCCGGCACCAGCTGGATTTACTACAGCATTCACCACTTTGGTGGCGCATCCGTGCTGCTGGCGGGACTGTTGATGCTGGCCTTTACGGCGGCAATTGCCTGGTTCTTCGCCCTGCCAGCCTGGATCTGGGCACGCTGGATCCGGCGCAATGAAGCTCCACTGGCAGACACGCTGGCGTTTGCGGCGCTGTGGGTGGTCCAGGAAGCCTTTCGCGGCTGGTTCCTCACCGGTTTCCCCTGGCTCTATTCGGGTTACAGCCAACTTGACGGACCTCTGGCCGGGCTTGCCCCGCTGGGAGGCATGTGGCTGATTTCCTTCACTCTGGCACTGACCGCAGCCTTGTTGTGCAACCTGCCACGCCTGATCAAGGCCAAAAACAAAGCCTTTGTGGTTGCCGGCGCCGCGCTGCTGATCGGTCCGTGGGGCATCGGCATGGCGCTCAAGCATCACGCCTGGACCAGCCCCTCGGGTGACCCGCTGAGTGTTGCGGCGATTCAGGGCAACATCGAACAAAGCATGAAATGGGACCCGGCACAGCTTGATGCACAGCTGGCGCTGTACCGCGACATGACATTCAGCTCTAAACGGGCCGACCTGATTATCTGGCCAGAAACAGCGGTCCCGGTGCTCAAGGAGAACGCCGAAGGCTTCCTGAGCATGATGAGCCGCTTTGCTGCCGAGCGGAATTCAGCGCTGATTACCGGCGTGCCGATTCGCCAGGAAGTGCGCCATGAATCGCGCTATTTCAATGGTATCACCGCCGTTGGCGAGGGGGATGGCAGCTATCTGAAGCAGAAGCTGGTGCCGTTTGGCGAATACGTTCCGCTTCAGGACGTGCTGCGCGGGGTCATTGCGTTCTTTGATCTGCCGATGTCCGACTTTGCTCGCGGCCCGGCCGACCAGGCCATGCTGCAAGCCAAGGGCTATCAGATCGCGCCGCTGATTTGCTATGAAGTGGTGTACCCGGAATTCGTGGCCGGCCTTGCCGCCCAGAGCGATATTTTGTTGACCATCAGCAACGACACCTGGTTCGGCACCTCGATTGGTCCGCTGCAACATCTGCAGATGGCGCAAATGCGCGCGCTTGAGGCCGGGCGCTGGATGATTCGGGCAACCAACAATGGTGTCACTGCACTGATTGACCCGAACGGGCAAATCACCACACAAATTCCGCAATTCGAGCGCGGCATCATGTACGGCGAAGTGGTGCCGATGCACAACCTCACGCCTTATCTGCAATGGCGCTCATGGCCACTGATCATTTTGTGCGGCCTGCTGTTAGGCTGGGCACTGATCACCAGCCGGATTGCCAAGACGGTGTGATGCGCAAGCACAGCTAAAAGGAATATTGTGGGAGCCGGCTTGTCAGCGATGGAGTCGCCACAGCCGGCAGGGTAAATCGAATTTCCTGTACGCTGCCAAGCCAGCTCCCGCAAAAAAACACTGTGCAGTCAGCGATACAACCAGGGGTAGGCAATCTGCCCCACCGCTTCATTAAGCAACAGCCCGGACTGCCAGAACGATTTGTACTCTGGCATCCAGCCACCCAGCGGTCTCTCGCTATCAGCGCTGAAGAAACCGACCGGGGCCGGCACTACCTCAAACCCTGCCTGTTGAAAACTCCACACCGAACGCGGCATATGCCAGGCTTGGGTGACCACCACTACCCGCTTGATGCCTTGCGCCAGAAGGATGTCGGCCGTCATCTGTGCGTTTTCCCACGTGGTCCGGCTTTGCTCTTCCTTCCAGCGTACTTGCACCCCGAAATCATCGCGCAACGAGTCCGCCATCATCTGCGCCTCACTGGGCGGTGTGCCGTAATGCAGGCCACCCGTGGTCAATACCGGCAAACCCGAAGCCTTGGCCAGCCGGGCGGCATAACGCTGGCGCTCCAGGCCCATTGCCGTGGGCTGGTCGCTGCCCCATGCAGGGTCACCCCGCTCGCGTCCGGAGCCGAGCACCACAATGGCATCCGCACGCCCGGCCAGGGTCGACCATTCGCTGGCGGCCAATGCCGGCTCACGCTCGATCGCGCGGGCGCCCCATTGCACGACCACCGGCAAACTCATCAGCCACAAACCGCCTACCCCCAATGCAAACAGCACGCCGGCCAGCCGCGGACGGGTGCTACGTAGCCACCAGGCGAGCACCAGCAACAGCAAGAGAATTCCGGGGGGTAAAAGAAGTTGTTTAACGAAATATCGAATAGGCATCGGGCATCTCCACAGATGCCCGAAGCCTAAGGGGGTTAAAGCGACGCATCAACAGGGCAGGTCAAAAACTCAAACACCTGTTACGTCATACCGAGGGTACCTGTGTCGTGACACAGCTTGCATCATGGGCCGGCCGAAACGCCGAGTGCCCCTATACTCCCTGTACCCTGTCCTTCAGCCAGATGACCTTGGCCTTGGGGCGGGTATCCCGTTCGTTCATGCTGCCTTGCGAGCGTCCATCAGCCTCACGCCCGATCCGGTTCAAATAGACGTTGATCAACTCCAACTCGGCACGACTCAAACCACGCAGTTCCAGCTCGACAGGACGTTCGTCTCGTAATCGAACTGCCGTGTTTGCTGAATCAAGAGCCACACTCAAACGATCAATCAGCCGCTCATACACCTGCGTTTTTATAGCTTTGCGTTGCGTCTCTGCCATCCGTTCACCTCATTAAGGAAATAGTTCTTCCCCTCGCAGAGTTTAGCTGCGCTTCAAAAACCAGCGTGCTGCTGCGACCAACGGAGTGATGAGGCAATCAGGGTTTCCCTCGATAGAGTGGGGTCATGTATGCTACGGGACTTCCTGTAACCCCTGCTCCAACCTGACCGGGCAACACAATAGCCGGTATAAGTTGAAGAGGATTAGGCCACCCTTTATTAGTACAAGTAGCCATGCACGAACAATATCAGCCCCGTGAAATAGAAGCCGCCGCCCAATCATTCTGGGACAACCAAAAGTCCTTCGAAGTCAGCGAAGATCTAGGCAAGGAAACCTACTACTGCCTATCGATGTTCCCGTACCCAAGCGGCAAGCTACACATGGGGCATGTGCGTAACTACACCATCGGTGACGTGATCTCCCGTTACCAGCGCATGCTTGGCAAAAACGTCCTGCAGCCCATGGGCTGGGACGCCTTCGGCATGCCTGCCGAAAACGCCGCGATGAAGAACAACGTCGCGCCGGCCAAGTGGACCTACGAAAACATTGCCTACATGAAAACCCAGCTGCGCAGTCTCGGCCTGGCTGTGGACTGGTCCCGGGAAATCACTACCTGCAAGCCCGATTACTACCGCTGGGAACAATGGCTGTTCACTCGCCTGTTCGAAAAAGGCGTGATCTATCGTAAAAACGGCACCGTGAACTGGGACCCGGTTGACCAGACCGTTCTGGCCAACGAGCAAGTGATCGACGGCCGCGGCTGGCGTTCCGGCGCGGTGATCGAGAAGCGCGAAATCCCGATGTACTACTTCAAGATCACTGCCTACGCAGATGAACTGCTTGAAGGCCTCGATGACATGCCCGGCTGGCCGGAGCAGGTCAAAACCATGCAGCGCAACTGGATTGGCAAATCCCGCGGCATGGAAGTGCAGCTCCCCTACGACGTCGACTCCATCGGCGAAGCGGGTACGCTCAAAGTTTTCACCACCCGTCCAGACACCCTGATGGGCGCGACTTACGTGGCCGTGGCTGCCGAGCACCCGCTGGCGACCCAGGCTGCACAAGGCAATCCCGAGCTGCAAGCGTTCATCGCTGAATGCAAGGGCGGCAGTGTTGCCGAAGCCGACATGGCGACCCAGGAGAAAAAGGGCCTGCCAACCCCGCTGTTCGTCAAGCACCCGCTGACCGGTGAAAAGCTCCCGGTATGGGTCGCCAACTATGTATTGATGCATTACGGCGATGGCGCAGTCATGGCTGTTCCGGCACATGACGAGCGCGATTTCGAATTCGCCACCAAGTACAACTTGCCGATCAAGCCGGTTGTTCGCACCAGCGCTGGCGACGAGACACCGGCTCCGTGGCAAGCGGCTTATAACGAACACGGCCTCCTGATCAATTCCGGCGAATTCGACGGTCTGGACTTCCAGGCTGCATTCGACGCCATGGAAGCGGCCCTGACCGCCAAAGGCCTGGGTCAATCCCGCACCCAGTTCCGCCTGCGCGACTGGGGCATCAGCCGCCAACGTTACTGGGGCTGCCCGATCCCGATCGTGCACTGCGATACCTGCGGTGACGTTCCGGTACCACAAGACCAGTTGCCTGTCGTGCTGCCGGAAGACGTCGTGCCCGATGGCGCCGGCTCTCCATTGGCGCGCATGCCTGAGTTCTACGAGTGCAGCTGCCCTAAATGCGGCGCACCGGCCAAACGCGAAACCGACACGATGGACACCTTCGTCGAGTCGTCGTGGTACTACGCCCGCTACGCCTCGCCCCACTATGAAGGCGGCCTGGTTGAAAAGTCGGCGGCTGACCACTGGCTACCGGTTGATCAGTACATTGGCGGTATCGAACACGCCATCCTGCACCTGCTTTATGCACGCTTCTTCCACAAGCTGATGCGCGACGAAGGCCTGGTGAGCTCCAACGAGCCGTTCAAGAACCTGCTGACCCAGGGCATGGTGATCGCCGACACTTACTTCCGTACGCTGGACAACGGCGGCAAGGACTTCTTCAACCCTGACGACGTTGTCATCGAACGTGACGCCAAGGCCAAGATCATCGGCGCCACGCTGAAGAGCGACGGCCTGCCGGTGGAAATCGGCGGCACGCAGAAAATGTCCAAGTCGCTGAACAACGGCGTTGACCCGCAATCCATGATCGAACAATACGGCGCCGATACCTGCCGCCTGTTCATGATGTTTGCATCGCCGCCTGACGCCAGCCTGGAGTGGTCGGATTCGGGTGTTGAAGGTTCACACCGTTTCCTCAAGCGCGTATGGCGCCTGGCTCACGCCCACGTTGGCCAGGGCCTGCCGCAAGCACTGGACATCGCTACCCTGAACGACGGGCAAAAAGTAATCCGTCGCGCTATCCACCAGGCCATCAAGCAAGCCAGCCTGGATGTCGGTCAGCATCACAAATTCAACACTGCCGTCGCCCAGGTGATGACCGTGATGAACGTGCTCGAAAAAGCACCACAAGCCACCGAACAGGATCGCGCCTTGCTGCAGGAAGGCCTTGAGACAGTTGCATTGGTACTGGCCCCCATCACGCCGCACATCAGCCATGAGCTGTGGAACCAACTGGGCCACGCCGGTGCAGTCATCGACGCGCCATGGCCGACGCTGGACGAAAATGCACTGGTTCAAGACACCTTGCAGCTGGTTATCCAGGTCAATGGCAAATTGCGCGGTCATATCGAGATGCCGGCCGGCGCCAGCCGTGAAGACGTTGAGGCGGCTGCCCGCACCAACGAAAACGTGCTGCGCTTTACCGAAGGCCTGACGATCCGCAAAGTGATCGTTGTGCCAGGCAAACTGGTCAATATCGTCGCCAGCTAAATTGGAACAGGCGCCCGCCCCCAGTGCGGGCGCCCAATAAAACCTTCAGGGCCGCTCAGTCGGCCTATCTGGTTTCAAGGGGAGCTACACATGATCAAACGCAATTTGCTGGTGATGGGTCTCGCTGTTCTGTTGAGTGCCTGCGGCTTCCAGCTGCGCGGTACCGGCACCAATCAGCTGACAATCACCGAGCTTGATCTCACCGCGCGTAACGCTTACGGCGATACTGTGCGCGAGCTGCGCCAGACGCTGGAAAACAGCGGCGTTAAAATCACCGCCAGCGCACCTTACAAACTGATACTGACCAACGAACAAGAATCCCAGCGAGCAGCCAGCTACGCCGGTACCGGTAACTCGGTCGAATATGAACTGACGAACGTACTTAACTACGAGATTCAGGGTAATAACAATCTGGCATTGCTCAACAACAAGCTAGAAGTGCACAAGATTTACCTGCAGGACCCGAGCAACATCACCGGTTCCGCCCAGGAAGCAGCAATGGCTCGCAAGGAAATGCGCCGCGATCTCGTGCAACAAATGGTCCTGCGTCTTGAGCAACTGACACCAGAACGCCTGGCCGATCTGCAAAAGGTCGCTGACCAGAAGGCCCGGGCCGAGGCCGCAGCCCTCGACGCTGCACGCAAGGCTCAAGAGGCAACCCCTCAACAGTCGCCACTCGAACTGCAAAACCAGTAAGGCATACGGGGCGCTCAGGCGCCCCGCTATCTATCAAGCCCCTATGAAACTCGCCCCCGCCCAACTCGCCAAACACCTGCAAGGCAGCCTTGCCCCGGTCTACATCGTCAGCGGCGATGACCCGCTGCTGTGCCAGGAAGCGGCCGATGCCATTCGCAGCGCTGCACGCCAGCAAGGTTTCGATGAGCGCCAGGTTTTCAGCGCCGACGCCAGTTTTGACTGGGGTTCGTTGTTGCAAGCGGGCGCCAGCATGTCGCTGTTTGCCGAAAAGCGTCTGCTGGAACTGCGCCTGCCTTCGGGCAAGCCCGGAGACAAAGGCGCAGCTGCCCTGATCGAATACTGCTCGCGCCCTGCCGAAGACACTTTATTGCTCGTCAGCCTGCCCAAGCTCGATGGCAGCGCACAGAAGACCAAATGGGGCAAAGCACTGATCGAGGGCCCACAAACCCAGTTCGTACAGATCTGGCCAGTGGATGCCAGTCAGTTGCCGCAATGGATTCGCCAGCGCTTGTCTCAGGCGGGCCTGTCCGCCAGCCAGGACGCAGTCGAACTGATTGCGGCACGGGTCGAAGGCAACCTGCTGGCAGCCGCGCAAGAAGTCGAAAAGCTCAAGCTGATGGCTGAAGAAGGCCAGATCACCGTCGAAACCGTACAGGCTGCAGTGGCTGACAGCGCGCGGTTTGATGTGTTTGGCCTGGTCGATGCCGTACTCAATGGCGAGGCAGCCCACGCCCTGCGCATGCTCGAAGGCCTGCGCGGTGAGGGTGTTGAGCCGCCGGTCATCTTGTGGGCACTGGCCCGCGAACTCCGGGTGCTGGCCAATATTGCGCTGCAATACAGCCAGGGCATCCCGCTGGACAAAGCCTTCAGCCAGGCCCGACCGCCCGTCTGGGACAAGCGCAAACCGTTGATGAGCAAAGCCCTGCAACGCTATTCAGCGCAACGCTGGGCACAACTGCTGATGGACGCGCAACGCATCGATGCACAAATCAAGGGGCAGGCAGGCGGGTCCGCCTGGAGCAGCCTGAGTCGATTAACACTGCTGATGTGTGGGCAACGACTGAATCTACCTGCGGAATAATCCTGCGGGAGCTGGCTTTGACGGTACTGGACAACGCAAAAAATCTGGCCGATGATTTGCGTCTGTTCAAACCAAGCGAGAGCAAATGCCATGAGCAAGCGCCCCAACAAGGCCAAATCCATCGTCGCCCAACCCTTGTTCCGCAGCCGCCAGGAACGCCCCGCCAAAGGCAAAGGCAGCTACCGCCGCGAAGCCTTCCAGTCGAGAGACCGGGAGGCTTTTTACTTTCTGGCTGCCTGACGGCGGGGATGATAAGGTCTGCATCTGTTTTGCATTACCTGGACCTGCGCATGCCCCTAAGTCATAAACGTGGTTGGCCGATGCGCCAACTGATCGCTGCTTCCAGCGTCATTCTTCTAGTCGCCTGCGCAGAAAAGCCCACCGCAGCCGATGCTCAGCCTCTGCCTGTCACACCCGCCGCTCCCGTGGCGACCCCTGGTGTGGCCATCGCCGACATGCCCGTCATTGCCCCCGCCCAAAGCTTCAGCGAGTGGCAAGCCAACTTCCGCGAGCAGGCACTCAAGGCCGGGATCCGCCCCGAGGTGTTCGATAACGCCTTTAGCGGCCTCACCCCCGACATGAGCGTGATCAAGGCCGACCGCAGCCAGCCCGAGTTCAGCCGTCCGGTGTGGGAATACCTCGATGGCGCGCTATCGCCGTTGCGCGTGCGTAATGGCCAGCGCCTGCTGGAACAAAACGCCGAACTGCTGAGCCAGATCGAGCAGCGTTATGGCGTTGATCGCCAGGCCCTGGTGTCGGTATGGGGCATGGAAAGCAACTTCGGTACGTTCCAGGGCAATAAGTCAGTGATTCGCTCACTGGCCACCCTGGCCTACGAAGGTCGCCGTCCGGAATTTGCGCAGAGCCAACTGATCGCCGCACTGAAGATCATCCAGGAAGGCGATGTAACCCCCGACAAGATGCTCGGCTCCTGGGCCGGCGCCATGGGCCAGACCCAGTTCATTCCGACCACCTATGAAACCCACGCAGTGGATTTCGATGGTGACGGCCGTCGGGATATCTGGAACAGCTCGGCGGATGCCCTGGCATCGACTGCCCACTATTTGCAGAGCTCCGGCTGGAAGCAAGGCCAGCCCTGGGGTTTTGAAGTCAGACTGCCCGCCGGTTTCGACTATGCACTGGCTGATGGCGCGATCAGAAAAAGCGTCGGCGAATGGCAGAAACTGGGCGTTTCACTGACAGGCAGCGCCACCTTGCCTGCCGGCTCCGAACAGCTGAGTGCCACCCTGCTACTGCCTGCCGGTTACCGGGGCCCGGCCTTCCTGGTGCTGGATAACTTCCGCGCCATTCTGCGCTACAACAATTCATCGTCCTATGCACTGGCCGTGGGCCTGTTGTCCGAGCGCTTCAACGGCGGCGGGGTTATTTTGGGCGAGTGGCCAAAAGATGAGCGACCGCTGAGCCGTTCCGAGCGTGTCGAGCTGCAAACCCTGCTCAGCCAGCGCAACTACGATGCCGGCAATGCCGATGGCATCATTGGTGCCAACACCCGCAAAGCAATCCGCAGCGCACAGCAAGCCCTGGGCTGGCCGGCAGACGGCTACCCGAGTCACAAGTTGCTGGAGAGTTTGCGCCAGTAGGTGCGAAGGGGTAAGGGTCAGGTTACAACTGGCTGTTCGAGCACCAACTGCTGTTGGTCCGCATCCAGCCTGACCTGAGCCCCCAGTGGCAATGTCAGGTTTGGATTGCAATGCCCGCTGCGCCAGCCAGCCAGTACCGGTATGCCCAAAGGCCCCAGCTCCTGCTGGAGCAGCCGGTGCAGCGCCACGCTATCAACCCCGGCGAAATCCCCCACCAGAACACCACGCAGCCGATTCAGCTTACCTGCCAGACGCAAGTGCGTAAGCAGGCGATCGACCCGGTACAGAGGCTCGTTGACGTCTTCGATAAACAGAATGATGCCTTCATCGTCCAGCTCAAACGCTGAACCGATGGTGGCGCAGATCATCGACAGGTTGCCGCCCAGCAAGCGGCCGCTGGCACTGCCCGGGGCCAGGGTGGTCAGGGCAAAGGCTGGCGGATGCTCCAGGACGGGCGATTGCTGCCCGCTCAACATCTGCCATAAACCGGACTCGGTCGGCTCCAGCTTGTTACCCAGCAAATCGGCGTTCAGCATTGCCCCGTGAAAGGTCACGAAGCCTGCATAACGGGTGATCGCCAGATGCAGCGCGGTGATGTCGCTGTACCCCACAAAAGGCTTGGGGTTGCGGCGCAGCAACGCAAAATCGATACCTGCCAGCAGGCGCGGGCTGCCATAGCCACCGCGCAAACAGAAAATGGCATCAACACTTTCATCCGCAAACGCATCGTGCAAATCACGCAAGCGAACAGCGTCTGAACCTGCAAGATAGCCATCCTTTTCCCACACCCCCGGCAATACCCGAAGCTGATAGCCGCGTGCGGCCATCCATTGGGTGGCGAGTTCGAGATCCAGTTCGGCGGGACCTGCCGGGGCGATCAGGGCGATCACCCCGCCAGCGGGAAGCGCGGGCACCGCGCTGTGGGCCTTGTAAGACACCTGCGCGGTGAGCCGGCTATTCATGGAGTCAGGCGCCTACCAACATGGTCTTGACCAGCTTGGCCTGTTCGTCGGCGTGGTACGACGAACGTACCAGAGGGCCCGACGCCACGTTTTTGAAGCCCATTTTGTAGCCTTCTTCGGCAAACCAGGCGAATACGTCCGGGTGCACGAAACGCTGTACCGGCAAGTGGCTGCGCGACGGTTGCAGGTACTGGCCCAGGGTCAGCATGTCGATGTCGTGTTCGCGCATGCGCTTCATCACTTCAATGACTTCTTCGTCCGTCTCGCCCAGACCCAGCATCAGGCCGGATTTGGTCGGGATGTGCGGCATCATTTGCTTGAAGCGCTGCAGCAAGGTCAGCGACCACTGATAGTCAGAACCCGGACGTGCAGCCTTGTACAGGCGCGGCACGGTTTCGAGGTTATGGTTGAACACATCAGGCGGCTCGGCAGCAGTGATTTCCAGTGCCACATCCATTCGGCCACGGTAATCGGGCACCAGGGTCTCGAGCAGCACGTTTGGCGACAACTTGCGGATTTCGCGGATGCAGTCGGCAAAGTGCTGGGCACCGCCATCACGCAGGTCGTCACGGTCTACCGAGGTGATCACCACGTACTTCAAGCCCAGGTCAGCGATGGCAATCGCCAGGCTTTGCGGTTCATTCACGTCCAGCGGCTTCGGCCGGCCGTGGCCAACGTCGCAGAACGGGCAGCGACGGGTGCAGATGTCACCCATGATCATGAAGGTCGCGGTACCACCCGAGAAGCATTCGCCCAGGTTCGGGCAGGATGCTTCTTCGCACACGCTGTGCAGCTTGTGCTTGCGCAGCAGCGCCTTGATGCGGTCGACCTCCGGCGAGACCGGGATGCGCACGCGAATCCAGTCCGGTTTCTTCGGCAGCTCGGTGGTCGGAATGATTTTTACCGGGATACGCGCAACCTTCTCGGCACCGCGCAATTTAACGCCGGTCTCGACCTTGGAACGGGCCTCGTTCGCACGGGCCACACGTTCTGAGATATCCAGCGTAGGGATCAGGGTTTGAACAGCGTCTTGCGCAGTAGTCATATCAATCAATTCCGCCCGTAAGGGTCGTCTGCTCAGCATAGTCGAGGTGTTTGACGAGCTGCGTACGCAGCCGGGCACCTACCTCGGCAAATTCAATCGGCCCTGCATGGTCACGCAACTGGGTCATCGCCAGCCCCGCATAGCCACAGGGGTTAATCCGTCGAAACGGTTCCAGGTCCATGTCCACATTCAGTGCCAGGCCGTGGAAAGAGCAGCCATTGCGAATTCGCAGGCCCAGGGAGGCGATTTTAGCCCCCTCAACATACACCCCTGGCGCATCAGGTTTGGCTGCGGCGGTCACGCCGTAGCTGGCGAGCAGGTCGATCAGGCAATGCTCGATCCGGGTAACCAGATCACGTACGCCAAAACCGAGGCGCCGTACGTCGAGCATCAGGTATGCGACCAGCTGCCCGGGACCGTGGTAGGTCACCTGGCCACCGCGGTCGGACTTGACCACCGGGATATCCCCCGGCAGCAGCAGATGTTCGGCCTTGCCTGCCTGCCCCTGGGTAAATACCGGCGGATGCTGCACCAGCCAGACTTCGTCCGCCGTGTGCTTGTCGCGACCGTCGGTAAAGTGCTTCATCGCCAGCCAGGTGGACTCATAGTCGGCCACACCCAGCTCGCGAATACCCAGCACCTGCGACATCAAAGCACCATGTGCACGAAGCCGGTGGCTCGCAGTTCGCTGTTGATGTTGTACAGCTGGTCCTGATCGGTCGCAACGATGTGCAACTGGATCGTGGTGTACTTGCCATTGGTGCTCTGGCGCTCGTCAACACGATCATCGTTTACCGTCGCGTGCTTTTTCACGATATCGATGATCTTGTCCTTATTGCCCACACCCGTGTCGCTGATCACCTTAACCGGATAATCAACGTTCGGAAATTCGATCTTTGGCGCCTTTACTTCGGTATCGGTCATGGCGTATCGGCCTCGTAAGCCCAGAACTACATACGTGCCCCGCGCAGGGTAAGCGCGGGGTCATACAGGTGAGTGCAATCAGTTGAACAAGCCGTAAAAGAATAGACGGATGCTGTCCCATACGCGTCGGAAAATACCACCTTCCTCGACAGGCTCAAGTGCAATCAGGTCAGCGCTGTGCACGACCTTGTCGTCAAGTTTGACTTCAACCTTGCCGATCACGTCGCCTTTGGCAATAGGCGCCATCAGCTGAGGATTCATGGTCATGCTTGCAGCCAGCTTTTTCAATTGGCCTTTAGGCAGGGTCAGGGTCAAATCTTCAGCCAGACCGGCTTTGACCTGATTGGTGGTGCCTTTCCAGACAGGAGCCTGAGCCAGTTCAACACCCTTCTGGTAGAAGGTCTGGGTTTCGAAGAAACGGAAACCGTAGGTCAGCAGCTTCTGGGTTTCAGCAGCACGTGCCGCTTCGCTGTTGGTACCGAATACCACAGCAATCAGACGCATGCCATCGCGAACAGCCGAAGACACCATGCAGTAGCCGGCTTCGTCGGTGTGACCGGTTTTCAGACCATCAACGGTCTTGTCGCGCCACAGCAACAGGTTGCGGTTAGGCTGCTTGATACCGTTCCAGAAGAACTCTTTCTGCGAGTAGATCGCGTAGTGAGTCGGATCTTCGTGGATGATCGCGCGTGCCAGCAACGACATGTCGTGGGCAGACGAATAGTGATCCGGGTTCGGCAGGCCGGTCGGGTTCATGAAGTGGCTGTTGGTCATGCCCAACTCACCGGCGGTCTTGTTCATCATGTCGGCGAACGCATCTTCGCTGCCGGCAATGTGCTCGGCCAGGGCTACGCTGGCATCGTTACCCGACTGGATGATGATCCCGTGCAGCAGGTCGCTGACCGAAACCTGGGTACCTACCTTGATGAACATCCGCGAACCACCGGTGCGCCAGGCGTTCTCGCTGACAGTTACCGGATCGTTCTCGCCGATCTGGCCGCGACGGATTTCCAGGGTCGCGATGTAAGCGGTCATCAGCTTGGTCAGGCTGGCCGGCGGCAGACGCTGGTCGCCGTTGTTTTCAACCAGCACGTTACCGCTGTTGGCATCCATCAGGACATAGGCCTTGGCAGCCAGTTGTGGCGGCGACGGCATCATCTCGACTGCCCAGGCAGCCGGGGTGATGATCAGCGGGACAAGCAGGCACAGGCGTTTGGCAAAGGTGGTGATGTTCATCCGTCTCTCGAAATTGTTAATGGAAACTTACCCTCGCGGGCAAAACTGTTCTGACAGCCGTTTGACTGGCTGTCGCGTATTCAGTTGCAAACCTGCCCCTCGAAGGGCTTTTGTTCTTGGCCCTTGCAACTGCGTTTGCGCCCCCAGGCCTGGAGGCACAACGCTTTAACCGGTGTTACTGATCGGTCACAACGCTCGGCTGGCCCAAATTGGCCAGTCGCACGCTGTTTTGTGTCTGCTGCACTTCATTTACCGAGGCAATCGGCCCCATGCGAACGCGGTGCAAGGTTTGTTGATTACGCACAACCGAGCTGATGAACACGGGAGCGCTGACCATGCCACTGAGTTTGGAACGAAGCAACTCGGCGGCATCCGGATTGGCAAAAGCGCCAACCTGCAAATACGTGCCCTGGCCTTTGACCATCGGATTGACCGGCACGACATCGGCGGCATGCTGCTGGGCTGGCGGCGTCCATTGCTCGACCTTGCCGGTCGTCACTGTCGGGGCGGTGTTCTGGGCCACTTTCGGCTCATTGAGCATCAATGGCGCCGGGCGCCCACGTTGCGCCCACCAGGCTTGCGGGTCAATGCCTTCAACCTTGACCCGTGCGGTGCCGGTTTCGGCATAGCCCAGTTTCTTGGCGGCTGCGTAGGACAGGTCGATGATGCGGTCCGAATAAAACGGGCCACGGTCGTTGACCCGCAATACCACGGCCTTGCCGTTATCCAGGTTGGTTACCTTGACATAGCTGGGCAGTGGCAGGGTCTTGTGCGCCGCGCTCATGCCGTACAGGTCATAAACCTCGCCATTGGCGGTGTTCTGGCCATGGAACTTGGTGCCGTACCAGGACGCCGTGCCCGAGGCCACGTAGGTCTTGGACTCTTGCATCGGGAAGTAGGTCTTGCCCAGCACCGAGTACGGCGCGGCCTTGTAAGGACCGGAGTGCAGGGTCGGCGTCGCGTCCGGGATGCGCGAAACATCGACGTCCCACCACGGCGCACCGTCCTTGTGGGCACGGTTGATGTCCAGCCCCGGTTTGGAAACAACGGCCGTCGGCTTTTGCGGGCTGTTCGGACGACTGCTGGTGCAGCTCACCACCAGCAGCGCAATAGCGGCGCAGGTTGCGAGTTTAAGAGGTGTGCGGATTGCTAGAAACGGCATTACTTGTTGCCCCGTGCTTGAACCAGCAAGTCGGACAGTTGATGCACTGCCATGGCGTACATCACGCTGCGGTTATAGCGCGTGATCGCATAAAAATTCTTCAGGCCCATCCAGTATTCAGGGCCATTGACGCCTTCAAGACGGAACGCCGTGACCGGCAGGTCGTCCGGCAGCGCATCATGACCCGACCAGCCCAGCGCTCGCAACTCCCCGACGGTTTTGACCGGTTCGATGCCCTGGGTCAAGCCTTCATCTGCCCTGTCGCCCTGTACGTCGGCACGCACCACCACCGGTTCACCGGCCACCCAGCCGTGACGCTTGAAGTAACTGGCAACACTGCCGATGGCGTCGTCCGGATTGCTCCAGATATTAATGTGGCCATCGCCGTCGAAGTCCACTGCGTAGGCACGAAAGCTGCTCGGCATGAACTGCGGCAACCCCATGGCCCCGGCATAAGAGCCCTTAAGGCTCAGCGGATCGACTTGTTCTTCGCGGGTCAGCAGCAGAAATTCACGCAACTCCTTGCGGAAAAACTCGGCGCGCGGCGGGTAGTCAAAACCCAGGGTCGACAGCGCATCAATCACCCGATAGCTACCGGTGTTGCGCCCGTAAAAGGTTTCGACACCGATAATCGACACAATGACCTGGGCCGGAACCCCATACTCCTTTTCGGCACGGGCCAGCACGGCTTCGTGCTCGCGCCAGAAATCCACACCCCGTGCCACACGGGCGTCAGAGATAAAGATCGGGCGGTATTCCTTCCACTGTTTGACCCGCTCGGCCGGACGCGAGATCGCATCGAGGATGCTTTGCTTGCGCTCGGCATCACGGAACACGGCCATCAGCTGCTCGCCGGCAAACCCGTAATCGCGAGTCATTTCACCGACAAACTCAGCCACCTGGGGCGAGCCTTCATAGTCGCCGGCCACCGCGCCCTGCGCTGCCCCGAACAGACCCAGCAGGCCCATCCAGGACGCGTATCGAGCGGCCCAGCCACGCATTACTTGCATTGAATTCTTCACCTTAATCAAACTTGTGCGATCCACTTGCGATGAGTGTGGATCGACATCAAAACCCCAAACGCTGACAGCAGCGTCACGAGCGAAGTTCCGCCGTAACTAATGAACGGCAATGGCACGCCCACCACCGGTAACAGGCCACTGACCATACCGATGTTGACGAAAACATAAACAAAAAACGTCATGGTCAGGCTGCCCGCCAGCAATTTGCCGAACAGCGTCTGCGCCTGGGCGGTAATCACCAGGCCCCGACCAATCAACAACAGGTAGATCAACAACAGTGCACAGATACCCACCAGACCGAACTCCTCCCCCATCACCGCAATGATGAAGTCGGTGTGACTCTCAGGCAGAAAATCCAGGTGCGACTGGGTTCCCAGCAGCCAGCCCTTGCCGAAGACCCCGCCCGAACCGATGGCAGCCTTGGACTGGATAATGTTCCAGCCCGTGCCCAGCGGATCGCTCTCAGGATCGAGAAAGGTCAGGATTCGCTGCTTCTGGTAGTCATGCATGATGAAAAACCACATGGCAATTGCCACCGGCACGGCCGCCGCCAACACGCTGATAATCCAACGCCAGCGCAAGCCACCCATAAACAGCACGAACGCGCCGCCCGCCAGAACCAGCAGCGCGGTGCCGAGGTCGGGCTGACGCACGATCAGACCAAAGGGAATGCCGATCAGCAGCAAACTGACTGCCACGTGTTTGAGTTGTGGCGGTAGCGTGCGTTTGGACAGATACCAGGCGATGGTCGCCGGCATCAGAATCTTCATGAACTCCGAGGGCTGGAAGCGAATGACCCCCGGTATGTTGATCCAGCGCGTAGCGCCCATGGCGTTGTGGCCCATGACATCCACCACCACCAGCAGCATCACCCCGACCAGGTAGCCCACCGGCACCCAGCGCGCCATGAAGCGGGGTTCGAGCTGGGCGATGATAAACATCGACACCAGGCCGATGCCGAAGGATGTTGCCTGTTTGCTCAGCAAGTCCCAGCTTTTACCGCTGGCCGAATAGAGTACAAACAGACTGCCCGCAGCCAGGGTCAGGAGCAGAATCAGCAGCGGACCATCGATATGCAAACGCTGCAGCAGCGTGGCACGTCGACGCATCACGTCCTCACTGGAGAGGATGCGGTCAAAATTACTAATCATTGGCCGTAACCTCTGCCTTTAAAGGGCTGGCGTATTCGGGTTTGAGCTTGCCGTCAGCATCCAGCAACCAGGCATCCATGACCTTACGCACCACCGGCGAGGCAACCCGACTGCCCGCCTCACCGTTTTCAATCATGACCGAGACGGTAATTTGCGGGTTGTTGGCCGGGGCAAAGCCGACAAACAAGGCGTGGTCACGGTGACGTTCCTGAACCTTGGAGCGGTCGTACTTCTCACCCTGCTTGATCGCCACGACCTGCGCCGTACCACTCTTGCCGGCAATCAGGTATTGCGCCCCGACGCCTGCTACCCGCGCAGTGCCGCGGGCACCGTGCACCACTTGCTGCATGCCGTGACTGACCTTGGCCCAGCTGGAAGGGTCGCGAAGAATGATATCGGGCATCGGGTTAGGATCGACCGGCGCCACGCCCTCAATGGTTTTGGCCAGGTGCGGGCGAATCCACTTGCCCTTGCTGGCAATCAGCGCAGTCGCCTGCGCCAGCTGTAGAGGCGTGGACTGCATATAACCCTGACCAATCCCCAGAATCAGGGTCTCGCCCGGGAACCAGGCCTGACGCCGGGTCGCGCGCTTCCACTCCCGGGACGGCATCAGGCCAGCCGACTCTTCGAACATGTCGAGGGAGACTTTTTGGCCGATACCGAACTGGTTCATGTAGGTCGACAGACGATCGATGCCCAGCTTGTGGGCCAGATCATAGAAATAGGTGTCGTTGGACCGCATGATCGCGGTGTCCAGGTCGACATAGCCATCACCGGTGCGGTTCCAGTTACGGTACTTGTGATCGTAATTGGGCAACTGGTAATAGCCCGGATCGTAGACCCGGGTCGAAGCATTGATCACGCCACTGTCCAGACCGGCAATCGCTACTGCCGGCTTGATGGTCGAGCCCGGCGGGTACAGGCCGCGCAAGATGCGGTTGAACAGCGGGCGGTCAATCGAATCGCGCAACTCGGCATAGGCCTTGAAGCTGATGCCGGTGACAAACAGGTTGGGGTCAAAGCTTGGCTGACTGACCATGGCCAGCACTTCACCGGTCATCGGATTCAGGGCAACTACCGCCCCGCGCCGACCGGCCAGTGCTTCTTCGGCCGCCTCTTGCAGCTTGATATCGAGGCTGAGCACGATGTCTTTGCCGGGAATCGGGTCGGTGCGCTTTAACACCCGCAATACCCTACCCCGGGCGTTGGTTTCAACTTCTTCGTAACCCACCTGACCGTGCAGCTCGGCTTCATAGAAGCGTTCGATACCGGTTTTGCCGATGTGATGGGTGCCGCTGTAATTGACCGGATCGAGGGTTTTAAGCTCTTTCTCGTTGATCCGCCCCATGTAACCCACCGAGTGCGCAAAGTGCGCGCCTTGCGGGTAATGCCGTACCAGCTGCGCAACCACCTCAACCCCGGGCAGGCGGAACTGGTTCACGGCAATCCGGGCGATCTGCTCTTCGTTCAGCTCAAACAGAATGGGCACTGGCTCAAACGGCCGGCGCCCCTGCTTCATGCGTTTTTCAAACAACGCACGATCTTCCGGCGTGAGCTGCAGGACTTCAACGATAACGTCGAGCACCTGCTGCGAATCGCCCGAACGCTCACGGGTCATGGTCAGGCTGAAACTGGGACGGTTGTCCGCGATCACTACGCCATTGCGGTCAAAGATCAGGCCGCGGGTCGGTGGAATCGGCTGCACATGCACCCGGTTGTTTTCCGACAGGGTCGAGTGGTACTCGTACTGCACCACCTGCAGAAAATACAGGCGTGCAAGCAGGACGCAAATCAGTACCACCACCGCAATTGCGCCGACCACGACTCGTCCGCGCACCAGGCGTGCGTCTTTCTCGTGGTCTTTGAGGCGTATCGGCTGAGACATTCGGGACGCTGACTATTTGTGATAAGGGTGCCCGGACAACACTGTCCAGGCGCGATACAACTGTTCACCAATCAGAATCCGTACTAACGGGTGCGGCAACGTCAAGGGCGACAACGACCAGCGCTGATCGGCGCGCGCGCAAACTTCAGGCGCCAACCCTTCGGGGCCGCCGACCATGAAGTTCACCGTGCGCGAGTCCAGGCGCCAGCGGTCGAGCTCAACCGCCAGCTGCTCGGTGCTCCACGGCTTGCCGTGGACTTCCAACGTAACGATTCGCTCCCCCGGGCCGACCTTGGCCAGCATGGCCTCGCCTTCCTGACGGATGAAACGAGCCACGTCAGCATTCTTGCCGCGGGTATTGAGCGGTATTTCTACCAGTTCAAGCGCCAGCTCGGATGGCAGACGCTTGGCATATTCATGCCAACCCTCTTCCACCCACTTGGGCATACGCGAACCGACAGCGATCAGACGCAAGCGCACAACGAACCCTTATTCCTGGTCTTTGTTGAGCTTGATGAAGTGCTCGTGGGTGTTTTCCGGGCTGTGGTGAGCAGCGTTCAGGGCACGGCTCTGTTCTGCGCCAGACCACAGGCGTTCCAGGTCGTAGAACTGACGGGCACTGGCAGTCATCATGTGCACGATCACGTCGTCCATATCCAGCAGGACCCAGTCGCTGTCGCCCTTGCCTTCTTCGCCCAATGGCTTCACGCCCAGCGCTTTGACGGCCTCACGAACCTTGTCCAGCATCGCGCCGATCTGACGGTTCGAAGTACCGGTAGCGATGATCATGAAATCGGTGATGCTGTGCTTGTCACGCACGTCGATGATCTGGATGTCCTGACCTTTAACGTCTTCCAGAGCGGCAACGGCTACTTCAACCAGTTTTTCGCCCTTGAGTGGCTCACCGGTGAATTTTTCAACTGGCAGCGGAGCGCTTTTGGCTTTGCCTGTGCGCTTTACTTTGCTTACGTCTTTGTTCGTCATATAAAAACTCGTTTTGCTCATGTGTTCGGGCGTTTCAATACACGTTGAATCGTGCCTTGAAACGCGCCTTTTCAGTTCGACGCACGGTAAAGTCCGTGCGCATCGATGTAGGCCAGGACCGCGTCGGGCACCAGATAACGTACCGACTTACCGCTGGCCAGCAGTTGACGGATCTGGGTGGCGGATACCGCGAGCGGCGTCTGCCAGACGAATGCAATCTGTCCGCCAGGCCCCTTCAGGGCCAGCGGGTCGCTCACCGAGCGCGCTGCCAGCAGGTTGCGCAAGGCATCCGGCGGTTCGCTGTCGGCATCCGGGCGCTGTAGCACCAGGATATGGCAATGCTGGAGTAAATCCTCCCAGCGGTGCCACGTAGGCAGGCCGCAAAAAGCGTCCCAGCCCAGCAGTAAAAACAACTGGTCATCAGCGGCCAGCTCGGCCCGCATCAGTTCCAGGGTATCAATGGTGTAGGACGGCGTGTCCCGTTGCAGCTCCCGGGAATCCACTACCAGCGTAGCTACTCCAGCGACAGCACACTCAACCATCGCCAAACGGTCGAGCGCCGACACCTGGGGCGTATCGCGATGTGGCGGCCTGGCGTTGGGAGTCAGACGCAACTCATCGAGCTGCATCATTTCGGCCACTTCCAGGCCACCGCGCAAATGCCCGATGTGCACCGGATCGAAGGTGCCACCCAGAACGCCAATGCGCAGGGGTAACAGGCCGATGGCCGGGGCCACCACTAACGGACTGAGGTCAACCAAGTCAGACCGGCTCCTGGCCGCGCAGCTGACCGTCACCGACCACAATGTACTTCTCGCAGGTCAGACCTTCGAGACCCACCGGGCCGCGGGCGTGCAGCTTATCAGTAGAAATGCCAATCTCCGCACCCAATCCGTACTCAAATCCATCGGCGAAGCAGGTCGGGGTGTTGAGCATCACTGAACTGGAGTCGACTTCGGCCATAAAACGCCGGGCGTCGCCCTGATGTTCGGTGACGATCGAGTCGGTGTGATGGGAGCCGTAGTGATTGATGTGCTCAATTGCCTGGTCCAGACCGTCGACGATCAGGATCGACAAAATCGCATCCAGATACTCGGTGCTCCAGTCATCTTCGGTGGCCGGCAGCACGTCGATCAACGCCCGGGTACGTTCGCAACCGCGCAGCTCGACGCCCTTGGTGCGGAACTGTTCGGCCATTGCCGGCAAAAACTGCGCAGCGACGGTCTGATCCACCAGCAGGGTTTCCATCGCCCCGCAGATCCCGTAACGGTAGGTCTTGGCGTTGAACGCGATGCGCTGGGCCTTGGCCAGATCAGCGCGGGCACTGACATAGACATGGCAAATGCCGTCAAGGTGCTTGATGACCGGCACCTTGGCATCACGGCTGACCCGTTCGATCAGGCCTTTGCCGCCACGGGGCACAATCACGTCCACGTACTCGGGCATAGTGATCAGCGCGCCGACCGCAGCCCGGTCGGTGGTTTCAACCACCTGTACCACTGCCGGCGGCAGTCCGGCCTCGGCCAGACCTCGCTGGATGCAGATGGCTATCGCACGGTTGGAGTGAATCGCCTCGGAGCCGCCACGCAGAATGGTGGCATTGCCCGACTTGAGACACAGGCTGGCGGCATCGATGGTCACGTTCGGACGCGACTCGTAGATGATTCCGACTACTCCCAGCGGCACGCGCATCTTGCCCACCTGGATACCCGAGGGGCGATAGCTCATGTCACGAATGGCCCCGACGGGGTCCGGCAAGCTTGCCACCTGACGCAAACCGACAATCATGCTGTCGATTCGGGCAGGGGTCAGCGCCAGGCGCTCCAGCATGGCTGGCTCAAGGCCATTGGCCCGGCCGGCGGCCAGGTCCAGTTCGTTGGCCGCAACCAGCTCCGAACGGGCCGCATCCAGGGCGTCGGCAGCGCCGTGCAGGGCACGGTTTTTCTGCGCCGTGCTGGCGCGACCGATCACGCGGGAGGCTTCGCGAGCAGCGCGACCCAGGCGGGTCATGTAGTCAAGAACGGACTCAGTCATGGTCTCAAGGGTCTTGGCAGGGAGGAAAGCGGCCGATTATAGCTGTCGCGCCGTCTCACGCACAGCGGTGACAGGCGGATGGTCGAAATCGGCCGTAAATACACAGTGTTCAGCCCCGATTAAGCATCCCTTGCTATGATTGGCGACTTTTTAGCCATCTGCTGACCGCCCTGAAGATGCCAATCACGTTGCCCGATACTTTTTTCAATCGCGACGCCCAGCTGCTCGCTCGCGAACTGTTGGGAAAAGTCATTCGTCACCGGGTTGACGGTTTGTGGCTTAGCGCGCGGATCATCGAAACCGAAGCCTATTACTGCGCAGACAAGGGCAGCCACGCGTCCCTGGGCTACACCGAAAAGCGCAAGGCGCTGTTTTTCGATGGTGGCCACATCTATATGTACTACGCACGGGGCGGCGACTCGCTGAACTTCAGTGCCCAGGGCCCCGGCAACGCGGTACTGATCAAGTCGGCCTACCCCTGGCAGGACCCGTTGTCCGGCCCGGCCAGCCTGGCCCGGATGCGACTCAACAACCCTGACACCCAGGGTCGGCCACGCCCGGACCAGAAACTCTGCGCGGGGCAAACCCTGCTGTGCAAAGCACTGGGGCTGAAAGTACCTGACTGGGATGCAAAATGTTTCGATCCCGAACGTTTACGGGTCGATGACGTCTCAGAGGTGCCGTCGCAGATCATTCAAACCACCCGCCTGGGCATACCCCATGGCCGGGACGAGCATTTGCTGTACCGATTTGTCGATGCCGACTACACCGCGTACTGCACCCGCAACCCACTGCGCCGCGGCCAGGTTGAGGGGCGCGACTATATAGTGTTGGAAAACCCGCCCCCTCTGTAGGAGCAAGCTGTTCAACACAGCAACGCAGAGCTCGCATCTGCAGACGATTGAAACAACGATTAAAAAGGAAGTTTTAGCATGGGCCCATGGCTCGATAGCATGACCGGCTGGTTAACGGCCAACCCGCAATGGCTGGGCCTTGCCGTATTTTTAGTGACGTTCTTTGAATGCCTGGCGATCATCGGCTTTATCATTCCGGGCACCATATTGCTGTTCGCGATCGCCGTTCTGGCAGGCAATGGCGCGATGTCACTGGGTGAAACATTGTTGCTGGGGCTGCTCGGAGGTCTGACCGGAGACGTTGTGTCCTACGTCCTGGGCAGACGTTTCCACCAAAACATCCGGCGCCTGCCCTTGCTGCGCCACCATCCTGAATGGATAAACCGCGCCGAAGGCTATTTTCAACGCTACGGGATTGCCAGCCTGCTGGTCGGACGCTTCATCGGCCCGCTGCGTCCTATGCTGCCCATGGTGGCAGGCATGTGCGACATGCCGGTCCCGCGCTTCATCATTGTCAGCCTGCTGGCCGGGGCTGGCTGGTCGGTGGCCTATCTGCTGCCGGGCTGGGCAACAGGGGCCGCGATTCGCCTGCCGTTGCCTGAAGGGTTCTGGCCGCAAGCAGCCATCGTCGCCGCGGGCCTGGCTGCACTGCTGGGGCTGAGCATCAATGCCAGCATCCGCCGCCAACCCAAAGCCACGTTATTGATCGGCGCCCTGGGTCTGGCGCTGCTGATCGCGGTGTTCGCGGGCTATCCGTACATGGGCGCTTTTGACCGTGGCATCAGTGCGCTGCTGCAGGAGCATCGCAGCAGCGCGATGGATCTCGGCGCCGTGCTGGTCACGCAAATAGGCAACTTCCACACCCAGTTTGTGGCCGCGGCGCTGCTCTGCGGATTGCTGCTGGTCACAAAACAGTGGCGGGCGATGATCTTTTTTGGCGGGGTGACGCTGTTTACGGCCCTGGCCAACACCGCCACCAAACACTTCTTTGCCCGCATGCGCCCCGAAGTGCTGGTGGATCCGCTGACCACCTACAGCATGCCCAGCGGCCATAGCTCCGGCTCATTTGCGTTTTTTATCGCCCTGGCGATTCTGGCCGGGCGCGAACAACCCCAGCGCATGCGCATTACCTGGGTCCTGCTGGGCTGCTTGCTGGCGATCAGCGTGGCGCTGTCGCGGGTGTATCTGGGGGCCCATTGGCCAACCGACATCATGGCCGGCGCCCTGCTCGCCATCCTGGTCAACGCTTTTGCCCTGGCGCTGAGCCAGCGCTACATGCCGCTGCAGCCGATACCGCAGAAGATCTGGTGGCTGATCCTGCCGGCAATCGTTGCTCTGTATGGCTTTTTCATGCTGCACGACTTGTCCCGCGAGTTGCTGCGCTACACCTATTGATGCAGCCCGACGCCTACATCAGGGTTTCGCCCAGCGCCTCGCTCTGCATCTCGTCGAGCAGCACCTGAATCCCGTCCAGACGCTGCTGCGGGTCATCGACCTGCAGCAGTTCGAGCTTGTCCTGTTCGGCAAAGGGCAGCAGGTAGGCCAACTGGTTTGCCAGTGCCTGCTGACCCGGCACTTCAGTGCTCATGTTCAACGCAGCCACCATCGGGTGTTCCGCCAGGGCTTTGAGCAATGCCAGCAGGTCCTGGTCTTCGTGCTCCAGCGGCTGTTCGGGAAGCTCGTCCAGCCAGTCGACCTCGGCCAGCAATAACTGATTGCCCTGAAGCTCGGTGCTCAACACCTCAAAGCGCCGTCCGCCCTCGACCCGTATCCCCAGCAGGCCGTTGTCCTGCTGCTGAAAATCGCGAATCAGCGCTTCACAGCCAATCCGGGCGATATCCTGGGGCGCCTCTCCTACCTCGCCGCCTTCCAGGATGCACACCACACCAAAACCCGTGCCTTGCTTCATGCAACGGGCAATCATGTCCAGATAGCGCGCCTCGAAAATCTGCAAGTCCAGCACGCAGCCCGGAAACAGCACGGTGTTCAATGGAAACAGCGGCAAGCTCATATATTTTTCCTTAGACAACCAGGGTTACAGCCAACGGCAGGAAAACCGCCGTACCTACGCCCATCAGACTCATGGCCAGCGCTGCAAAAGCGCCGCACTCCTCGCCTTCTTGCAACGCGACCGAGGTGCCCACCGCGTGTGCGGTCATGCCCAGCGCCATACCCCGGGCCTCAGGGCTATGCACCCGCAAAAGCCGCAACAGCCCGGGGCCGACTATCGCGCCGATTACTCCGGTAATCAGCACAAATACCGCCGCCAGGGGCGCAACACCGCCGATCTGTTCTGCGACCAGCATCGCAATCGGCGAAGTAACCGACTTCGGCGCCAGGGTCATCAGCATCATATGCTCGGCGCCAAACCACCAGCCCAGCAAAACCACCAGTCCGGTGGCCAGGACTCCGCCAATCACCAGCGTAGTAAAAATGGGCCAGAACAGTTGACGGATTCGCCGCAGATTCAGATACAGCGGCACCGCCAGCGCCACAGTGGCCGGGCCAAGCAGGATGCTGAGGATTTCCGTGCTTTTACGGTACTCGACATAACTCAGACCGCAACTGACCAGGACCCCGATCACCAGCAACATCGACGCCAACACCGGCTGCAGGAAAATCCAGCGGGTTTTTTCATAGGCCGCCAGCACCAGTTGATAAGCGCCCAGGGTAATCCCGATGCCAAACAGCGGGTGATGGATTACCGACGCCCAGGCGCCCTGCCACTCAAGGTTCATGGCCGCTCCCCGGGGTGACTGTGCCCCTTGAGCAAGCGCTGCATCAGCACACCGACAAACGCCATAGAGATCAGCAGTGACAGCACCAGGGCACCGGCAATGGCCCAAAAATCAGCCGCGATATCGGCGGCATACACCATGACTCCGACGGCAGGAGGGACGAGCAGCAGCGGCAGGTAGCGCAACAAACTGCTGGCCGCCTGGCTCAGGGGTTCGCCGACCTGGCCGCGCAGCAGCAAAAATACCAGCAGCAGCAACAGACCGATAATCGGGCCGGGCAACACGGGGACGAACAAGTGATTAAGGGCAGTACCGAGCAATTGAAACAGCACCAGCCACGTCAAGCCGCGTAACAACATCTCACTTCTCCAGCAAATATTTTTTGCGTCGCATTATAAGCACGTCCCCTCACAAGCCGGCATTGCCAAACCATGGCGATGGTCACGCAATTACCAGGATGTTTCATCCAGCCCTATAGAGCGGCTCTCCTTGCTACGGCATACTCGCAAGCCTAACTATCCGGATCCCGCTATGCGCCCACTTGCCCCCCTTGCTTTGACCCTGCTGTTGACGGCCTGCGGAGACGGCGAATCGCTGATGCCTCCCGACGCACGCCTGCCTGATGGCGGCCGCTATCGAGGCGAAGTGGTCAACGGGCTATTGCAAGGTCAGGGCCGTATCGACTACCCGAATGGCAGTTGGTATACCGGCGATTTCAAAAATGGCCTGTGGCACGGTCAGGGTGAATGGCACGCCAGCAACGGCGACGTCTATAGCGGTGGCTTCGAACAGGGCCAGTACAGCGGCCAGGGCAGCCTGACCACCCATGACAGCACCTATGTCGGCGGCTTCAAGCAGGGCCGGCGCGAGGGTGAGGGCACGCTCAAAGAAGGTGGCATGAGCTACCGCGGCGAGTTCAAGGACGATCAGTTCTCCGGCGTTGGCCATCTTGAACTTGAAGACGGCAGCCAGTACCAGGGGCAGTTCGCCCACGGCAAACCCAACGGCGAAGGCAAGCGCAGCGATGCCAGCGGCAATGAATTCAGCGGCCAGTTCGTCAATGGCGAGCTGGAAGGCAACGGCGTGTTCAACAGTGCCGATGGCGACCAGTACGAAGGCGCATTCAAACACAATCAACTGAACGGCAAAGGCCGCTATGAAAACGCTGACGGCGATGTCTGGATCGGCGAGTTCAAAGATGGCGCCCTGACCGGCAAGGGCGAGCTGATCGGCATTGATGGCTCGCACTATCGCGGCATGTTCAATGAGTGGCGGTTCAATGGCCCCGGCCACCTGAGCATGGCCGACGGCAGCAGCTATATCGGTGAATTTGCCGCGGACACCTATCAGGGGCATGGCACCCTGACCCTGGCCGATGGCACCGTCGAAAGCGGCTACTGGCTTAACGGACAACGGGTACGCGATGCCAATGGCAACCTGCTGCCCGACCCGCTGGAACTGGGCCTGCTCAATCAGGGAACGCTGCTCAAAGACGCTCTGGATGCAGTACCTGCGTCGACCCCCGACGTAGAGCTATACAGTCTGGTGCTGGCGGGCGACGGCAAGCAAAGTGTGTTCATGCGTGAAGCCGAATACGTCAACAACATGCTCGCCACCCGCTTCGGCAGCCACGGCCAGATCAACCTGGTGAACCATCGCGACCATCTGCTGGACCAGCCCATGGCCACCCGCGAAAACCTGCACCGCGCAGCCAAAACCCTGGCCGAGCGTACCGGCCCCGAAGACCTGGTGTTTATCTACCTCACCAGTCACGGCACCCAGGAGCATGAACTGGTGCTGGATCAACCGCGCCTGGAGCTGGCAGACCTGCCTGCCGACGAACTGGCCGCAGCCCTGGCTCCGCTGAAAAACCGGGACAAGATTATCGTGATTTCATCCTGCTACTCCGGCGGGTTTATCCCGGCGCTCAAAGATGACAAAACCCTGATCATGACCGCATCCCGGGCCGACCGCGTGTCTTTTGGCTGCTCGGAAGAAGCCGACTTCACTTACTTCGGCAATGCCCTGTTCGCTCAGGCGCTGAATCAGACCGACGACCTGGAAAAAGCTTTCAAACTGGCCAGGGGTTATATCGCCGAGCGCGAGCAGACTGACGGCTACGAGCCCTCCGAGCCGCAGATATGGGCGCCAAAAGGTGTCCTGGCGCACTGGCAACGCTTGCGCCAGCAACAGGCAAAACAGGCCTTGCAGTCACCTGAATGAACTGCAAGTCAGCTAACTAAGACTAAGCTGGATGTATCAAGGGAGAACCACGCATGTACTTGACGCCTCAGCACATCCTGCTTGCAGGAGCTACCGGTCTTACCGGCGAACATCTGCTTGACCGGTTGCTTAACGAACCCACCATCACCCGAGTACTTGCGCCCTCACGGCGACCACTGGCCAAACATCCGCACCTGGAAAATCCGGTGGGCGATCCGTCGGTGTTTCTGCCAGAGCTGAGCGGACAGGTCGATATCGCATTTTGCTGCCTGGGTACCACCATCAAGCAGGCGGGCTCGCAAGAAGCCTTCCGTGCGGTCGATCATGACATGGTCGTAGCCTTTGCCAAACGCGCACGGGAAATGGGGGCACGGCACCTGATAGTGCTCAGCGCGATAGGGGCCGATCCTAAATCGTCGGTGTTCTATAACCGGGTCAAAGGCGAGATGGAGCAATCATTGCGCGCCCAGGGCTGGCCGCAGCTGACCATTGCCCGCCCGTCGCTGCTGATCGGTGAGCGTACAGAACCGCGTTTGGCGGAGCAGCTGGCGGCGCCCCTGTCCAGACTGATCCCGGGCAAATACCACGGTATCGAGGCCTGCCAGCTGGCTCGTGCCCTATGGCGCCTGGCCCTGGAAGAGCAGGATGGGGTGCGGGTGGTCGAGTCCGATGAACTGAGAAGGCTGGGTAAATAATCCGCCCTGTGGTCGCTGCCAAAGGCTGCGAGCTTTATAAAACCGGGGGGGCGTAGTCCTGCGCAGCACAGAGCCAGCAGCCTTTGGCAGCGACTACAAACCACCGCTGGCCTGATAGCCCACACCCAGCACCGTCAACACCGACAAGGGCAACAGCAGCGTATCGAGCAATGCGCTGGCTGGCAGGTCCAGCCCCGGGTAGCGCGGGGCATCGGCACCAAAGCGGTCCATCGCACAGCACCCGCCCTGTAACGCGTACATGTCCAGTCGGGTGCCGGAATAGACAATCGGCGCCCCCGGTTTGGCCGCGTCCAGCGTGCGAACACTGGCGCAACCACAGACATGCATAGCCGCAAGCATCAGCAGCACAACCTTACTCATCGCCGCCCACATGGTGCTCGCCCCAGCGTGGCAGCATGTCTTGCGGGATATTGAGCAGGTTGAGAATTCGCGCCACCACAAAGTCCACCAGGTCATCGATGGTTTGTGGCTGGTGATAGAAGCCCGGCGAGGCGGGCAGTATCACCGCCCCCATGTTCGACAGCTTGAGCATATTCTCCAGATGGATGCTGGAATACGGCGCCTCTCGGGGCACCAGAATCAGCTGCCGGCGCTCTTTGAGCGTGACATCCGCAGCCCGCTCAACCAGGTTGTTGCAGGCGCCGGTGGCAATGGCCGACAGCGTCCCCGTAGAACAGGGCACCACCACCATGGCTGCCGGTGCCCCGGAGCCTGACGCCACCGGTGACATCCAGTCTTCCTTGCCGTAGACGCGAATCTGCCCGGCGGCAGCTCCTGTGTATTCGGTCAGAAAAGTCTGCATGGCCTGTGGCTTGGGCGGCAGGCTGACATCGGTTTCAGTGGCCATCACCAATTGCGCGGCCTTGGAAATCAGGAAATGCACCTCACGGTCTTCCCGCACCAGGCAATCGAGCAGGCGCAGCGCGTATTGCATGCCAGAGGCACCGGTTACCGCCAGGGTGATGCGTTCCGGGCCACTCATTGCAGGGCTTCCGCCAATTTGCCGTGCAGGCCGCCAAAGCCGCCGTTGCTCATGATCACCACCTGAGTACCGGGTTTGGCATGGCGCTTGACCTCGGCAATGATCGCCTCCAGCGAATCGCATACCAGAGTCGGCACAGGGCTTGAGGCCACCGTCGCCGCCAGATCCCAGCCCAGATTGGCCGGGGCATACCAGACCACGTGATCGGCCTGCACCACACTTTGCGGCAAGCCGTCGCGATGGGCGCCCAGTTTCATGGAGTTGGAGCGCGGCTCGATGACGGCAATCAGCGGCGCGTCGCCGATGCGTTTGCGCAGACCATCAAGGGTCGTGGCAATGGCAGTCGGGTGGTGGGCAAAGTCGTCGTAGATGGTGATGCCGTGAACTTCAGCGACTTTCTCCATCCGCCGTTTCACGCTTTTAAACGCGCTCAATCCGTCAATCGCCAGGCTTGGCACCACACCCACATGGCGTGCCGCCGCCAGGGTCGCCAGGGCATTGGCCACGTTGTGCTGGCCGGTCATGTCCCACTCGACGGTGCCTTGAACGCTGCCTTCAAACAACACTTCAAAGCGCGAACCGTCTTCGCTGAGCAGTTTGGCCTGCCATTGGCCGGCATCGCCTGTGGTTTGCACCGGGGTCCAGCAGCCCATCTCGATCACGCGCTGCAAGGCCGGCTCGGTGGTGGGATGAATCACCAGGCCTTCGCTCGGGATGGTGCGCACCAGGTGATGGAACTGGCGCTCAATGGCCGGCAAGTCCGGGAAGATGTCCGCGTGATCGAACTCAAGATTATTCAGGATCGCGGTGCGCGGACGGTAATGCACAAATTTTGAACGCTTGTCGAAGAAGGCGCTGTCGTACTCATCGGCCTCGACCACGAAGAACGGCGTATCACCCAGACGGGCCGACACCGCAAAGTTTTGCGGCACACCACCGATCAGGAAGCCCGGGGCCATGCCCGCATGCTCCAGAACCCAGGCCAGCATGCTGCTGGTGGTGGTTTTGCCATGGGTGCCGGCCACAGCCAGTACCCAGCGGCCTTGCAGCACGTGATCGGCCAGCCATTGCGGGCCCGATACGTAAGGCAGGCCTTTGTTCAGCACGTATTCGACGGCCGGGTTGCCACGGGACAGCGCGTTGCCGATCACCACCAGATCGGGTGCCGGGTCGAGCTGGGCCGGATCATAGCCCTGGGTCAACTCAATGCCTTGAGCTTGCAGCTGGGTACTCATTGGCGGATAGACGTTAGCGTCGGAACCGGTAACGTGATGACCCAGTTCTTTGGCCAGAACAGCCAGCGAACCCATGAAAGTGCCGCAAATACCAAGAATATGAATGTGCATAGTCGACCTCGAAAATCATCGGCGAAGGGTATCGCAGGGGGTTGTTTTTCGCACCTGATGATTCAAATGCCGTCTTTTGCGGGAGCCGCCCGGCCGGCTCCCGCAAAATAAGCTATCGCTCTATCCCGTGCTTGCGCAGCTTTCTGTACAGCGTATTGCGACTGATCCCCAGCTGCACGGCGGCATGGGTCATATGCCAGCGGTGCAGTTCCAGCACCTCGAGCAGGGCCAGTTTTTCAGCGTTTTCCAACGGCTGCGCACAGGGGACGGCAACCGTGGCGGGGGCCTGGCGAATGGCCATGGGCAAGTCATCGAACTCGATCGTCTGGTTTTCACACAACGCCGCCAGAGTGCGCAACACGTTGCGCAGTTGGCGGACGTTGCCCGGCCACTGAAAATCCAGCAAAGCCTGGCGTGCCGCTGGCTTGAGCACGAGGTGCTGGTCAGCCGCTTCTTCGGCCAGGAGAAAATCCAGCAACTGCGACTTGTCACTGCGCTCGCGCAACGCCGGCAAACCGATCTCCAGACCATTGAGACGGTAATACAAGTCTTCGCGAAAACTGCCGTCAGCCACGCGTTCCTGCAAGTTGCGGTGCGTGGCGCTGATGATGCGCACATTGACTGCCAGCGGTTCACCGCCAATCGGTACCACCAGGCGATCTTCCAGCACTCTCAAGAGACGTGTTTGCAGCACCAGGGGCATATCGCCAATCTCGTCCAGAAACAGGGTGCCGCCATCGGCCTGCTGCAATTTGCCCTGCATCCCCTCTTTGCGCGCTCCGGTAAAGCTGCCGCCGCGATAACCGAACAGCTCGCTTTCGATCAGGCTTTCGGGGATCGACGCACAATTGAGGGCGACGAATGCTTTGCCGTTACGCAAGCTGGCCTGATGCACCGCTTTGGCAAAGGCTTCTTTACCCGAACCGGTTTCGCCATTGATCAATAACGGCACATCCCGCTCGAACACCCGCAAGGCACGACGAAAATCGGTCTGCAGGGCCTGGTCCCCCAGGCAAATGCTACTCACCCGGGGCACCACGGCTTCGGCCTGCGGCTTGACCGCGCACGGCACGCTGCGCGGCTGACCACGCACCGCCGCATACAAGCGGCGACCGTCGCGGGTGCGCAGGGGCCAGTTGGTGCTGGCCTGGGTGCTGGCACGGGCGAACAGTTCGTCCCGTGGACAATCGAACAGGCTGTCGACTGTTAACCCCAGCAGACCGCCCCGCTCATGCCCCAGCAAATTCAGGGCGCTCTGATTGACTGCGCAGATGGCGCCGTCGCCATCGAACGCCAGCATGCCTTCACTGAACAGCCCCACCGACTCGGCCTGCAGGTGAAAGCGCAGCAGCCACTGGTTTTCGAAGTGCCGCAGAAAATAACTGTTTTCGATGATCCGCGCCGAGAGGTTGACCAGGGCCATGGTGTGAAACTGGCTCTGGCGCGAAACGTCATGCCGCGCCGAGGACACGTCCAGCACCGCCAGCAATTCGCCCTGGGGATCGAATACCGGACTTGCCGAACAGGTCAGCCCGGTATGGCGGCCACGAAAATGTTCGTCCTGATGAATGGTCAAGGCCTGGCGTTCCACGACACAGGTGCCAATTCCGTTGGTACCCTCGCGGGCCTCGCTCCAGTCAGCTCCCAGCCACAGCCCGGCCCGCTCGAACACTTTGCGTTCGGTCGCCGCCGTTACACAGTTGAGAATGACCCCGCGGGCATCGGTCAGCAGTACCGCGTGCCCGGCCCCCGACAGTTGCTGATGCAGACTGTTCATCTCGTGCCCGGCGATTTGCAGCACCTGCTGCAAACGCTCGCGACCTTCCAGAATGCGCCCGTGCTCCAGCACCGTCGGTGCAATGGTTTGTGCGGGATCGAGGTGGTAGTCCTCCAGGCAGCGCTGCCAGGAACGGACGATAGAAGGGTCGCACCCCTGGGGGCGGCCCTGGGTGACATCGAGAACCTGCCGGGCGTGCCGGCTTAAATCACTGCTGTGCATTCTTATTATTCTCCGCGCTGTATCGGCGGTCTCATGTCCGGCAGGGGCACATTTACCCTCTTCGCCAACATGGATCCAGGTCCAGACCGAACACTCAGCATCTGCTTGCCGGCCGGGCTTTGCAATCGCCAACTGACCCGTCGGTCATCATCTGCACCTGTTTTGGTACAAAGTGTCACGGCAACTGTATCGAGCCCGTGACAGCGACTGCCACCCCTACTGCCCCTATATCCATGTGAGCCCCAGCCTAGAGCCCTGCAGACAATATGGCCCGGCCTTTGCTCTTGCATATGACAACGCCACAGCGCGTCCTCCCATAAGCACAATAAAGCCAGGAGACACTCCCCATGCGTTACGCACAACCCGGTACCGAAGGCTCTGTCGTCTCGTTCAAGAGCCGCTACGGCAACTACATCGGCGGCGAATTCGTGGCGCCCGTCAAAGGCCAGTACTTCACCAATACCTCGCCTGTGAACGGCAAACCCATCGCCGAATTCCCGCGTTCAACAGCAGAAGACATCGAAAAAGCCCTGGATGCCGCCCATGCCGCTGCTGACGCCTGGGGCTCGACCTCGGTTCAGGCCCGTTCGCTGGTGCTGCTTAAAATTGCCGATCGTATCGAACAGAATCTCGAACTGCTGGCCGTGACCGAAACCTGGGACAACGGCAAGGCGGTACGCGAGACCCTGAACGCCGACGTCCCCCTGGCAGCTGACCATTTCCGTTATTACGCCGGTTGCATCCGCGCCCAGGAAGGCAGCGCGGCCGAAATCGACGGCAACACCGTGGCCTATCACATCCACGAACCGCTGGGCGTGGTCGGGCAGATCATTCCGTGGAACTTCCCGCTGCTGATGGCCGCCTGGAAACTCGCTCCGGCGCTGGCTGCCGGTAACTGCATCGTGCTCAAACCGGCCGAGCAAACCCCGCTGAGCATCACCGTGTTCATGGAACTGATCGGTGATCTGCTGCCTCCGGGCGTGCTGAACGTGGTGCAGGGCTTCGGCAAAGAAGCTGGCGAGGCGCTGGCCACCAGTAAACGCATCGCCAAAATCGCCTTCACCGGCTCGACCCCGGTGGGCTCGCACATCATGAAATGTGCCGCCGAGAACATCATCCCTTCCACCGTTGAACTGGGCGGCAAGTCGCCGAACATCTTCTTCGCCGACATCATGCAGGCCGAACCGACTTTCATTGAAAAGGCGGCCGAAGGTCTGGTGCTGGCATTTTTCAACCAGGGCGAAGTGTGCACCTGCCCTTCCCGCGCGCTGATTCAGGAATCGATCTACGACGACTTCATGAAAGTGGTGATGAAGAAGGTTGCGTCGATTAAACGCGGCGACCCGCTGGACACCGACACCATGGTTGGCGCCCAGGCCTCGGAGCAGCAGTTCGACAAGATTCTGTCTTACCTTGAAATCGCCAAGGCTGAAGGTGCCGAGCTGCTGACCGGCGGCCAGGTAGCCAAGCTCGAAGGCGACCTGGCAACCGGCTACTACATCCAGCCGACGCTGCTCAAGGGCACCAACAAAATGCGTGTGTTCCAGGAAGAAATTTTTGGCCCGGTGGTCAGCATCACCACCTTCAAGGACGAAGCCGAAGCCCTGGCGATTGCCAACGACACCGAGTTCGGCCTGGGTGCCGGCCTGTGGACCCGCGACATCAACCGCGCCTACCGCATGGGCCGCGCCATCAAGGCCGGTCGCGTCTGGACCAACTGCTACCACCTGTACCCGGCCCACGCCGCGTTCGGCGGCTACAAAAAGTCCGGGGTCGGCCGTGAAACCCACAAAATGATGCTCGACCACTATCAGCAGACCAAAAACCTGCTGGTGAGCTACGACATCAACCCGCTGGGCTTCTTCTAACCTCTCTGACCTCCGTAGGCGCGAGCTTGCCCGCGAGCCGTTAAAAGCTCGCGAGCAAGCTCGTTCCTACAGAGCAAGCCGCTCTACATCAGGCCCCATGGCCCAGCTCTTGCTTTGCTCCCTGTCATATTTTCCAAACTATAAAAGAACAGGTGCACTCACATGCCTAGCGAACCCATTGGCGCTCCGGCGTCAGCTTCCTCGGTCGACTTTGAAAAGGTCGGCTCCGAATATTTTCAACAACGCGAACTGAAAAAAGGCGCTGCCGGCTGGGTCCTGCTGGTGGGCCTGGGTGTGGCCTATGTCATCTCCGGCGATTACGCCGGCTGGAACTTCGGCCTGGCCCAGGGCGGCTGGGGCGGAATGTTCATCGCCACATTGCTGATGGCCACCATGTACCTGTGCATGTGCTTTTCGCTGGCCGAACTGTCATCGATGATTCCCACCGCTGGCGGCGGCTATGGCTTTGCCCGCAGCGCATTCGGGCCGTGGGGCGGGTTCCTGACCGGCACCGCGATCCTGATTGAATACGCCATCGCCCCCGCGGCGATTGCCGTATTCATCGGCGCTTATTGCGAGTCGCTGTTCGGGATTGGCGGCTGGATGATCTATCTGGCGTTCTACATCATCTTTATCGGCATTCACATTTTCGGCGTGGGTGAAGCCCTTAAACTGATGTTTGTCATCACCGCCGTGGCCGCGATTGCCCTGGGCGTGTTCCTGGTATCGATGGTGCCGCACTTCAGCGTCGCCAACCTGCTGGATATTCCGGTTACCGAGGCCAAAGGCGCCAGCACCTTCTTGCCATTCGGCTATGTCGGCGTGTGGGCCGCAATCCCTTATGCGATCTGGTTTTTCCTCGCCGTCGAAGGCGTGCCGCTGGCCGCCGAAGAAACCAAAAACCCTAAGCGCGATCTGCCTCGCGGCCTGATCGGCGCCATGCTGGTACTCGTCACCTTTGCCCTGCTGATTCTGGTCATCGGCCCCGGCGCTGCGGGCGCGCACCACTTGATGGCCTCGGGCAACCCGCTGGTTGAAGCACTGAGCAAGGCCTATGGCGGCTCAACCTGGATGGGCAGTTTCGTCAACCTGGTGGGCCTGGCCGGTTTGATCGCCAGTTTCTTCTCGATCATTTACGCCTATTCGCGTCAGATCTTCGCCCTGTCCCGTGCCGGCTATTTGCCGCGTAAATTGTCCGAAACCAACAAAAGCAAAGCGCCGGTACTGGCGCTGATCATCCCCGGCATCATCGGTTTTGGCCTGTCACTGACCGGCCAGGGGGACTTGCTGATTCTGGTGGCGGTGTTTGGCGCGACCATTTCCTACGTGCTGATGATGGCTGCACACATCACCCTGCGTATTCGTCGCCCCAAAATGGAGCGTCCATACCGCACTCCGGGCGGAATCTTCACTTCAGGCATCGCTTTGGTGCTGGCTTGCGTCGCGGTCGTGGCCGGTTTCCTGGTGGACCCGCGCGTTGTGATTGGCGCTGCCGTGATCTATGGCGTATTAATTGCCTACTTCGCTTTTTACAGTCGGCACCACTTGGTGGCCGGTACGCCTGAAGAGGAATTCGCGGCGATCCAAAAAGCCGAGCAAGCCCTGCACTAGTCGCTGAGAAACCCGCCAGACGCGTGGCGTCTGGCGTTGAGGAGCATCCTGAATGGCAACTTTTTCTCACGCGGTAGGCACTCAGACTTACCGTTTTGACAGCCTCAAAGACCTTATGGCCAAAGCCAGCCCGGCACGCTCCGGGGATTTCCTGGCTGGAGTGGCCGCGCTCAACGACGGTGAACGGGTCGCTGCGCAAATGGCCCTGGCTGACATCCCGCTCGCCTGGTTCCTGCAGGAAGCGCTGATTCCCTACGAATCCGATGAAGTTACCCGGCTGATCATCGACAGCCATGACCCGCTCGCCTTCGCCGCCGTCAGCCATCTGACAGTGGGCGGTTTTCGTGACTGGCTGCTCAGCGACGCCGCCGACGAACAGAGCCTGCGTGCCCTGGCGCCGGGCCTGACCCCGGAAATGGCCGCTGCGGTGTCAAAAATCATGCGCGTGCAGGACCTGATTCTGGTGGCGCAGAAGATCCGGGTGGTCACCCGTTTTCGCGGCACCATGGGCCTGCGCGGGCGGCTCTCTACCCGCCTGCAACCCAACCACCCCACGGACGATCCGGCGGGGATTGCCGCCAGCATTCTCGATGGCCTGCTGTACGGCAACGGCGACGCCATGATCGGTATCAACCCGGCCACCGACAGCATCGCCTCGATCTGCGACCTGCTGAACATGCTCGACGCCATCATCCAGCGTTATGAGATCCCCACCCAATCCTGTGTGCTGACCCATGTCACCACCTCGATTGAAGCGATCAACCGTGGCGTACCGCTGGATCTGGTATTCCAGTCGATTGCCGGTACAGAAGCCGCCAACGCCAGCTTCGGGATCAATCTGAATCTATTGCAGGAAGGCTACGAGGCCGGTTTAAGCCTCAACCGCGGCACCCTGGGCAACAACCTGATGTATTTCGAAACCGGCCAGGGCAGCGCGCTGTCGGCCAACGCGCATTTCGGCGTCGACCAGCAAACCTGCGAAACCCGGGCCTACGCGGTAGCGCGGCATTTCAAACCGTTTCTGGTCAACACTGTGGTGGGTTTTATCGGCCCCGAGTACCTGTACAACGGCAAGCAAATCATCCGCGCCGGGCTTGAGGACCACTTCTGCGGCAAGCTGCTGGGCGTGCCGATGGGTTGCGACATCTGTTACACCAACCACGCCGAAGCCGACCAGGACGACATGGATAACCTGCTGACCCTGCTGGGTGTGGCCGGGATCAACTTCATCATGGGCATTCCGGGCTCGGACGACATCATGCTCAACTATCAGACCACCTCGTTCCATGACGCGCTGTATGCGCGAAAAACCCTGGATCTCAAACCTGCCCCCGAGTTCGAGCAATGGCTGAGCAAGATCGGGATTTTCACCCAGACCGATGGCCGCATCGAATTCGGCCATCAACTGCCGCCGGCATTTCGCCAGGCACTGGCTCATCTGGGAGGACGCTGAACATGGCCACTACCCCCACCGACAGTCTCAACCCCTGGCTGGAACTGCGCCGCCTGACCCCGGCGCGCATTGCCCTGGGCCGCACCGGCACCAGCATGCCCACCGGGGCCCAGCTGGATTTTCAGTTTGCCCACGCCCAGGCCCGGGATGCGGTGCATTTGCCGTTTGACCACGCAGGGCTGAGCAGCCAGCTTGCCGAGCGCGGACAGCAAACGCTGCTGCTGCACAGCGCCGCCATTGATCGCCACAGCTATCTGCAACGGCCGGATCTGGGGCGCAAACTTGACGACGACTCGGCGCAGCAATTGCGCGACTACGCCCTGGCTCATCCTGGCGCGATCGATGTCGCCATAGTGGTAGCCGACGGGCTATCGGCGCTGGCGGTTCATCGCCACACCCTGCCCTTTCTGGCCCGCATGCAGGAGCAAACGGCCACTGAAAACTGGAGCCAGTCACCGGTGATTCTGGTGGAGCAAGGACGGGTCGCCGTCGCCGATGAAATCGGCGAACTGCTGGGTGCCAAAATGGTGGTGATGCTGATCGGCGAACGCCCCGGCCTCAGCTCCCCAGACAGTCTCGGTCTGTACTTCACCTACGGGCCAAAGATCGGCCTGACCGATGCCTATCGCAACTGCATCTCTAACGTGCGGCTCGAAGGGCTGAGCTACGCCATGGCCGCCCATCGCCTGGTTTACTTGATGCGTGAAGCCTGTCGTCGGCAATTGTCGGGGGTCAACCTGAAGGACGAAGCACAGGTACACACCATAGAATCAGCGGCCCCCAGCGAGAATTTCCTGCTCAAGGGTGAATAAACACTGGGCCATGACTCTGTAGGAGCGAGCGGTGTGCTTGGCGAGGCACGCTCGCTCCCAGGGTTGATTAGCCAGCCGCTGCGAGCCAATACACGCCTCGCTACAAACTCAACCAACAAGACTTGCACCAATCCGTATAATCCGCTTTTTTAAGAGATGTACGAAAAAACTACATCTCTTGTAGTTAAATACCCTTCCCTTTCCCGCACGGACCTGCAGAGCCGGGTCATCAGCACAGGTGCTTTACATGGATTTCAACCCGATCGACATTATCCTGCATCTCGATGTGTACCTGGACATGCTGGTAAGAGATTACGGGGTGTGGATCTACGCCATCCTGTTTTTGGTGATCTTCTGTGAAACCGGCCTGGTGGTCATGCCGTTCCTGCCGGGTGATTCCCTGCTGTTCATTGCCGGCGCAGTGGCTGCGGGCGGTGGCATGGACCCGGTATTGCTGGGCGGCCTGCTGATGGTGGCGGCAATTCTGGGCGACAGCACCAACTACGTCATAGGACGAACCGCCGGCGAGCGATTGTTCAGTAATCCGAACTCGAAAATATTCCGCCGCGATTACCTGGAAAAGACCCACGATTTTTACGAACGTCATGGCGGTAAAACCGTGACCATGGCGCGCTTCCTGCCAATCTTCCGCACCTTTGCGCCTTTTGTTGCCGGCGTGGCACACATGTTCTACCCGCGCTTCCTGATGTTCAGTGTCTTCGGCACCATCCTCTGGGTCGGCGGCCTGGTAACCCTGGGCTACTTCTTCGGCAACGTGCCCTTCATCAAGTCCAATCTGTCGTTGCTGGTAGTGGGCATCATCCTGCTGTCTCTGGTACCGATGATCATTGGTGTGATCCGCAGCCGCATGGGCCGCAGCCCATCCAAAGCCTGATAGGGGGCCGCCCGCATGTGGTCTCTGAGTGAATGGCGGCGCCAGCGGATTCTGGCGCAACACCCGGTCGCGGCAAACGTATGGCATGACGTGCGCCAGCACCTGAGTATTCTCGACGGGCTGGACGACGCCCAGGACAAATGGCTGCGTGAGCACAGCGTGTTATTTCTGCAAGAAAAACACCTGACCCCCATGCCCGGGGTTGAACTCACCGATGCAGGCCGCCTGTTGCTGGCCGCCCAGGCACAGCTGCCGCTGCTCAACCTGGGCGAACTGGACTGGTATCAGGGTTTCCACGAAATAGTGCTCTACCCCGATGATTTCATCAGCCCCCAGCGTCATCGCGACTCCAGTGGAGTCGAGCACGAATGGCAAGGCACCCACAGCGGTGAGGCCTGGCAACATGGCCCGGTGGTGCTGGCCTGGCCTGGCGTGTTGTCCAGTGGCGGCTGGGAAGGCTACAACCTGGTGATTCACGAACTGGCGCACAAACTCGACATGCTCAATGGTGCCGCCAATGGCATGCCGCCCTTGCACAGCAGCATGCACCTGGGCGACTGGACCGAGGCCATGCAACAAGCCTACGACCATCTCAATCACTACCTCGATCACCACGACCCGGCTCACGCGCCCATTGATCCGTATGCGGCCGAAAACCCGGCAGAGTTCTTCGCGGTCACCAGCGAATACTTCTTCAGCGCACCGGACCTGCTGACCCACGCCTACCCCAAGGTGTACCAGCAGCTCAGCCTGTTCTACCGGCAAGACCCGCTGACCCGGCTGCAAACGCTACAAAGCGGGCACCCCGAGTACCGAGGGTCCGTTAACCGGTCGTGACGCACCACTAAACCGGCCAGACGTGACGGCGTTAGCGGAATACGCCTATAATCGCCGCCACTTTTTGGCCAAATCGGCCAAGTAAACTGGCCTATACACGGGGGCACCGCCCAATGAGCTACAGCAAGATTCCGGCTGGCAAAGACCTGCCGAATGACATCTACGTCGCCATCGAGATTCCGGCGAACCACGCGCCGATCAAATATGAAATCGACAAAGACAGCGACTGCCTGTTCGTTGACCGCTTCATGGCAACCCCGATGTTCTACCCAGCCAACTACGGTTTCATCCCTAACACCCTGGCTGACGACGGTGATCCCCTCGACGTGCTGGTTGTTACCCCTTATCCGGTAGCGCCAGGTTCGGTAATCCGTGCCCGTCCGGTTGGCATCCTGCACATGACCGACGACGGCGGTGGCGATGCCAAAGTCGTTGCAGTCCCTCACGACAAGCTGTCCCAGCTGTACGTTGACGTGAAAGAGTACACCGACCTGCCACCTTTGCTGATTCAGCAAATCCAGCACTTCTTCGAGAACTACAAAGATCTCGAGAAAGGCAAATGGGTGAAGATCGAAGGTTGGGGCGATGCAGAAGCAGCCCGTACCGAGATCATGAAGTCGGTAGCGGCCTACAAAGGCTAAGTGAACCCCGGCCTGCGTTGCAGCAGGCTTGGCTCACACCAAAACCTCGGTTCGCCGAGGTTTTTTTATGCCTGAAAATTGAGCTGTTTTCGCTGGGAAACGACATTGAATCCCAGTATGATTCGCGCCACATAAGCACCGCGCCCTGCATCGAGCAGGCCGGATTGCAGGCAAGGCAGCAATAAGCCGCCACGCCCCACCCCTGACACTCAGGGCCTGGATGTCTAAATTGAAGGCGAGTACGGCTTACCAAAAATAAGCCAAACCCGCCCCCGAGAAGCCGGCCACAAGCCGGCTTTTTAATACCTTTTTGAAAGCCACTCCCATCTAGTGAAAATCGCGATGGCCTTGCTAGATCAAGGGTTTCAGCTTACTTTTGTTCTTGTGACTTCTTTTTTCATCCATCAGCTTCCACGAAAAAGTGGGGGATCAAATGGGGGATTGGAGAGCGGTAATCATGGGAAAGCTGACTGCAAAACTAGTCGAAAATCTGACCGAGCCAGGCACCTATGAAGACGGTGATGGACTGCGCCTAGTCGTGACCGCCACTGGCCGGAAAAACTGGGTGTTGCGGTTTCAGCTCCACGGTAAACGGAGGGAGATGGGCCTTGGCGGGTATCCTAGTCTCGATCTGAAAAAAGCACGTGCTGCAGCATTCGAAAATCGCATCCAGGTCCTGAAAGGCGATGACCCACTCGCCAAGCGACAAGCTGAGCAGGCCGCTCAGAAAGAAGCTGAACGCCGTGAACAAGCGAAGCAGATTACCTTCGAAACACTCGCCAACGACTATCGTGATGCTCACGGCTCCAGTTGGTCGGAGAAGTGGCGCAAAGGCTGGCTTCGCAAGCTGGAACTCTATGCTTTCCCCTATTTAGGGAAACTTTCAGCAGAAAAAATCGATACCAAGCTAGTCCTCAAAACTTTGCAACCGATCTGGTCGACGAAAACACGTACGGCAGATGAAGTGCGCGGGCAGATCGAACAGGTTCTAGATGCCGCCAGATCGAGAGGGCTGCGGGTCGGAGAAAATCCGGCCCGCTGGCGAGGACATCTGGAAAATCTGCTGAGCCGCCATGAAAAGAAGAAAGCTCGCAAGCGTGTTCATCACCCGGCCCTCCCATGGCAGGAACTGCCTGAGCTCATGCAGATATTACGCAGGATTCCCAACGCCGTATCGGTAGCAGCTCAATTCTTGATTCTTACCGGCGCCCGTAGCCACATGGTTAGATTTGCTCAATGGGACGAGCTAGATCTGGAATCAGGCCGATGGTCTTTACCCGCAGAACGGATGAAAACACGCGAGCCATTCGCCATCCCGCTCTCTCCTGAGGTCGTCGAGCTGGTGAAAAACCTGCCACGAATTCAAGTACGCAGCCCTTATCTCTTCCCTGGTAACGGTCGTAGCGGCGTGATGCATGCTAATGGCATTCGTAGTCTGCTGCACGAATTAGGCTATGAGCACATCACTCGCCATGGTTTCCGCTCGACATTCCGAGACTGGGCCGGAGAGACTACTGCCTTTCCACGGGAGATCTGTGAGCTTGCCCTCGCTCATGACGAGCGCGGGGAAACTGAAGGCGCTTATTCCCGATCAGATTTCTTTGATAAGCGAAAAGAGCTGATGAACGCGTGGGCGAAGTACGCCACATCAACGCCAGAGAAAAAGCGGGCCAAACAGGATATTTAGGTGCTTGAAAGTGATTAAGGAGACTGGAGTATCTACGAGATGAAAAAGCTCACGCACAGGGCATCTCGAAGGAAACTGATTCAGACCAGTCCCAACCCGCCTATTTATCGTCTCTAATTGGCTGCACACCATGATCCGAAAGGGCAGGAGCCAACGTGAAGGAATCATACAAACTTGTGGCATCCATCAACAAAAACGCTTTGCGGCCGCTGATTGATGAGAAAAAGCTGCTCATGTCGACGCTGTATAGCGAGGCCTTAGCGTACTGCATAGCACACAGTTCCCAGCATTTTGACTACAGCCAATTGGGTCCGGTAGTAAACGTATTCGAGAATCGTGACTACAAACTTTTCGTTTCAAGCTGGATTTGTGAACGCCTTGGATTGAAATCCAAGATGGAGAACGGAGGTGTCAAATTCGTAAAGTCGGGTAATCCTATAAACGAGAAAATCAGTTTCAAGGTCAGCTTGGCTGAATTCGCGGTGAACAAATTCAAGACAAGAGTCCCTGAGAGGGTTGCTCCCAAACCACCCGCACCAAAGGTAAAAAAAGCCCCAAAGCGAGTAGACATGCTCGACTCATGGGCTCGGCTTCCGGGAAGCTATGGCAGTGGCAAACGTTAACTACTCATCGATCCTGTTTTTAGCGACACCGTAGCCATCAGATACCAGCGAGCGTTAGCGTTTGACCGGCAGCTTTCATTCGGATGCAGATCTTATTGACACTGCCTGCTTGTGTTGTCAGGGCTTCACATTTACGCTTTGCCTCGTCGCGGTCAATCCCGCGACCGGGCGTCAGAACCCGAATCAAAACCAAGGCGCGGTTTCTTCCATTCCGCACAGTTAGCACTTCGAGTGCTAGCTGCTGCTTTTCTATGGCGAACCGTGCGGGGCAGGCTTCGGCCTGGCCGGTTCCTTGGTTTCCGGTTTCTGACCCCCGTACGGTTTGCCACCCTATGCCGAGTCAGAACGGTGGATGGCATTCCTTAATCAAACCAAGGAGATAAGGAAAATGGCATGCCCACCTTTTAAGCTCGTGCGCCACCCTGGCCATTTGGTTCAAGCTGCAAACTATCTCGGAGGGTTCCGCGATGTTTGATCTCTCGCTTCTAATCAGCCTTCCCAAACCCAACACCATCGATACTGCATCGCTTACCCCTGAAGATGCCGCTATTAAACTACGGCAGGCTGCCACTCTTCGGCTTAATGGAGCACAGAGCATCCTGCTTCATTTTCCGCAGGACGTTGAGCTGGCTGTAGAGCTGCTGGATGATGCAGCAGTGTTGTTCGACAAAGCGTTTCGGTACTTGACCGGCATCCCTGCTCAACGCGTTCATCAACAGATCGGTGAGTACTACTCAGTCCCGTCCGCGGAAGGTTGCCCCGGGATCCGAACACCATGGGGCAACGAATTCGGTCCAATGATTGAGGACGGCGTTCGTTGTGCTGAGACCTGGCTTGATGGCTCATCACTACCATTATGGTGGGCACTGGCGCAGAACCGAAAACGTCATCGCCCAGGTGATCCCCAAGAGGCTTTCGAGGCCGGTTTTCTGCTGCGGTTGCAGCAGACGCTGATCATGCGGCGTGAGGCCGCCACTTCCCAATCAACCAGCTTTGATGCTTGAGGCTGTATTTGACGTTTGAGACTTTGCTTTTCCCGCCAAACCCTCCGATTCAGCGATCTCTGATCGCGCCGGTCGGAGGGTTCACTTGCTCTTTTTTGAAGCCACCTCGTTCCACCATTCCATTTCAAATTTGATTAGAGTCACGCCGTCGTTTACCCGTCAGTGATTGCCCATGGTCTCTATCGAGCGCAGTGAAGTTCCCAGTGTCAGAGTGAACCTGTCGTGGGCCATAGCTAGAGAAGTGGCGACAGCGGCGACAGCGGCGACAACCCTTGTCCTGCCTGGCCTGGAACATGGCGACAAAAGTGGCGACAGTCGCCACTTTTGTACGCTTTGGCCATGACGCTTGACCGTCTTTTCGGGTGGGTATAAAAATTGGCGCACGGATCGCTGTCGTTGACAGCACCAGCCCAGGTAGCCAGAACCTTTGAGGCTACGCCACTTGCGTGGTGGTTCTCCCAAAGTGCGATTAGCGTCCGGCGGCTCGCACGGTCACTCCCCAAGAGTGATGGATGCCTACTCGACTTATCTGCCCACTGCGTCAGACGATGGACCTACCTCGCTGCGCTGCAGCTACCTCACCTTTCAGCACACTTCGCTGCGCCAATCCGCGCCCGTCTCTTTCTCCGGGAAAGAGACGGGCGCTCATCACACTGCTGCAGCCCACGTCTGATCGGGCTCTGCGGCAACTCACCGCGTGACAATCGGCGTGACAAAACCGATTCGACACGTCTCGCATTACCGCTAGCGACGGTGCCGCAGCCCAGGACAGGCTGCACCTGACTGACAGTCAGGCATGCCCCAGTCGCGACGTTAATGCCTTCACTCTCCCATGGTCTCGCGGTATCGGATTCGTCAGCCGGTGCAACCTCCACCCGCCCGCATCCTCGGATACGTTTAGGAGGTCAGACTCATGGGAGTTGCCCAAGCTCTTGGTCGTAACGAGCCGTCCGTTCCGCGTCAGTGAACACCCTCACAGGCCGCAGGGGCCTTCATCCCTGATAACACTCAACATCCGTGGCGGGAGCGTGAGGAAACACTGGAAAAACAGGAGAAAGGTGATGCTGCAATCAACCTGGAGCTTGCCGCCGCAACCCTTGCTGGAGGCCAGCCAGACGCCCTTGGAGTATCCGGTGGACGCCCTGGGTGATCTGCTGGGGCCGGCCGTCGAGCGCATGGCCGAGGTGATGGGTGTGCCGCAGGCCATGGCCGCGCAATCGGTGCTCGCGACCTCGGCCTTGGCCACTCAGGGGCATGCCAATGTGCATTTGGATGGCCGGGTCTATCCGCTGTCGTTGTACCTACTCACTATTGCGGCTTCCGGGGATCGCAAGACGGCGGTGGATAAGCTGGCCTTGCAGCCAGCCCGCGAATGGGAACGCCTGCAATGGCAGGCCTACCGCGAAAAACTCAATCGCTATCGCGCTACCCTTGTGCAATCTCAGAAGCAGATGGCAACGATCGATAGCCACACCGACACGCCAATCCATATAGAGCCAGAGCCCGTAGCACCACGACTGATCAGCAGCGAACCGACCATCGAAGCCCTGACCAAAAGCCTGTGCTTGGGTCTGCCCAGCATGGGGCTGTTCAGCGATGAGGGCGGCCAATTCCTCGGTAGCAGCACCATGAGCAGGGACAACCGCCTCAAGGCCGTGACCACTCTGTCCTCGCTGTGGGACGGCAACCCCATCGATCGCTCTCGTTCCATGGCAGGAGAAAGCCTGCGCGCCTATGACCGGCGCTTGAGTCTGCATTTGATGCTGCAACCTTATTTGGCGGGACAACTGCTCAAGGATCCGCTACTCAACGGCCAAGGCATCTTCGCCCGTTGCCTGATCACCTGGCCACAGAGCTTGGCCGGACAGCGTTTTTATCAGCCGGTGGATCTCACCCAAGACATCAGCCTCAAACGCTACACCCAACGAATCACCGATCTGCTGCAACGTCCCTGGGCGATCGGCAGCGATGGCGCGTTACAACCCAAAGCCCTGCCCCTCAGAAGCCTGGCCCGACAAACCTGGATCAACCTGCACGACACCATCGAAGCCCAACTCGGCGAGTTCGACGAACTGGCCAACGTGCGACCCAGCGCCTCCAAGGCCGCAGACAATCTGCTACGGATCGCCGGCCTCTTTGCGGTACTGGAAGACCACGAACTGATCGAGGTCACCCACATCCAGCGCGCTTCCTCGCTGATGGATTACTACCTGACCGAGATCCAACGGCTTACTGAGCAGGAACCGATCAACACCCAGCGGGTAGAAGCCGATCGGCTGCTGCGTTGGCTACAGGAAAAACAGTGGTGCCGTTTCACGGTTCGAGATCTGTTGCGCAACGGCCCGCGCTTCGCGCGCAAAAGCAGCCATCACACGTTAGCCCTGCTGGTCGAGTTGATCACTCATCAATGGCTGAGCACAGACGGACACTCCTTCGAGGTGCGCCATGTTTCGACTCAATGAAGCCCTACGCAACCGGCGCGCCCAGGCGAAAAACGCTCATCATTTACAACTTGTCGCCACCACTGTCGCCACTTTGTCGCCACGCTCCAAGCCCGGTACCACGGGGCTTGTCGCCACTGTCGCCGCTGTCGCCAAAAACCAAGGGGGCAGCTCACACATCAGCGATCTGATTGAGCGCCTACACCAGGAAGGTGCCGAGTTGTTCTGCCTGGAAAACCGGCTGTGTTTTCGTCCCAGTGACTGGGGCCAACTCCCCCCCGTGAACGGCCAGTGGCGCGAGCTATTGGCTTACCTGTGCCAACAGGCGAAGGAACTCCAGGATGGCTCTGGTCGGCAGGCGTGACGGTCGCAACTTTGGTTATGGTCGCCAACTGAGCTATGCCGGTCCGCAGGCGCTTAAGGATCTGTTCGGCGGCGGCCATTTCGCCACGGTCAAAGCCCACAGTGATCGTTGGCTGGCGTTCGTTAAGTGGTACCGGTCCGAGCAAGGCCCTGGCTACAACGATGCGCGGCAGATCGATCGGCAGACGCTACTCAACTATGCCCAGTACCTTCGCCAGCAAATCGACCATGGCGACCTCAGCATCGCCACCGCGCAAAACCGGTTGTCCAGCGTCAACCGAACGCTGGCGGCGCTGCGCGGTGATCAGTATGTGAAAGTCCCGAGCCCGAGCCAGGCGCTAGGACAGCAGCGCTCAACCGTACGTACCCGCTCGCCGGATGGCCAAGACCGCCAACAGGTGCGGCAAGTGATTGAGGTTCTTCGCGAACAACAACACGACCGGGTGGCCGCGATTGTCCTTTTGGCCCGAGAAACAGGTATGCGTCTGCGAGAAGCGATCCTCGCTGACCTGCCACGATTGCAACGCGAAGCTAAATGCGTAGGCCGCATAAACATCCAGGACGGTACTAAAGGTGGCCGTTCAGGTGCTTCAGCGCCGAGATGGATCACTGCAAATGAAGAGGTAAAGGCGGCGTTGCAGTTTGCTCGTAGCGCATCACCGGCTGGCAGCCACAATTTGCTGGCCCGAGATGAAAGCTACGCCACGTTCTTGCAACAAACCGTGCGCTCTACCCGCGAAATACTGCATGAACAAGGGTGGAAAGGCTTTCATGAACTGCGAGCAGCCTACGCTTGCGAGCGATACGAGCAACTCACGGGCCATGCTGCCCCAATCAATGGTGGCCACTGCTATCGTATTGACCGTGGCCTTGATCAGCGAGCGCGACAACAGATCAGCCTTGAGCTCGGACATAACCGGATCGATGTGGTTTCGGCCTACATTGGAGGCCGAGCGTGACCAAGCCTTTCGATATGGCGCTGTTCCTGAGTGGCGTACTGACCGGCTCGAAGGTCACGCGGCAACGGCATCTCCGGCAAGCCCGAGCCATGCAAGCGGCCATTGGAAAACGTTGGCAGCGAGACAATCCATGGACTTGGAAGCAGAAGCACTTTCAGTGGTTTATGGCCATCCACCTGGCAAACCACTCAGAGGCGACCCGCTACTACTATCGGCTTACCATCCAATTAATAGCCAAGCGACGTGGACGACCAGCATAAGCGCTTCCTTAGGCTACGAGTGCATCATCTTGGGGCCGGCAAGGGGCAGCTGAAAACATTTTTGAATGTCACATGCCTGGAACCCCTCGCAGGGATTTATCTTTTGATGGAGGTCGATTTCGGGCCTTCTGTAACCGCGAGCTTGTACAATTGCATCAACCTACCCTTTAAGGTTCGCTCAAGCGTCCAGGCAGCAGAAAACGCAAAGCGCTGAAGGGTTCACGTATTCCTCAAGGACCAATTTACTCATGGCTGACAAGCTGTCACTCGAAACCCTGGAGTCCTGGCTCTGGGAGTCGGCGAACATCCTGCGCGGGTCTATCGACTCTTCCGACTTCAAAAACTACATCTTTGGCCTGCTTTTTCTCAAGCGCTATAACGACGTCTTCGAAGAGCGAATCCGTCATCTGATGAACACGGACAAGCTCAGTTATGCAGACGCTCAAGACGAGATTGAGGACAAATGGGGCAAGCTCCCCATCAGTGCCCGCTGGTTTGAGCTGATTTCGCGCACAGAAAATATTGGTGAAGCGCTGGATAAGGCCTTCGCCACAATCGAGGCAAACAATCCCGAGCTGCAACATGTGCTGACAGCCACCCAATATGGCGACAAACGCGTGCTGTCGGATGGCACCTTGCAGCGCCTGTTGCGTCACTTCAACCAGTACAAACTGGGAAATGCCGATCTGTACAAGGCGGACATGCTCGGTGATGCCTATGAATACTTGATCAAGCAGTTTGCTGATGATGCCGGTAAAAAAGGGGGCGAGTTCTATACGCCCAAGGCCGTGGTACAACTGGTGGTCGAGCTGATTGATCCGCAGCCGGGTCACAGCGTGTATGACCCTACCTGCGGCAGTGGCGGTATGTTAGTGGAGAGTGCACACCATATATCCCGGCTGCCCAATGGCACGTTGATGGGTAAACCGAATGTGCTGTTGTATGGGCAAGAAAAGAACCTGGGCACTTGGGCCATCGCCAAACTCAATCTCTATTTGCACAACATGCACGCCGCCATTGAGCGTGGTGATACTCTGGTAGAGCCAAGGCATCTTGATGGCGATTTCCTGAAAACATTTGACCGGGTGATCGCCAATCCGCCGTTCTCAGCCAAGTCTTGGTGGACGCCGCTGGAGTTGAGCAACGAGAACGAACAGGACAGCGGTAAGAAGCCTAAAGCACCTAACTATAAGCAGGTTAGCGACCCGTACGGTCGATTGATATATGGCACCCCTCCACGGAGTTATGCCGATCTCGCCTTTGCTCAGCACATGCTGGCTAGTCTCAAAGCCGATGGCCGCATGGGTATCATCCTGCCTCATGGTGTCCTGTTCCGCAGTGGTGAAGAAGGCAAGATTCGTGAAGGATTGCTGTTTGGCACTGATGCGGCGAGCGGCAACCAACCTGGCGACCTGATCGAGGCCATTGTTGGCTTGCCTCCAGCGCTGTTCTATAACACCCCCATTCCTGCATGTGTCCTGATCCTCAATAAGCAGAAGCCTATAGGCTTAAAGAACAAGGTCATCATCATCAACGCTAGCGCAGATTATGGTGACGATAAAGTTCAGAACTATTTGCGGCCGCAAGATATCACCCACATTCTGAGCACTCACAAGGCGGCGTTTGCCAGGCAGATTGAGGTGAAAAACTACTGCCGTGTGGTGACGCTGGACGAAATCCGCACCAATGATGGCAACCTCAACATCGGTCGCTATATCGACAATGGTGAGATCGAAGATACGGTAGATTTAGCCGCTACCTTGGTGCAGCTAGCAACGCTGACTGAAGAGGAAATACAGATCGATGCTCGCCTGAATGGCTATCTGATGGAGTTGGGGTTGCTGGAGGCGGGGGTATGAGTTTGGCTGATAAACCGGGATTCATATCGACGCCATGTGGTTGGATTCCAAATAGTTGGGTGGCCACCAAGCTTTCAACCTTGGTCGATATAGTTTATGGAAAGTCCCCGGCGGATATAGAAAAGTTGGATCACGGCATCCCTATCTTTGGTACAGGTGGTGTCTCTGGGTATACCAATGCGTCCCTATGTGATGGGCCAAGCATTATTCTTGGCCGTAAAGGCACGATTGATAAGGTTCAGCGTAGCGAGGGGCCCTTCTGGGCAATTGACACGACCTTTTACACAAGACCGAAACAGGCTTTTGATTGGTCATGGCTGTATTACGCAATTTCTTCGTTTGACCTGAGAAAATTAAATGAAGCTTCAGGTGTACCTAGTTTGAGCAGAGCTTCACTAGAAGTACTGGATATTGCCACCCCCCCAATTCCCGAACAACAAAAAATCGCCGCCATCCTCACGGTAGTGGACGGCAAGTTGGACGTGATTACCCAGCAGATTGCCACCACCCAAAACCTCAAAAAAGGTCTGACTCAAAGCCTGCTTAGCAATGGCGTAGGCACTCAAAATGACCAAGGTCTCTGGCAGCAACACTCCGAGTTCAAGGAGGGCACTAATGGGCAAACTCCAGCAATCTGGGAAGAGGTAGCACTTGGAGAAATTGCCCCATTAGTTAGAAGACCTGTTGATATCAATCTGGACGCATTCTATCCAGAACTCGGATTACGCTCCTATGGAAAAGGTACGTTTCACAAGCCAGCCTTGCTAGGTAGGGAAGTCGGTAATAAGCGCCTATTCGAGATCAAAACCGGGGATTTGTTACTGTCGAACGTTTTCGCATGGGAGGGGGCTGTTGCCATCGCAAAGCCTCAAGATAATGGGCGCTTTGGGTCTCACCGATACATCACGTGCGTCGTTGATCAAACCCGCGCTGATACATCATTCATCTTTAGATTTCTAACTACCCCAACAGGTATCAGTTTGCTAACACTGGCTTCACCAGGGGGGGCAGGTCGAAATAAAACGCTGGGCCTAGCTGCGTTGGAAAAAATAGTTATCCCGCTCCCTCCGTTAGCTGAACAAAAGAGAATCACACAGATTCTGGATGGCGTGGACGAAAAGCTGAATTCATTAGCGTTGAAACAAGCGAACTGCCAAACCCTCAAACGTGGCCTGATGCAGAAGCTGCTGACCGGCGAGTGGAGGGTCAAACTCGATAGTGCAGCTAGTGCTGCCAAAGTAGCTTCACGATTCTCAGCAGTTCGAAACACATAAGTGTCGAAGTAGCCCGAGGGAAACCTCCAAGGAACAGGAGTAAGCAATTGAGCCAAACATCCGAGAAAGCTGGTGTTGAGCTGCCAGCCATCGCATGGCTGATAAAGCTCGGTTATACCCACATTTCTGGCAGTCAGGTACAGGTTGAACATCGACATCTTGCTCCGCTTTTGGAGGATGTTCTGAAGTCTCGATTGTTGGCACTCAACCCTTGGCTGACGAGTGCGCCCGGTGGCATCAGTGCCACCCTTATCGAGTTGCGCAAGCGGGTCAACGATGAGTTGTTGCCGGCCAATAAGGCGTTCTGGGAACAAGTGGTTCATCGCTCCGATATTCAGGTGAAGGATGTCGAAGGTAAGTTACGCAGCGTGCGTTTCCTCGACGCCAGTGACACCGCCAGCAACGTCTTTCATGTGGTCGATCAGCACGTCGGGCGTAATGCTGATGGCGAGATCTTCCGACCTGACCTGCTGCTGTTTGTGAATGGCCTCCCCCTTGCAATCATCGAATGTAAAGCCAGCCATCACCGCTTGGATGAAGCGCTGGGGCAACTGGATGGTTACCAGCGAACATTTTCAGCTCAATTTGTGTTCAACCAGGTGTGTGTCGGACTCAATCGGCGTGAAGGCTTATATGGGGCCATCCTCACAAAGCCTGCGTACTACAATCGCTATCGGTTGCAGGAGCACGAAAAAGCCACTGTGGCAGCGTTGCTGGGGGATGCGCCTAGCGAGCAAGAGCAGCTACTTTGGGCGCTTTTCGAGCCAAGTCGTTTCCTGCAACTGATTACTCATTTTGTGTTGTTCGAAACCCGTGACGGCAAAACAACGAAGAAGTTACCGCGCTACCAACAATGGCGTGCAGTATGTAAAACGGTAAAGCGCCTTTCAGCACCCAAGCCCATGGGAGGGGTGGTCTGGCATACCCAGGGCAGTGGCAAATCTCTAACTATGGCACTACTTGCCCGCATGTTGCGGGCCGACAGCTCGGGATTGAATAACCCAACGGTACTGGTGCTGACTGACCGCAAAGACCTCGACAAACAGATCTTCGATACCTTCCATGCGGTGGGTATCAAGGCCATTCAAGCGGTATCCGTTGATGGCCTGATGAAAATGCTGTCGAACGACTACGGCAGCGTATTCACCAGTACAGTTCAGAAGTTTCAGGAGAGCGATCAGGCGAACTATCAACCCGACACAGCGCCTGAAGAAGACGACACCTCGCAAACAACCCGACATAAACGGGTACGTGAAGGAAAAGACTTTTTCGTGGTGGAAGAGCAAAACTCCCACCACGGCCAATTTGATGTCCACGGCACAACGTTGCCAGCTAAATGGGAAGAGGTAAGCCGGGAAAAGGTGCATTTCCGAGTACTGAGTACCAAGCCGAACTTCTATGTGCTGGTCGATGAAGCCCATCGCAGCCAATACGACTTCCTTGCTGCCTTCATGCGCGCCAGTCTGCCCAATGCCAAGTTCATTGCCTTTACCGGCACCCCGCTCTTGCAAGACGACAAACACACGCTGGGTGAGTTTGGCGGCGGCGAGTACATCGACGAATACCGCCTACATGAAGCAGTGGCCGATGGTGCAACCCTCCCGATCAAGTACCAGGATGCCTGGGTGGCGCTGTCTGCCGATAGTGAACTGGATGAGGCATTCCAGGAGCAGTTCGCCAACGAGAGCGAAATCAGACAGCACGATTTGAAACGGGCGCTGCTGAGCAAGTGGCGCAAAGCTGGTGACCGTATGGAGCAGGTGGCCGAGCATCTAGTTGAACATTTCGTCAGTAACGTAAAGGCCAAGGGTTTGAAAGCCATGTTGGTGTGCGATGGTCGTGACATGGCTGTGCGCTACAAGGACTTGCTCGACGTCATCATGACTGAACGCGCGCAAAAGGGGTTACCGACCTTTGATAGCAAAGTGGTCATTTCACTCGCTAGCATAACCTCATCCCGCACCGGGGCTTCCGTTATGGAGGAGGCAGAGCAATACGAAGTTGGCATCAGCAAGATGCAAACCATTGAGGAGCGGGTTAAGGCCGAAGTGAAAGCGGGAAAAGAACCGGTTGCCATGCCCTCAGAGCAGATCGCAAATTTCGTCAGCAAACTGTTCCCTTTGCCCTACGGCGATGAAAGCAAAGGACTGGACGGTAAGTCGCACGCAAACAATGTTGGGCTAATCATCGTTTCCGACATGCTGCTCACCGGGTGGGATGCCCCCATTGTGGGCACAATGTACTTGGAGAAACCGCTCAAGGAACACACCCTGTTGCAGGCCATTGCCCGGGTGAACCGCACCTTACCAGGCAAGAATGCCGGTTACATCGTGGATTACCACGGAGTGGTTGAGCACCTTGACCATGCCCTGAAAATCTACGGAGGTGAGGTCAAACCTTCGCAGGTTTGGGAAGGTGTCGGAACCGAACTACCCAAGCTACAAGCCACGCTCGACCGCATACTCAAGCTGCTGCCAAAAAAGCATGATCCAGTGGCGCAGCGCGAGGATTACAAGGATGACGCCGAGCGCTTCCTTGACCCTGACACAAGGTTGGATGTGGTCGAAGAATTTCTGGATTTGGTGAAGCAGTTCAACCGGTCCGTCGACATCATTCTGCCCGATGTGCGCGGCTTGCCTTTCAAACCTTACTTCACCCTATTTGGTGAGATTCGGCTGATGCTGCGGGACAAGCTGCCGGGCAGTACCTACAAGGAGCGCATCACCAAGCTGGAGTCTGTACTGCTACAACAACTGCTGGATGAGTACATTGCCGCCAGCCCGGCCAAGAGCCTGTTGGGCCGTGAGGTCTCGATTCTTGATGCAAGCGATATGGCACGTTTGAAAAAGTTGGCCAGCCCTGGTAGCCAAGCATTGGTGATGAAGAACCAGCTCAAACACACCATTGCCACTGGCAAGGATAAAGATCCGGCGTTTTTCGATAAGCTGGCAGAAGAGCTGGAAAAGCTGCTACTGGAGGAAAAAGCTGGTCGCATCACCCAAGCCAAGTTCCTGGAGCAATTGGAGTTATTCAGTCAGCGCATACAGAATAAGAACAACACCGGCTTCAACAAACCTGCACATTCTGCTGTTTATCACTATCTGGCCTCCCTGCTGACTGAAGACACCGCCAGGATCACGACGACTAAGCTATTTGAGGATGTGGAATTGAGCCGCACAGTGGCCAGTGACAACTGGAAGAAAATGCCAGAGATGCACCCTGACATCAGAGACCATCTACGAGGCTTGTTAATGCCGCTGGCGGGCTGGGAGCGTTCAACTGCGCGTGATCACGCCAAGCGTATCTTGGCTATTTTGCTAAAAAACTAATGCGACGCTGACCATGCCTGTTTTGCAGTACGGCCAAACGACTATCGAGTGGCACTTTCAGCTTGATACAAATCTGAAGCGGCACTACGTGACCGTGGAACGAGGGCAGCCTGTTCTGCTGCGTGGGCCGCAGGTGGATGATTCGGAGCAACAAGTTTTGGTGCTGCGACGTGCCCGCTGGATTCGCGAAAAGCTGGCTCAGGTAAATCTCCCCCTGACTAACGATGCCATCGTTACAGGCAGCCGCTTACGCTATGCCGGTCGTACCTATTTCACCGAGGTAAGGCATACACCTGAGATCCTCAAGCCCCGGCTAACTTTCACTGCATCACGTTTCATTGTTGATAACCCGGAGGGTGTCAGCATCAAACCCGAATCTTTGATGCCATTGCTGGAGCGTTTCTACCGGGAACGTGCTCATGAAAAGCTATTGGTGCGTGTTCGCCATTGGCAGCGTCAGACCGGTCTGCAAGCCAATGGAACTCGTATCCGTCACTTCCAAAGTCGCTGGGCCAGCTGTGATGCGAACAACACCCTGGAGTTTCATCCTCGGGTGATGGAACTGCCGGCCAGCGTGCAGGATTACGTCATTGTCCATGAGCTTTGCCATACGGTGGAGAAGAATCACACCAAGGCATTTTGGACCCTGGTAGCCAGCCATATGCCAGGCTGGCAACAGCAACATGGGGTGCTGGAGCGGGCTGTGTTTGGGGACGCGGTGTAATTGCTCAACAGCCTGTTGGACAATTACGGCGACACAGCCAGGGTTCTGGCCGCTGCTACGGCATGCTCGCAACCTCAGTCGCCGACATTTCATCAAAACGCGGAAAGCGCTGCTTCAACCGCTCAATCGTCCACCGCCACTTCGGCGTAGTCGGACGACAAACCGTATTCTGGTTACCAAACATCCCAATCTCCCGCACCGCCTCACTCACAGGCACGCTTTGCAGCCACTGGATCGGAACAAAATAGTCACAACGCTCCGGATCGTGGGCGAACTCAGCGTGATAGTTGCCCCGCGTCGCGACCTCAAGCACCGGTCGCTCCACCCCGTCTTGCATCACGGTGAATTCGCTTGCAGGTGTTGACGCTCCCAGAACACGCCCGACGCCGACATAGCCTTGCTGCGGAATATTCACCCAGATGCGATCGCCCGGAGACAGAAGCTGTAGGGTTTTGCTATACCACGCCCCACCGCCACCGGAAATGAAACCAAACTCCACGGCATCGGCCCATGAGCGTGAAGCGGAGTCTCCAAATGAGCAGTAGAACTCGCCATTCCAGGGTTCGTTATGCCCTTCACTCGTCGACACGGCGTTCACTTGAGTCTGAACAGGGTCAAGCAACCAGGATCGACTCAGCAGCTGTTGATCACCAGACTGAAAAATCTGAAAGCAGAGCACGTTGATCGGAATATCTCGCTTGCTGAGATACTCAACGATTCGCTCGCTGCTGGCGTCCAATTCGGTGGCAACGATGATTAGTTGGTGGCTTTTGTTCAAATCGTCTTCGTTCAGTACGCGTCCAAAGCGCACCAAGAAATCTACATCCAGGCTGCATCCAGGCCGGAACCGTTTGTAGATCGCTGCGATTTCCTCCTCGCGCAGGCTATCTACCCAAACCGCGTAATCGAGAGTCTGAGCGACCACGTCACGGGGCGTGCGGTCGCGTTTGAGTTCAATCAGCACTAGTGCGCCGTCAGGTGCGATGGCCAATAGATCGATACGTCCACCCATCCCAGTGTTTTCTTGTCTGCCGATGAGCATCCATTCATCCGAGAGAATACTTGGGGAGTTGATGATCATCTCTTCCAACAACTGCTCGCTGGCCAATCGGCTTTGACGCAGCTTGTTCGGTGTAAGGCCGACGGTCCAGACATCCGTTTTGATAGGCAAGTCGTGTGTCCTGATGGAGTTATTTATGAGAAAACTGCATTTCGTCGTCGAGACTCTAACGGCGCAACAATCTCCATGGGGACTAAGCCACTTGGCGATACGCTGTCAGGTCCAAATTAGTCAGCAGCCTGCTGGCTAATTTCGCAGCGCATAAAACGTCCGAAATCCGCACCAAATATACGCGACACCTCGGGCCACATCAGCTTACCGTTCAGAAGGCATAACCCGTGCAAGGTCGAGAATCGCCTTGGCAAAAGCCTCTCCCACACCATTTCGCGAGATTTGTACGACCTCATTCAGACCCGTGGTGCTAGACAATTTCAATTCATCGTAAAGACAAACAGGAAGTTCACGATTGTTTTTGAATCTACGATCAGGGCCGCCCTTCTTATTAACAAATTGCCACGTCCTGTCGACTACCGTGGCATCCCTGGGAGGCGAAGCACTTTCAATAAACCGCTTCGCATTGACCTGCAACTGCAGCTCTCGATAGCTAACCGCGCCCACACTTTTCTCGTCATAAATCAATACACGATCAGGGAAGAAATGCAGCGTTTGGCGCCCAACAACCATGGAGATGGTTTCTATATTGGTTTTTACATAAGGTGGTGAAGACCGAGCAATAGTCGTTTTTTTCCGACGTACAAGATTGCTCGCACCAGCGTGATACTTACGATCATGAACGGCGCCTTCGGCCTCAATATGCCAGGCCGCATCTGCTGCCGAAACCTGCTGGCCACTGCTGTGCAGTGCTTCGTAAGCTTCTTCCATCTCGGCGTCAAAATCGTAAAACAGTACAACCGTCTTAGCCATCGTATCGCGTACTGCAGAGGCAATGGTTAGGACTGAACCGAGGATAAGCGCACCCCATATAGCCCCAATGGACCAACCATTACGCAGGCCAAGAAATACTACGAGGATTCCCAGGACACCAACCCATGGCCAAAGCCGCCATCTTGCCTGCTTCGCATTCATTTCATCGAGCAAATCACGTGAGGATGAATCCACGATTTGCGAAGCATCCGCGGACTCGATCTCGACTAAAGGGGCGTGAGTACCCTCAGGTATTACCGTAGTTTCAACGTGAGGCAAAAAAGGCGGCTTATCGTTGGTCCTTGGTACGGTAGCCCTGTAGTACAGGCCTCCCCGCCCCATATGAACGTAATTGCCCCGAGGTCCTGTCCCGATGCGTAGGCCTTTCAATCCCACCGAAACGCCCACACCCTGCCGGGACAGATTGAAACGAAATAGCCCTACTCTGATGCTCTTACGAATATAGAATCCCATTACCATTCCTTGATACAGCTTGAACATCCACTGTTAGTAGCTGACTCACTGCTCGCCAATCACAAGCAATACATCGTCGATATACCGCCCTTCCGCACCATGGGTACCATTACGCAAATACCCAGGAATCATCTGCTGAAATTCGATACGGTCTGCAGGAAGAAACTCAAGCAATGCTTCCAACATCGCTGGCCTCAATAGCCGCTGGTTAACAGGAACCTCTGGCAAATTCGGCCGGATCACATTCTCTTCAAGCCAGACCAACTTCTCTCGCAGGCTGTAGTTACCCTCAAGGGTAATACGCTCAGCGTGCTCGCTCTGCTCATCTGCCACTTGCTGGATCGAAACCTCTTCAGATTCCGTACTCATCCCCTCGACCTCTACAGCTGGCTCGGTTCGTAACCGCGCAAGCTCCTGAAGGATGGGTTCGATTTGCACACGGGCATTACGGAACCAGTCCACCGACCAAATGCGCCGAATATTCCAGCCCAATTGCTCCAACACGCTTTGACGCAGACGATCACGGTCACGCGCTGACTTGGCCGAATGATATGCCGCACCGTCGCATTCAATCCCCATCAGGTAGCGACCGGGCTGCCCTGGATCACGTACCGCCAGATCAATGAAGAAACCAGCAACACCAACCTGGGGCTCGCATTGATAGCCATGACGAGACAGCATCTCAATGACAGCCACCTCGAAATCACTGTCGGGAGCACGTTCAGACTCTTTGATGTGCGGCATGCGACCGGACTCAGCGAAATGCAGAAAGTCACGCAGTGCCTGCACGCCTCTGCTGGAAGTACCGGTCACCACTACATCGGTCGAGCTAAACGAGGAGAACACCTGCATGCGCTTCTTGGAGCGGGTATACAGCACGTTCAAACGTCGCCATCCGCTGGCACCGTTAATCGGGCCAAAACGCTGAGGGACGGTACCGCCTACCTCCATAGGGCCGTAGGTACCGGAGATGTAAATAACATCTCGCTCATCGCCCTGGACGTTTTCCAGGTTCTTGATGAACAGTGGCTCATCCTGACTTTGATTACGGTCCAATGCGACTTGCAGTTGCGGGCTTTGTTTGGCCAGCTGTTCAAGCATCCGCTCGATCTGATCAGCCTGTTTGACGTTCATAGCCACCACGCCCAGCGACTCATCAGGGCGGTGAATTACGTGGTGCTCAATGGCCTTGGCGACAACCTCGGCCTCTTCAATGTTGCGTTGTTCGACAAAACGCCCGCGGGGCACTCTGACAAACTTGACGCCGAACTCTGCGGACTCACGGTGTGGTGATGGGTACACCACCAGATTGCTTTCATAGAACGCTTTGTTGGAGAAGGCAATCAGGCTCTCGTGACGGGAACGGTAGTGCCAACGTAGACGTCGCAGTTTGAACAGCGGCATGGCGGCTTCCAAAATGCTTTCCGAGTCCTCGGCCAATGAAACATCAGCTTCATCGGTATCCGAATCGCCACCGTTGCGGGAAAAGAAGTTCGTCGGCGGCAGCTGTTTCGGGTCACCCACGACCACTAGCTGTTTCCCACGGGCGATGCTACCCAATGCTTCTTCCGGGCGCATTTGGGATGCTTCATCCATTACGACCAAATCGAACTCAACGTGCCCTGCCGGCAAGTATTGAGCAACAGCCATTGGCGACATCATGAAGCAGGGTTTGAGGCCTTGCAGCGCTTCAGCTGCACGGTTCATCAGGCTGCGGATCGGGACATGCCGTGTCTTTTTCTCAGCCTCGCGCTGCAGCAAAGCCAGTTGCGTAAAGTCTCTGACCGCTCCATGGCTATTTCCGACAGGAATATTGTTCTGACTAATACGTGACGAAACTTGCTCACGTTGAAGATGCTTGAGCTGCTCATCGATATCAGCGAACCGAGCGCGAATAGCCTCCTGTTCTTTGCCCGAAAACTGCCCCAGCGCGGGATCAAGCTCAAGGATTTGCAAGGCCCAACTGTCAAGAAGCCCGAGCAGACAGGCATCGATGCAGCGCTCAGAAACCAGGTTCTGCGTTTCGATTGCTTCGACGACAATCTCGAACCCCAGCTCAACCAGGTGAGAACGCAAACGGCGGTACTCGAACCAATGGTCGAGCAGATCGGGGTTCTGAGCAGCCCAGGCCAGACGGCTGGCCATGGGCTCGAAATCTGCTTTCTCAATGGACTGCCACCACTGACCGGAAATAACCGCAGCACCTTGGAAAAACGCTTCCAAGGACTGCTGCCAGGCCTCTACAGCTAGAGCGAGCGCAGCACCTTGTTGATGCCAATGGAGAATCAGCGACTCGGCTTCTTTTGGCATGCACGCGGTCAACTGTGGAATAAGAATATCCCGAATCGGCAACGCCAAAATGGGTTGAACGAAGGCAACGGTATGCCGCCAGGTCGTCAAACGAGGTCGGGCCGCTGAAAGATTGTCTATCCGAGGAAGCTCTTCACCCGGCAAGCAGGTTTGTAGCACTGAGTCGCTTTGCAGTGCTGCCGAGCGGGCCTGCCAGCTTTCCACCGACTGAATCAGCTGCAGTATTTGCCCCATCGTGGGCTTCTCTTCGCTGATTACGGGTAACAACGAGCGCAGCGCGGTTCCGATGTCGTTGATAAGGCGAGCATACAGACCCTCTGGAGCGAGCAAATCTTCCGAACGCAAATCATGACTGTCAAAGGGCAACAGTTCTTCCAGGTCCAGTCGATGCTCCAGAACATCCAACAGGTAGGGCTCGAGTTCTGCGCTATCACTCGAAATGCCGGCCAGTAGCGCCCCATCTGTCTTAAGCAGGTACTCCGCAACCCATACTTTTGCACCGAATCCACGTCCGCATTCTGTACGCAGGAACTTGTACCAACCCCGCAAGCGCTTGAGTGCGTCGATCGGAGTATCAAGCCCTTGGAAGTGTTCACCCAGCTTCTCGGTGAGCACTTTGCTTTCATTCAGTTGACTGTGTTTTTTCAGATAAGCGATGACATCTGGCAAGACCACCAGAAGCTGGTTCAACTTGAGCCCTGGTCGCGCCATAGCCAAGATCTCGGTTTTAGCAGAGCGCCATTGCCCCTTGAACCAGCGAAAAAGTGATTTATCTGCCAGAACCCGATTCAAGTCTTCCAGTCGTGTATGACCAGGCAATCGATCCAGAGTGAAATGGTGCGCAGCCTGCTCCTGCAACTGCCTGATGACCGGAATGTCGTTGTCCAACTCTACGAGCAATCCGTCCAAGGTCTCGTCTTCGAAGCGTTTATGGCGAAGAAATGCCAAATCCTCAGGCATCGCCGCGAGCATTTGCAGAAAGAGTACCACTTGCTCAATACCGATAAAATCGCTTCGCAAGCCTTGAACCGCAGCCCCTTCCGCTAACAGCCGAATTAGCATTTGAACGCGTGGGGCCAGTTCCAGTAACTCCTCAGCCTCTTCGATCACATCCAGCAAAGCATTGAGGGATAGGGCCTCATCGCCGTTATGCAGACGTATGGCCGCGCATGCATTTTTGATAGAGACTATCGCTTGCCCAGAGCCAATGACATCCGCGCGCAACGATCGAGCTAGTACGCCTTGCTCGTCCAACAAGGAGTCCATACCTTGCAGCCACAGCTTCAACGCCTCACAGGACTCGATATCCAGTCGCCCCAACAGATCCCAGTCCTCATCACCTTTAGGTAATGCAAGTACCGGAATTGAAGCTGCTAAGCCTCGCAGCTGATCTGGGCTGTAGGTTTCCAGAACAGATACCTGCAGCTGTTCTGCTAATCGAGGACGGAAAGCGGCTAGACGATGCAGCGCCTGCTGAGCCTGGGAGAGACTTTCTAGAAGTGCGGAGCGCTCAGCGCCAGTCACGCGAGTTTTTGTGCTACCAAACCATGGGTGCGTTTCAAGTTTGCCAGCGTGACCAGCTTCCTCAGCCGTCTTGCGATAGATGTGTGCATAAAAGCCGGCCTGCTCCTGCAAATGCGTTTTATCGATTCGCGCCTCCGACTGCGGATGCAGATCGGAAGGTTTAATCGACAATGCCTCACGCAAACGGGTTGCCTGCATTAGCACCTCGTGAACACTCATTCCCGACTCTTCGAACTGGGCATGCAAGTGATGCACGTGCTTGTTGAGTTGCTGCTTCAATCGCTCATAGTTGGCAATCAGATCCGTAAGCTGCTTGGGCGAGCGAAAGCCACCGCTGTTCTGAATCCGCTGCCGGATGCTATCGATAACAGCGCTCTTTTGACTCTTATGGCTATGCAACTCCAGACAAAAATCGCCCAAGCCTGCTCTCGTAAGTCGAGTCTTGACCACCTCAAGCGCTGCGCGCTTCTCCGCCACGAACAACACTTTTTTGCCTTGGGCCAGCGCCGCCGCAATCATGTTGGTGATGGTCTGAGACTTACCGGTACCGGGCGGCCCCTCGATCACAAGATCATCCCCGCGAATCACGTCTATCAATGCGCTGTGCTGAGAACTGTCGGCGTCATCGATTAGAGGAAACTGCAGGTGAACCTGCTCAATGTCGTCTATTGAATGCTCGACGCAAAATGCGCCTTGCTTTCCTGACGAATCGGCCGGCAAACCGTCCATCCCTGTAAGCCGCTTAACCAGACCGTGATCCAGTAATGATTGGTCTTTCCAACGACCTGGATCAAGGTCGAGATACATCATCAACTTGCCAAACTCGAACAAGCCAAGCGATGCGTAACGATGAACCTTCCAGTCAGGTTTAACCTTCAGCACCGTTTCAACAATGCGTTCGAAGTATTCCTCGGGCGTGCTGTCGTCGGTTATCCGCGGTAGCGCGATACCAAAATCGACGCGAAGCTTTTCCCGTAATGAAAGGTTGGTAAGAATGTCTTCGCCAGTAGGATGTACGCGGTATTCGAACGTCGCAGTTTGAGGATTGAGCTTGCCTTTCTCCAGATTCACTGGCACCAGCATCAGCGGCGCTAGGCGGGTGCTGTCTTTACCTGCGACTGAGTCATCCCACTCCAGGAACCCGAGCGCAAGATAAAGAATGTTCGCACCCGTTTCCTCGAGAGCCGATCGCGACTGGGTATACAGAATCTGTAGCCGCGACTCCATCTCCACGGGGTAATAGAGCGTCTGAATCGCGTCGTCAGAATGCTTACCTGTTTGCCCGCTTTCAGGGGGCAGTGGTAGCTCATAGCTGGTCGCGATACCAAGGATCTGCGCCCAGACTTCTGCCGTAGGCTGTTTCTTTAGCTCAACAACTGCGCCTGTCTTTTCGTCCAACTTCAAAAAGCCGTGGGTAAGTAGCTGCCTTTCCGTTGGTTCAGGAACAGCAGCAAATCGCATGGATTTTTCATCTGCCAAGGTATCGAACAGGTGATCCGGCAACTCATCAATAATCCGTACGAAACGTTTGGAGCGCGCATGTGAAAAGTTCAGCAGCCGATTGCGGGCGCTGAGGTCGAGAAGCCTGCTTCTCAGCTTCTCTAGGCTTTCCGGTATCTCGCTTGGGGGGGTATCAAGGTCATCCCAATCGGTAAGAGGCGCTGGATCAATGGACTTTGAACGTCCCTTGGACTCGGTATCGAACCGATAAACCGACCCTCCCCGGCCGCCGCCTTTATTGAGCAGTCCCTGGGTAATGAGCTCGTCGCGCAGGCTCCAGTACTCTTCCTCAGAGACGGCAAAATTCTGAAGCTCAGCTCGCCGATCGATCCGGTCCCTGAGTGACTTGTTGCCAACGGCCGTCCCGTCTGCGGGGACCAGTTCCAGTATCCATTGCAGAACAAGTTCATACCGCTGGATAGCCAATGCTTCAGGGCCTGAGTTCACGTCGATCACCGCTAATTTTTTGGGGCAACTGCCTAATGAGTTTTTTCTGGGCACGGTAAACCGATGCTCAGCTTCGGCTGGCCGCGATAACAAGAGAGGCTTTGTAGGGGCGCTGCCGATTTTTCGGTGCGCTCGAGATGCCATCCTTGGGAAACAGCGGTCTGCCTGGAGATTGATGGATGTCACAATATCCAGCACTCGGAGCAAGGTAAAGGCAAAGTGCCTTGACGCCGAACAAATCCCCATTTCCTCGACGATTGGTCAGTAAATCCCCCTACACTTATTAGAAAGCTTGGTCTTAGGTCGTCTTCTACCCTCTAAAAAACTGATCGTTCAGCTCCCCCAGAGGTGGCGCCTGTTTAACCACGCAAATATGTTGGACAGACGCTTACAGATTGAGCCCTTTGAAGGCGCACGTCATCGACAAAGGGATGCCAACACTCAATGCGCCACGGCTTTGCGACGTGGGCATCTACCGATGGGAAATCAAGATTTGTCGGACTCAGTGATCACGTGACACACATGAAACTGCATTGCAATTCGCCATCACGGCCATCAGAATCTGATCCACCGCAAGATATTGGCATTGACGCTTCAGTAGAGATCCAAGATGGCACGGAACGCTGTTAACTCGATCACCGTCAGGCTACTCAAGCCTACAAAAACACCGGCAGATGCAATCAGCGCCACCTATGGGCCAGGTGGCGCGCGAGCGCTGAAAGATCAGGACTGGGATGGCGACGGTGAAGGCATCGTCTACTATGGCCAAGTCTACGACACTGTACCTGAGTGGCTGAGCCTCCTGCAGGGCTTTGTCAGCGATCCTTTCGACGCGCTGCATTCGAGTGGTTCAGCGGCGATTTTGTTCTTGAGCGTTAAGCAGAGGTGGATGGCGCTGTGCTTTGGATATGCACACATCGCGCTGAACGAGGATGCTTTCGTGCATCAATTCGGGCTGAAGGTTGCCTTAAATACTGTAAGACGAGGGAGTCTTCTGAGTCTCGACCTCGCGACTCCGGATGCGGTCACGTTTCAGCGGCGGGTTCAAGCCAGTAAGCTTTCCGACTTTAGCCAATTCGGGGTAGACACCCTGCGAGATCTCGCAAGGGTTGCAGGAGGCAAACCCGAAGACGACGCTTTCGCCAAATTCGTTGCAGGAAAAGATGCCCTCAGCCTGGACACTCCCCTCACGCCGTCGCAGTTCCACAGCAAGTGCGTCGAGATCCTGAATGCCTTCAAATCGAAGGCATATAAGAAAGACTATGCTTGGTTTGACAACGTCAAAGTTGAGACTAACCCATCTCGCCTTAGACGCTTGGACAGACTTCTCTTCCAGGAAATTCAAACCATCCGGAGCGGCTCAAACAGCCTGCTGCATATGTCCCCTCCGGAGATCCAAAACTACGTTGAGGGGGCCGCCCTCCAATATTCAGGCTTCAACAGTCGCAAGCCTGAATTCACTAAGCTTTCGATCGAGGATTACGCCGCCGAGCTTAATCGACTGGGTTGCACACACACGATTCAAGAGATAAAAACTTCTCACAAAATCCGCACTGAAAACCTGAAGACCGGAGTTATTGAGCCCGGATGGAAGGTTTATGATTGCCTCAATTGGGAGGCGACCCTGCCAACACCAACGCCTACAAACTACGTATTGTTCGCAGGCAAATGGTACAAAATTTCGAAAAAATTCAAGGACAGGGTCGATGAGCACTTTGACAGTATTGAGGACTTCGTAGTCATCGGGCCGACCCACTGCCTGAACGAAGAAGAGCTAATCGAAGATCTGTTAAAAAATCGGTCGGATCTGATCAAGCTTGATCGTACAAAAATCAATCCGGAAGGCGTTGTCGCCGCCAATCTGGAGCCCTGCGACTTCTATTCAAACGATAAACACTTCATTCATCTTAAGGATGGGGAGTCATCTGGGCCAATCAGTCACTTGTGGATGCAGGGTGTCGTCAGCGCCGAGGCTTTTGTTGCCGACAGCGAGTTTCGCCGAAAGCTAAAGGATACGGTCGCGGCGACGAAAGGCGGATCGGCCTTCGTCGGAACCCTGCCGGACGGGCGCAAGCGAGAGGTGGATCGGGGCGAGTACACCGTTGTTTATGGGATCATGCGTCACAGGTATGTTGACGGTACTATCGGCATTCCGTTTTTCAGTAAGGTCAGTTTGATGGCCGCCTGCGATAGGCTTAGACGCACTGGAATGAACGTCCGTAAGGAAATCATCGAGAAATTGACGCCCAAGCCTCCGGTGAAAAAGGCCAAGTCAAAACGGCCTACGATCAAGGCCAAAAAGCCGACCTCCAGCTCCAATAAGGTCTCTGTTGCACCTTAACCCCTTCAATTCGGCCTTGCCTTCAACTAAACGGATGATGATCTGCCAGCCAAATGCTGGTGCACAGATAATCAACCTGCGCCCATAATTGATAAACGTAGCCAAGCACAAACTCCCAACGAGGACGCTACGGGTTTTGCGACAAAAAAAGCCGTTCAAATGCCGTGCAAAAACCACAAAAAAGTGGGGGAACAAATGGGGGATCAGAGCGCTGTCCAAAACACCTAAATCATTGTTTTTCAAAAACATAGATCGATTAAAAGCTAACCACAAGCCGGTTTTTTAATGCCTGCCACAAAGCCGCAGCCTGCCAGCCCTGCAGGGGCGAGCTTGCTTGCGAGCACCGGCGCCACAGCCCTTCAGGCAGGCCGCCATCGCTGGCAAGCCAGCTCCCACATGGTTGTCGACAGCCAACATCAATCCTGCAAACTCGCCGGTGCTGCTGATCAGTGTTTGTCCGGGTATCCGGCTTCGCTGAGCGCTGCGTGGAACAGGCCCTCGTCCAGCTGGCTTTCGACTCTGGCTTCACGGGCCGCCGGGTCGGTTTCGATTCGCGCTTGCGGGTCGACGGCCAGTAGCGCTTTGGTGACGGATCGGGCGCAGCCGCCGCAGGTCATGTTGGGGATATGAAAACGATGCATGGGGATCTCCTGATTATTTAAGGTGAACCGCTACGTTGAAGTTTGCCAGCGTGACAAGGTCAATCACTTTTCAGCAAACTGCCGCTGGTGGGCTGAGGCCGGTGTGTCGAGCCCGAACCGCGGTGTCCGGCGCGGGGCTTGCGGCGCTGCAGCCAAAGCATTGAGCTCGGCCAGCCCGGCTATGATCGGGCAGTCCGGGCGGTCATTGCCGCGACAGTGACTGGCAAGACTTTCGAGGGTTTGCGCCATCGCCTGCAGTTCGGCGATTTTCGCTTTCAGACCCGCAACATGGGTCAGCGCCATGGCCTTGACCACAGCGCTGACACGATCACGGTCGCGCCACAACTCCAGTAACTCCGAGATCTGTTCAACAGAGAACCCCAGGTCGCGGGCGCGCCGGATAAAGCCCAGGGCATTGGCGTCCTGGGGGCTGTAAAGCCGGTAGCCGGCCTCGGTTCGAAGGGCTTTGGGGATCAAGCCAGTCTGTTCGTAGTAGCGGATCATCTTCGCCGAAACCCCGGAAAAACTGGCCGCCTGACCGATATTCATCATGTTCCTCTCCCTGGCTCCTGCCCGCGAAAAACTGCCCCCGTTTACACGCCACTCACCGCCATCGGCGCCTTGAAGCCCTTGAGCCGGAGCGCGTTGACCAGCACAAAGATGCTGGAAAGCGCCATCGCAGCCGCCGCAAAGATCGGCGACAGCAATGTGCCGTTCACCGGGTATAGCGCTCCCGCCGCGACCGGGATCAGCACTGCGTTGTAAGCGAAGGCCCAGAACAGGTTCTGCTTGATGTTGCGGATCGTCGCCTGACTCAGGGCGATGGCATTCGGCACGCCACGCAGGTCGCCTGACATCAGCACCACGTCTGCCGCCTCGATGGCCACATCGGTACCGGTGCCGATGGCCAGCCCCACGTCAGCTTCGGCCAGCGCCGGGGCGTCGTTGATGCCGTCGCCGACGAAGGCCACCCGTGCACCATTGACCCGGAATTTCTTCAGTGCTGCGACCTTGCCGTCGGGCAGGACCTCGGCCGCCACCTCATCAATCCCCAATTGCCGGGCGATGGCATTGGCCGTGGCCGCATTGTCACCGGTGATCATCGCCACCTTGAGGCCCAGGGCGTGCAGCGCCTTGATCGCCTCCAAAGTGGTCTCCCTGATGGGGTCGGCCACCGCAATCACCGCCGCCAGACGACCGTCGATGGCGGCATAAAGCGGGCTCTTGCCCTGTTCCCCCAGACGTTGGGCGGTCGCGACAAAGCTCGACACATCCAGCCCCAATAGCGTCATGAAACGGTCTGCGCCGACCGACACGGTCCGCCCCGACACCTTGGCCGTCACCCCGAAACCCGGGGTTGCCTCGAAGCTGTCGATGGCACCCATCACCAGACCACGTTGTTTCGCCGCGCTGACGATGGCTTCGCCGATCGGGTGTTCGGAGCGGGTTTCGACCGCCGCCACCAGCCCCAGCACTTCGTCGTAATCAAAGCCTTCGGCAGGCACCAGATCGGTCAGTTCCGGGCGGCCCTTGGTCAGGGTGCCGGTCTTGTCGAGGGCGATCACACTCACATCCCGCAGCGCCTGCAAGGCTTCGCCTTTACGAAACAGCACCCCCAGTTCCGCCGCGCGCCCGGTACCGACCATGATCGAGGTCGGCGTAGCCAGCCCCATGGCGCACGGGCAGGCGATGATGAGTACCGCCACCGCATTGACCAGGGCAAAGGTCAGCGCCGGGGTCGGCCCGAAGATCAGCCAGACCACAAAGGTCAGGGTGGCCGCTGCCATCACGGCCGGGACGAACCACATGGTGACCTTGTCCACCAGCGCCTGGATCGGCAGCTTGGAACCCTGGGCCTGCTCGACCAGACGGATGATCTGCGCCAGCACCGTGTTGGCCCCGATCCGGGTCACGCGAAAACTGAAAGCGCCGGTCTTGTTGATCGTGCCGCCAATCACTTGAGCACCCGCAGTTTTATGCACCGGCACCGGCTCGCCGCTGATCATGCTCTCGTCGACATAGGAGGCGCCTTCGACAATCTCGCCATCGAGGGGAATTTTCTCCCCCGGACGTACCAGCACCACGTCCCCGGTTGTCACCTGCTCGAGGGGCAGTTCAAGGGTTTCACCGTTGCGCTCTACCCGCGCGGTTTTGGCCTGCAGCCCGACCAGACGTTTGATCGCCTGTGAGGTTCGGCCCTTGGCCCGGGCCTCCAGCGAGCGGCCAAGCAAAATAAGAGTGACGATGACCGCGGCCGCTTCGAAATACACATTGGCGGTGCCCTGGGGCAGCACTTGAGGGGCAAAGGTCGCGACCAGCGAATAACCGTATGCCGCCGAGGTCCCGACTGCCACCAGCGAGTTCATGTCCGGAGCACCGCGCAGCAGGGCCGGAACGCCCTTGCGGAAAAAACGCAGCCCCGGCCCGAACAGCACCAGCGTGGCCAGCACGAACTGGATGTACCAGTTGGTCTGCTGACCGATGACCGTCATCACCCAATGATGCATGGCGGGAATCAGGTGCGAGCCCATCTCCAGAATGAACACCGGCAAGCTGAGGATGGCGGCAACCAGCAAGGACCGCTGCAGCCCCCGGGCCTCGCCCTCGCGCCGCTGGTCGTCCTGCTCGCCCGCATCCGGGAGGTCGGCAGACAAGCGTCGCGCCGTATACCCCGCCCGCTCCACTGCGGCCTCAAGGTCGGCAGCAGAAACGGCACCGGCGAGGTGAGTGACCCGGGCGCGCTCGGTGGCCAGGTTGACGCTGGCCTGCCGCACGCCGGGCACCTTCGCCAGCGCCTTCTCGACCCGGCCCACACACGAGGCACAGGTCATGCCTGCAATCGACAGCTCGGTGGTTTCTTCACGCACCGAGTAGCCCACGCGCTCGATGGCATCTACTACCGCCTGCGGATCGGCCACGCCACTGAAGCTGACATCGGCGCGCTCGGTGGCCAGGTTGACCACGGCCGACTGCACACCCGGGACCGCCTTGAGCGCACGTTCGACCCGACCGACGCACGAGGCGCACGTCATGCCTTCAACCGGCAGACTCAGGCGCGCGGATGCTTTGGACTCTGGTTGAAGCGAAACGCTAGCCATTGGAAACTCTCCTTGAATGTCACGATTGAGCCGATCTTGAAGCTTCCCAGCATGGTAAGGTCAAGACCTCGGCGGCATTTGTCTGGCCCCCTTCACACTCTCCATTGCAGCCGCGCAACTGTAGCCCCGATCTGCCGGAGCGCACACTTCCCAGCCTCCGCCCAGCGCCTTGTAGATACTAACCACGGCAAGCCGCTGGCGGGTTCTCGCAAGCACCAGCGCCCGGCGGCTGGCAAAGTCGGAGCGCTCAGCTTCAAGCACATCCAGATAGATCCCTTCACCGGCCGCAAAACGGGCCCGGGCTATCACTGCCGCCTCACGGTTGGCCGCTGACTCCAGCAGACGCAGGCCAAGGGAACGGCCAGCGGCGCCATTGGCTTTGAAAGCGTCATCGGTTTCCTGCAGGGCGCGCAGCACGGTCTGCTCGTAAACCAGCAGGGCTTCCCGGGTACGCGCTTCGCCCGCGGCAATCCGGGCGCGCACACGGCCGATGTCGAGCAATGACCAGCTAATGACCGGCGCGATGAAGCTGGACATGGCTCCACTGCCACCCATCGCATCGAGACTCCCGGCCACCAGGCCGAGCGAACCCTGTACTTGAACCCTGGGGTACAGGCCGGCCGTTTCCACCCCGATTTGCGCGGTCGCTGCCGCGAGGTTACGTTCAGCCGCGGCAATGTCGGAGCGACGCATCAGCAATGCAGCGGGATCGCCCACCGCAATCGTTCTTACGGCCAGGACATCAGCCCCGGCGGGGCCGACGGGCAGCCTGAACGTTTGGGGCGTTTTACCAAGCAGCATCGCCAGTGCATTCACGGCTGCCGAACGCCGACGTTCAAGCTCGGGAGCATCCACTTCGACACTGCGCAGCAGGGCTACAGCGCGAAGCCGGTCGAACTCGGTGGCAGAGCCGATGCCTACCTGGCGCTCGACCAGTTGCAGGCTGGCGCGCTGACTTTGACTGATATCGTCGACCACAGCCTGTTCGGCCTCGATTGCGCGCAGCTCGAACCAGGTAGCGGCCACTGAGCTGGCAACACTCGCCTGCACCCCGCGCAATAACGCCTCCCGTGATCCCGCTTGTGCCCGGGCCACCTCCACCGAGCGCCGTATGCCACCGGACAGATCGATTTCCCAGGACGCGTCGACTGCGCCACTCCAGGTTTCGATATGACGCGCCTGACCTGCCGGCGTCTGGACTTCACTACGCCTGAAGCTCTCATAGCCCAGCCCCGCAGCCCCCCTCGGCAGGAAGCCCTGACGGCTCTCGCGCAGCATGGCTCTGGCCTCTTGCAAGCGTGCGCCAGCAATGGCGATGTCATGGTTTGCCGCCAGCGCTTGCGCAATCAAAGTGGTCAATCCGGGTTCATCGAAGGCGCGCCACCACTGCACCTCGACAGCCCCCGAACTCAGCCCCGGGAGGGGCTCACCAAAGCGTTCGGGAAACTGCGCCGAAGTCAGTACCGGCGGTGAATAATCCGGGCCCACCGCCGCACAACCGGCCAGCAGCACAAGCACACTCAAGGCCAATCCAGCGCGTTGATACAGGCTTCTCATGATCGACGCTCCAGGCGGATAGCCAGACGGCGCATCAGCACATAAAAAACCGGTGTCAGGAACAATCCGAACAGGGTCACACCGAGCATGCCGGCGAACACCGCTACCCCCATGGCCTGACGCATCTCGGCACCGGCACCGCTGGCAAATACCAGCGGTACCACCCCGGCAACAAAGGCCAGAGAAGTCATGATGATTGGCCGCAGCCGCAGCCGACAGGCCTCTATGACGGCCTCCAGCGCACTTGCGCCCCGGGCTTCGCGGCTGCGGGCAAATTCGACGATGAGGATCGCGTTCTTGGCCGCCAGCCCCACCAGCACCACCAGCCCGATCTGGACGAAGACGTTGTTGTCTCCGCCCACCAGCCACACGCCGGCGATCGCACTCAGCAGACACATCGGCACAATCAGCAGAACCGCCAGTGGCAACAACCAGCTGTTGTATTGCGCGGCGAGGATCAGGTAGGCGAGCAGCACACACAGCGGAAAAATAAACAGCGCCGAATCACCGGCCAGTTTTTGCTGGAAGGTCAGATCAGTCCATTCGATGCTCATACCTTCAGGCAACTCCTCCCTCGCCAGTTTTTCCATGAGTGCAACCGCCTGCCCCGAACTGACACCCGGTATTGCCCCGCCCGTGATGTCGGTCGAGGGGTAGCCGTTGTAGTGAGTGACGCGATCCGGCCCGGAGCCCGGGGTAATCGTGACCAATGCCGACAAGGGCAGCATGTCGCCGGCGGCATTGCGCACTTGCAGGCGGCTTATGGCTTCGGCCTGCATGCGGTGGTCGGCAGCGGCCTGGGCAGTGACTTTGTAGGTGCGGCCGAAGCGGTTGAAGTCGTTGATATAGAACGAACCGAGATAGACCTGCAGCGACTCGAACACATCTGTCAGAGGCACGCCCTGGCTTTTGGCCCGGGTTCGATCAATAGCCACGTCAAGCTGCGGCGCATTGATGTCGACACTGGTCATCAGCCCGGCCACCTGGCCTGACTCGATAGCCTTGAGCATCAACATCCGGGTCTGCTCCACCAAGGTCTCAAGTCCGGCCCCGCCACGGTCTTCAACCTGCAACTTGAAGCCGCCGGTAGCGCCAAGACCGGGCACCGGCGGTGGCGGGAATACGCCGAGAAAACCATCGGGGATACCGGCAAATTTTGCCTGCAGGCGCCCGGCAATCTCCGTCGCGGCGAGATCGGAGGTGGTACGGTCCTGGAACGGGTCGAGCATGACGAACATCACTGCCGCGTTGGGCACGTTGACGAAGCCGTTAATGGAAAGGCCCGGGAACGCAACGACGCTTTCAACCCCGGGCTCATCCAGAGCGATTTTCGACATCTGTTTGACCACCGCCTCGGTGCGGTCCAGCGATGCGCCATTGGGCAGCTGGGCGATGCCCACCAGATAGTATTTGTCCTGCATGGGCACGAAACCCGGCGGCACGCCCTGGAACCCGAAGTAAGTGAGCAGCACCAGGCCGCCATAAATCACCAGCGCTACGCTGCTGCCACGCACTACCTTGCGTACCGTATTGGCATAAGCCTGTGGCACCCGCCCGAACGGCCGGGCAAGCACCTGGAACAAGCGATAGCCCCGCCCCCGCAAGCTCCGCGGATCACGCTCGCCTGGCGCCTCCCGTGGCCGTAACAGGAGTGCGGCGAGCGCCGGGCTGAGGGTCAGCGAGTTGACCGCCGAGAGGATCGTCGAGATGGCAATGGTGAGCGCAAACTGGCGATAGAACTCGCCCTGCAGGCCGCTCAGGAAGGCAGTGGGGATGAACACCGCCGCCAGCACCGAGGTGATGGCAATGATGGGCCCGGTTACCTCAGCCATGGCGAGCCGTGCTGCCTGAACCGGCGGTTCGCCATTTTCGATGTGCCGTTCGACGTTTTCGACCACCACGATCGCATCGTCGACCACGATCCCGATGGACAGCACCAGACCAAAGAGCGACAAGGTGTTGAGGGAAAATCCCATCAAATGCATGACTGCGAAGGTACCGATCAGCGACACCGGGACGGCCATCAGCGGGATCAGCGAGGCCCGCCAGTTGCGCAGAAACACCACCACCACGATGACCACCAGCAAGATCGCTTCCAGCAGGGTAATGGCCACTGACTCGAGCGAAGCCCGTACAAACACCGTCGGGTCATAGGCAATACGAGAAACCAGGCCCTCGGGGAAGTTTCCTTCAAGGCGCTGCATGGTGGCCCGCACCGCCTGTGAAACGTCGAGTGCGTTGGCGCCCGGGCTCTGGATGATTTGCAATGCAACGGCCGGTTCGCCATCAAGCAGGCTGCGCAATGCATAGGCATCGGCGCCCATCTCGATGCGGGCAACATCCCGCAGGCGGGTGACCTGACCGTCAGCGCCGGTGCCAATGATGATCTCGCCAAACTGCTGCTCGTCGGTCAGGCGCCCCAGGGTGTTCACTGTCACCTGGAACGCAGCGCTGGAATCGGGCGCTTGGCCGACCGAGCCTGCAGCCACCTGTACGTTTTGCTCGCGCACCGCATCGATCACGTCGCCGGCCGTGAGCCCGCGTGCCGCGATCAGGTCCGGGTCGAGCCACAGCCGCATGCTGTATTCGCCGGCCCCCCACACCAGCACATCGCTGATCCCCGGGATCCGGGACAGTTCGTCGCGTACCTGGAGGTAGGCGTAATTGGAAATGTACAGCGGGTCATAGCGCTTGTCGGGCGACAGCAGGTGAACCACCATCAAGATGTCCGGCGAAGTCTTCTGAGTGATGACGCCCTGGCGTTGCACCTCTTCAGGCAAGCGCGGCAATGCCCGCGAGACCCGGTTTTGCACCTGGACCTGAGCCATGTCGGCATTCGTGCCCTGGGCAAAAGTGACGGTCAGGACCATTCGGCCATCGGTGGCCGACTGCGACGACATGTACAGCATGCCCTCGACCCCGGTGATTGCCTGCTCCAGCGGCGCGGCCACGGTTTCAGCGATCACTTTGGGGTTGGCCCCCGGATAGGAGGCGGTTACTTGCACAGTCGGGGGGGTGACTGCCGGGTACTCGCTGAGGGGTAGCTGGAATAACGCAACAAGGCCGGCGATCATCATCAGAATCGAGAGCACGATGGCAAAGATCGGGCGATCAATGAAGAAGCGGGGGAGGCTCATTTCGCGCCTCCCGGGGTGTTGGCAACGGCCAGGGGCGTACCGTCAATTGCCGCAGACTGAGGCGTGATCTGCATGCCCGGACCCACCAGCCCCTTGACCACAATCCGTTCGCCCGGCTGCAGGCCTTGCTCTATCACCCGCAACCCGTCGACCACGGGGCCAAGCTCTACGGGCCGATATTGGGTCTTGTCGTCTTTACCGACCACCAGCACATAACGCCGCCCCTGATCGGTGCCAATCGACAGATCGGATATCAGCACCCTGGCTTGCGATGCACCTACCTGCAGACTGACCCTGGCAAATAGACCGGGGGTCAATTGTCCATCGGGGTTATCGATAACAGCGCGGACACGCACCGTTCCCGTACCCCGATCGGCGGCGTTGGACAGGAAATTGACACGCCCCGGTCGCGAATGCGTTGGGTCCCGGGACAACGCCACCATCACTTTCGCCGCCTGTGAACCGTTGCCCCGGCCGGCGGCGAGGGAGTGCAGATAGGTGCGCTCATCAACATCGAAATAAACATGCAGCGGATCTATCGAAACGATGGTGGTCAGTGGCGCCACGCCACTGGCCACGTAGTTGCCCTCGGTTATCAGGGTTTGGCCCACACGGCCGCTGATCGGCGCAGTGACACGGGTGAAACTCAGGTCCAGCTGCGCAGCGTCCAGCGCCGCTTTGGCAGCATCGACCCGGGCGTTGCCGGCATTCAATGAAGCAATGGCAGTGTCGAGTCGGTCACGAGCGATGACCTTCTGTGTAAACAGCTGCTCGGCACGTCCATGTTCAGCCCGGGCCAGCATCGATGCCGCCTCGGCTTCACGCAGTCGCGCTCGGGCGGCGTTCAGTGCGGCCTGGAATGGCCGTGGGTCGATGAGAAAAAGCGTGCTGCCCTTCTCCACGAAGCGGCCTTCGGGCACGCTCACCGCCTGAATATACCCGGCGACCCGCGGGCGCAGTTCGACCCGCTTGATCGCACTCAGCGAGCCGGTGAACTCGACCTGGGGGGTCACCGGCCGGACGAGCACCTCGGCCACGGGCACACCGGGAGGGCTGACAGCAATGTCAGCGGGTGCCGGTTCCTTGCATCCAGCGAGTGTGAGCGCAGCGCCCAGCGCCGCCGTCATCAGCCTTATACGTTCTACTTTCATCATTTTGCCCTTCGCAACGGGAGGTAGCCTGGATGCACTTATCCGACTTGCCACGTTTGGAAGGTCAAGGGGTTGGGGCTCTGAATTACGATTTTCGAATTCGGTAGTCGCAGCCGAGCAACGCGAGGCTACGAGCTGTTGAAAACGCCAAAGCAAGCATCCCGGTGTATCCCCTGCTCCGGGGTTTAAGGTTTTACGGACGTTGCCCGATCGCAGAGATGCCATCGCTGGCAAGCCAGCTCCCACAAGATCCGCCAGCCACCACAACCCCCTGTAGGAGCGAGCTTGCTCGCGATCCTCTAGCCCCCCGGTCGTTCCGCCAGACAGCGGTGATGCCATCGCTGGCAAGCCAGCTCCCACAAAATTACCGCCAGCCACCACAACCCCCTGTAGGAGCGAGCTTGCTCGCGATCCGCTGGCACCCCGGTCGCTCCTCCAGACCGCAGTGATGCCATCGCTGGCAAGCCAGCTCCCACAAGATCCGCCAGCCACCACAAACCCCTGTAGGAGCGAGCTTGCTCGCGATCCGCTGGCACCCCGGTCGTTCCGCCAGACAGCAGTGATGCCATCGCTGGCAAGCCAGCTCCCACAAGATTACCGCCAGCCACCACAACCCCCTGTAGGAGCGAGCTTGCTCGCGATCCTCTAGCCCCCCGGTCGTTCCGCCAGACCGCAGAGATGCCATCGCTGGCAAGCCAGCTCCCACAAGATCCGCCAGCCAGTACAAATCCCTGTAGGAGCGGGCTTGCCCGCGATCCCCAGGCCGCGCGATCTTGCAGATCGGCCATTGTGTTGCCATCACGGGCATTCCGGTCCCCGTCAGGGCGGACAGGCAGGGGCCGAGGATTTGCCCCGGAACCCGCCGTCTGCTAGTGTCAGCCGGTTTTAACGCCTACCGAGAATGCCGCTATGGCCCGCAAAAAAGTTGCCCTGGATTTCGAACAGTCCCTCGCTGACCTGCAATCACTGGTCGAGCGTCTGGAAAATGGCGAGCTGTCACTGGAAGATTCGTTGACCGCCTTCGAGCAAGGCATCCGCTTGACCCGTGATTGCCAAGGCGCACTGGCTCAAGCTGAACAGAAAGTGCAAATTCTGCTTGAGCGTGATGGTGAACTGGCCCAAGAGCCCTTTGAAGCGGAACAGCCAGAATGATTGATGCCTACCAGACCAGCAGCCAGGACCGCGTCAACGCGGCCCTTGAGCGCTTGTTTGTCGCTCCGTCTGCGGAGTTGGTCCGCCTCTATGAAGCAATGCGCTACAGCGTGATGAACGGCGGCAAACGGGTCCGCCCGCTTTTGGCCTATGCCGCCTGCGAAGCCTTGGGTGCCGCAGCCGAGCAAGCCAATGGTGCGGCCTGTGCAGTGGAGCTGATCCACGCCTATTCGCTGGTGCATGATGACTTGCCAGCAATGGACGATGACGACTTGCGTCGCGGCCAGCCGACCACCCATAAAGCGTTCGATGAAGCCTGCGCGATTCTGGCCGGCGACGGCCTGCAAAGCCTTGCATTCAGCGCCCTGCTGGATCCGCGACTCAATACTCTGGATGCTGAGACACGCTTGCGCATGGTCGCAGCTCTGGCCCTCGCTGCCGGCCCGGCGGGCATGGTTGGCGGACAGGCGATCGATCTCGGTTCGGTCGGAATCAAACTTGATCAGACCGCTCTCGAATTCATGCACCGGCACAAGACCGGCGCTCTGATCGAGGCCAGCGTACAGCTGGGCGCCCTGGCCAGCGGCCATGCCAGTGCTGATGATCTGCAGGCTCTGAACCTCTATGCACGGGCGGTTGGCCTGGCATTCCAGGTTCAGGACGACATTCTCGACGTTGAAAGCGATACCGCAACCCTGGGCAAACGCCAGGGCGCCGATATTGCACGGGACAAACCGACCTACCCGGCACTGATGGGTCTGGATGGCGCCAAAGCCTATGCGCTGGAGCTGCGTGACCAGGCACTCAATGCGCTGCAATCTTTTGACACTACAGCCGATCCGCTGCGCGCACTGGCTCGATACATAGTCGAACGTCGCCACTAGACCTGGAAAATCCGGTTTTTCAGGCAGTGTCTAATGCCAAGGTCTGACTAACGATTACCTCCGCGCGTGGGCAGCTTACGTTCCTTAAGGTAAACTGCCACCTCTTCTATATTTATAACGATTCGCCTGATGCCAACGACGTTTCAAGAGATCCCCCGCAAGCGCCCGACTACGCCCCTGCTCGACCGAGCGGGCACGCCTGCGGGCCTGCGCCGACTGGCTGAAGCCGAGCTGGAACCCCTGGCCGACGAATTGCGCCAGGAATTGCTCTATACCGTCGGCCAGACGGGCGGGCATTTTGGTGCCGGCCTGGGCGTCATTGAACTGACGATTGCGTTGCACTACGTGTTCGATACCCCGGATGACCGGCTGGTATGGGACGTGGGTCATCAGGCGTATCCGCACAAAATCCTCACCGGCCGCCGCGAGCAAATGGCGACATTGCGCCAGAAAGACGGGATCGCCGCTTTCCCGCGCCGCGCCGAGAGCGAGTACGACACCTTTGGCGTCGGCCACTCCAGCACCTCAATCAGTGCCGCCCTGGGCATGGCCATCGCTGCCCGCCTGCAAAATAGCGAGCGCAAGGCCATCGCCGTGATCGGTGACGGCGCGCTGACCGCCGGCATGGCTTTTGAAGCCCTGAACCATGCGCCTGAAGTCGATGCCAACATGCTGGTCATCCTCAACGACAACGACATGTCGATCTCGCGCAATGTCGGCGGCCTGTCCAACTATCTGGCCAAAATCCTCTCCAGCCGTACCTACGCCAGCATGCGCGAAGGCAGCAAAAAAGTGCTGTCGCGTCTGCCAGGCGCGTGGGAAATTGCCCGGCGCACCGAAGAATATGCCAAAGGCATGTTGGTACCCGGCACCCTGTTTGAAGAGCTGGGCTGGAATTACATTGGCCCTATCGATGGCCACGACCTGCCGACCCTGATCGCCACGCTGCGCAACATGCGCGACCTCAAGGGTCCGCAGTTCCTGCATATCGTAACCAAAAAGGGCAAAGGCTTTGCCCCGGCCGAGGCTGACCCGATCGGCTACCACGCCATCACCAAACTTGAGCCGCTGGACGCACCGAAAGCAGCGCCAAAAGCTGCGAGCGGGCCGAAGTACTCTGCGGTATTCGGCGAGTGGCTGTGTGACATGGCTGCTGTCGATCAACGCCTGGTCGGTATTACCCCGGCCATGAAAGAAGGCTCGGACCTGATCGCGTTCAGCGAGCGTTTCCCGTTGCGTTATTTCGACGTGGCCATTGCTGAACAACACGCCGTGACCTTTGCCGCGGGCATGGCCTGCGAAGGCGCCAAGCCTGTGGTAGCGATCTACTCGACATTCTTGCAGCGCGGTTACGACCAGTTGGTGCATGACGTAGCCGTGCAGAATCTGGACGTGCTGTTCGCTATCGACCGCGCGGGCCTGGTGGGCGAAGACGGCCCCACCCACGCCGGCAGTTTTGACCTGTCTTACCTGCGGTGCATCCCGGGTATGGTGATCATGACCCCGAGCGATGAAAACGAACTGCGCAAAATGCTGACCACCGGCCACCTGTACAACGGTCCGGCGGCAGTACGCTACCCGCGGGGCAGCGGGCCGAATGCAAGCATCGAAAAAACCCTTGAACCGCTGGAAATCGGTAAAGGCGTGATACGTCGCAAAGGCAGCAAGGTGGCGATGCTGGTGTTTGGCGTGCAATTGGCCGAAGCACTGCAAGTGGCGGAAAAAATCGACGCCACCGTGGTCGACATGCGCTTCGTCAAACCTATGGATGAAGCACTGGTACGCGAAATGGCCGACAGCCATGAACTGCTGGTGACCATTGAAGAGAACGCCATCATGGGCGGTGCGGGTGCGGCAGTCAGCGAGTTGCTGGCCCGTGAAAACGTGCTCAAGTCGGTATTGCATCTGGGCTTGCCGGACGTCTATGTCGAACATGCCAAACCGAGCCAGATGCTCGCCGAATGCGGGCTGGATGCGGCAGGTATCGAAGCATCGGTGCGCCAGCGCATGCAACTGCTGGGGCTCTGAGCCAATCAGACTTACTGCAGGAGCGAGCGTGCTCGCGAGCTTTCCAACGAGCTCGCGAGCAAGCTCGCTCCTACAGGGTTAATTGAGAACACATGAAACACCTTCGTTTGGCTTTAATCCTCGGCATCATCCCCGCCAGCCCTTTGCTCGCCGACACGCTCGAACGGGAAGACGCACTCAAACTCCCGCAAACACTGATCACCGGCAACCGCCAGGTCGAAGCGCGCTCTGACAGCAGCAGCGCCAACACGGTGTTCACCCGTGCCGACATCGATCGCTTGCAACCCACCAGCCTCACCGACCTGCTGGGCCGGGTGCCCGGCGTGCAGGTGGCACGTAGCGGTGGCCGTGGCGGCTTGCCCGGGATTTACATCCGCGGCACCAAAGCGGCACAAAGCCTGGTGCTGGTCGACGGCCAGCGCATGGCCAATGCCACCTCGGCCGACAGCAACCTGCAGTACCTGAATATCGATCAGGTCGAGCGTGTTGAAGTGCTGCGCGGCTCACGGTCGGTGATCTACGGCAGTGATGCGATTGGCGGGGTGATCCAGATTTTCACTCGCCGCGGCGCAGACCAGGCCCCTCAGCTGCGGCTGCACAGTTCAGTGGGCAGCTATGGCAGCTCCGACAACAGCCTGGGCGTGTCCGGCGGCGATGCCCAGACCCGCTACAACCTCAGCGGCAGCCTGGAAGAGACGGCCGGGATCAATCGCACGCACCAGTCCTTCCCCAGCGACGACGATCACGATGCCTATCGCAACAAGTCCCTGAGCCTGAATCTGAGCCACTTCTTGAGGGATGATCTGGAAGTCGGCCTGACGGCGATGAAGAACATGGGCAAGACCGAGCTCGATAATTCCTTTGGCCGCTGGGACCCGGACAGCATGACGGTCAGTGGTCAGCAGCTCTACAGCGACTTCGATATCAGCAGTGTGGGCAGTTTTATCGACGCCCAACTGAGCGAGCGCTGGAACTCGCGCCTGGAGCTGGGCCACAGCGAAAATCGCGAAAAAACCCGCGACAAGCTCAGTACAGACAACTACAGCTTCAACACCTATCGCGACTCATTGAACTGGCAAAACAACCTCACGCTGAACGGGCAAAACAGCTTGATACTCGGTGCCGATGCCTATGAAGATCGCGTGCGCAGCAGCACGCTGTTTGACCAGGACAGCCGCTGGAATCGTGCCGTATTTATTCAGCACCGCTTATATGGCGATTATTTCTCTACCGAACTGGGTCTGCGTCACGACGACAACCAGCAGTTCGGCAGCAATAACACCTGGAGCGCCAGCCTGACGGTACCGCTCAACCCGGACAACGATGTGCTGCTGTCTTACAGCGAAGGGTTCCGGGCGCCGACGTTTAACGATTTGTACTACCCGCAGTACGGCAACCCGGCCCTGAAGCCCGAACATTCCAAAAGCTACGAGGTGCAGTGGCGCAGCCAGTTGAGCGAGAGCAGCCGCCTGGAAACCTCGCTGTATCGGACCGACATTCGTGATGCGATTGTGGCCGATGCCGATTTCATTCAGCAGAACATTGGCGCCGCCCGGATCATCGGTTTTGAAAGTGCCTTGCAGCAAGAATGGTTCGGCTGGCAGAGCAGCCTCGGGGTCGCCATTACCGACCCCCGTGATCGCGACACCGGCCATACGTTGAGCCGCCGTGCCCGCCGCACCCTGAACCTTGATCTGGATCGCCAGTTCGACCGGGTAGGTGTCGGCGCCAGCTGGCAGGCGGTGAGCAGCAGCTTTAATGACGACGGCAATACGCAGCCGATTGCCGGCTATGGATTGCTGGGGGTGCGTGGCAACTGGCAAGCCAGCGCTGAAGTGAGGCTTGATTTAAAAGTCGACAACTTGCTGGACAAGAGCTTCACCCGCGCGCTCTACAGCTATGACGGCAGTTACTACGGCTACCGTGAAGAAAGCCGCAGCGTGCAACTGGCCGTGACCTGGACCCCGACGCTCTAAAAACCCGATATCCCCCGTATCCCCTGTAGGAGCGAGCTCCTACAGGGTGAGAGTCAGTCAGCCAGTTGCTCGCAAAGTCGGGCCGTTGCTTCAAGCATCTGCGCACTTGGGCGTTCAAGGCCTTTGTCGGTCAATAACAGTAAACGTCCGTGCTTGACCGCATCAATCTGCGGCCAGGCTTTCCAGGCATCCAGCTGCGCCTGGCTGCTGGCGATGATCACTTGCGGATTGCGCTGCAATACCGACTCCACGCTGACCTGCGGCGCAGGCAGTTTGAGGTCGGCAAATACATTGCTCGCCCCGCACACCGCCAATGCGTCACTGATGATCTGCGTACCGCCAACGGTGTACAGCGGCTGATCCCACACCTGGTAAAACACCCGCAGCGGTATGTCGCGCCGATATTGCCCACGCAGCCCGGCCAGACGCTGACGCAGTTGCGCGGCCAGTTCACTGCCACGCTCAGGGCGGTTCAGCGCCACGGCCAGGGCTTCAACCTGATCGGCCAGTTGCTCGAGACTCGCAGGCTCGGCGGTGTAAGTCGGGATGTCGAGATGGCGCAGCTGTTCGCGCTGGGCAGCGGCAACGCTACCCGGCCAGAGCAAAAGTAAATCGGGTTGCAGGCTGATCAGGCGCTCCATGTCCAGCTGGCCGTAACGGCCCACGGAAGGCACGCTGCGCAGCTGCGGCAAAGGCTCACCCGCCTCCAGGCGACCCACCAGCAGATCAGCGGCGCCCAGTTCGACAACCATCTCTGACAAGGAGGGTGACAGGCTGATCACCCGTGTAGCCGCCCCGGCCGGGGTGCCGATGGCCAGCAGCAGAACCGCCAGCCAGGCGCGCATCAGCCGATCTGGCGCGGGATGCGATAGAGGTAAAACAGTACCAGCGTCGACACTGAAAGCAGCAGCAACGGCACGCCTTCAAGCCCGACAAACACCGCCAGCGCAGCGATCCACACCGGTAGGCCGGCAGCCAGCAAGGCGCGGTAGCGGGCACGGGCAAGCTCGGCCCAGGCAGCGGGTTCCTGGGGCGTATCAAGGGCTTTTTGCAATGCGATCAGCCCATGTTTGTACGGCCCGAAAAAGCGCAGCGTGACAAACATCGACGCAACACCGGCAATGAAGAACGGCATCGTCAGCCCGGGCAACAAGGGCTCGGACTTGCCGAACAACCAATTGGCCAATACCAGCGGTAGCAGGGTCAGCACCAATTGCTGCCACCAGCTGAAGCTCATGCGGCGACGGATCTGACCACGGGTCACGCCGGGTCGGCCTCGCTTTGATGCTGGTTGCCCATCATGTGCCCGAGCTTGTTGGCTTTGGTCGCCAGGTACAGCTTGTTGTGCGGGTTATGCCCGGTGTGCAGAGGCACCCGTTCGGCCACGTTGATGCCCATGTCGGTCAAGGCTTTGACCTTGCGCGGGTTGTTGGTCATCAGACGCAACGACTTCACACCCATGTGCTCCAGCATCGGCAGGCAGATCCCGTAGTCACGCTGATCGGCGGCAAATCCCAGACGCTCATTGGCCTCAACCGTGTCGGCGCCGCCATCCTGCAGTTCGTAAGCACGAACCTTGTTCAGCAAGCCAATGCCCCGGCCTTCCTGACGCAAGTACAGCAACACGCCACGGCCTTCGCGGGCGATGGCCTGCATGGCGGCTTCGAGCTGCGAACCGCAGTCACAGCGCTGGCTGAACAAGGCATCGCCGGTCAGGCATTCAGAGTGCACCCGGCCTAGTACCGGAGCGCCGTCCGCCACGTCGCCCAAACTGAGCACAACGTGTTCACGACCCGTGGCTTTCTCGAGAAAGCCATGCATGGTGAATTCGGCAAAGGGGGTGGGAAGCTTGCAAGCGGCAACGAAAACGACGGGCACCGTGTGCTCCTGATCAGTTTGAGTACTGGAAATTCGCAGAGGCGGCATTGTAACAGGACGTTCCTATAGACGCTTAGGCTGAATTATCGGAGATAAAGATCTAAAAGTTTGATCGCTCTTGCAGCAGCTGGCCACGTAGTTATTCACCGCGAAAATGCTGATAACCGCGTATGCCCGGGGTGATGTCCCGGCCATCGACGTCCAGCAAACCGACGCCCTGCCCTTCGACCACTCGGCCAATCACATGAATCGGCCAGCCATCTGCCAGCAGGGTCGGCAACTCAACGGCCGGCAAAGTGAACGCCAGCACGTAATCGTCACCCCCACTCAACGCCGCTTGCTGCGCAGCGGCGTCACCCAGAAATTCCTGCAAGGCGAGGGAAACCGGCACGCGGTCGTTTTCGATCAGCAAGCCGACTTTCGACGCCAGGGCAATATGCCCGCAGTCGGCCAGCAGGCCATCGGAGATATCCAGCGCCGAGCTGGCCTTGCCGCGCAGTGCCTGGCCCAGCGCCAATTGCGGTTGCGGCGACCAGTAGTGCGCCAGCAACGGCTCGGCGATGGCGGGTGTGGCGCTACGCTGGCCGAGCACCAGAGGCAAGGCGCCAGCGGCATTGCCCAGCTCGCCGCCAACACACAGCAGGTCGCCGGGCCGGGCTGCACTGCGGGTCAATGCCTGGCCCCGAGGTACGCGGCCAAAAACAGTCAGCGTCAGGCATAGCGGCCCGCGCGTGGTGTCGCCACCAATCAGACGCAAGCCACAGCCCTGAGCCATCAGGTTCAAACCGCGGGCGAACGCTTGCAACCAGTCGGCTTCAACCGCAGGCAAGGTCAGGGCAAGGGTAAACGCGAGGGGAGTTGCGCCCATGGCCGCCAGATCGCTGGCCGCCACTGCCAGCGAACGCTGACCGAGCAAGAAAGGGTCGCATGGATCTGCGAAGTGCACCCCGGCTACCAGGGTGTCGGTGGAAATCGCCAGTTGTTCCCCGAAAGGAACATCCAGCAGGGCGCAGTCGTCGCCGATGCCCAGAGCAACACCTTCGCCGCCTTGCGCACAAGGCGCGGCAGCGAAGAAGTTACGGATCAGCTCGAACTCGCCCATGGCCGACAGCGCTGATCAGCGCTTGTAAGCCTTTACTTCAGCTTCACGCAGGCGTGGCGCCAGTTTGTCGAGCACACCGTTGACGAACTTGTGGCCGTCGGTAGAACCAAACACTTTCGCCAGCTCGATGCCTTCGTTGATCACAACGCGGTAAGGCACGTCGACACGCTTGATCAGCTCCCAGGTGGACAGGCGCAGAACGCACAGTTCAACCGGGTCGAGCTCTTCGATGGTGATGTCCAGGCATGGTGCCAGGGCGGTATCGATTTCAGCCTTGATTGCAGGTACGCCGTGCAAAATTTCACGGAAGTACGCGGCATCAACGTCGGTGAAGTCGTTATCGACCCGAAACTGGGCTTCGATTTCGTTCAGGGACTGCTTGGCCATGTGCAATTGATACAAGGCCTGAGTCGCGAGTTGACGCGCTTCACGGCGCTTGGCGCTCTTGGATGGTTTGCCGGCGTCCGCAGGTTTAGGATCGCGCGGGTTAAAACGATCGCTTTCGTCGGAAATCACTTGGCCTCCAACTGTGCCAACAGGCTGACCATTTCAAGGGCGGACAAGGCAGCTTCAGCGCCTTTGTTGCCGGCTTTGGTGCCGGAGCGCTCAATGGCCTGTTCGATCGAATCGACCGTCAACACACCGAATGCAACCGGTACGCCGAACTGCATGGACACCTGGGACAAGCCCTTGGTGCATTCGCCGGCAACGTATTCAAAGTGCGGAGTACCGCCACGAATCACGGCGCCCAGGGCGATGATGGCGGCGAATTCGTTGCGCTGGGCAACCTTTTGCGCAACCAGTGGAATTTCGAACGCACCCGGAGCACGGATGATGGTGATGTCGCTTTCGTTCACACCGTGGCGAACCAGGGCATCAACGGCACCACTCACCAGGCTTTCGACGACGAAGCTGTTGAAGCGGCCAACTACCAGAGCGTAGCGACCTTTGGGGGCGATGAAGGTACCTTCGATGGTCTTCAGGGTCATTCGGTATGTCTCGTATTAAAGAGCCAGAACGCACTCGCGTGCGTTCTTTAAGGATATTGGGCCACGAATTCGGACAGGACACGACCGGTCTTTATTCGGAGGGCACGTATTCTACAACTTCCAGATCGAAACCGGATATGGCATTGAACTTCATTGGTGAACTCATCAAGCGCATTTTGCGCACGCCGAGGTCACGCAGGATCTGCGAACCGGCACCCACGATGCTGTAAGTGGTCGGTTTTTTCACCGGCACCTGGTCAGCAGTTTCGCGAATATGGGCCAGCAATACGTCACCATCCAGCGGATGGCCCAGCAACAGCACTACACCACTGCCGGCCGCTGACACCGCGCTCATGGCGGCGCGCAGGCTCCAGCGCCCCGGTTGCCTGACCATCAGCAGATCACGCAGCGGGTCCATGTTATGCACACGCACCAGGGTCGGCTCTTCAGCGCAGATCTTGCCCAGGGTCAGTGCCATGTGCACATCGCCTTCGACTGAATCACGATAGGTCACCAGGTTGAATTGGCCCAGCTCGCTGTCCAGTGGCTGTTCGGCAATCCGCTGAACGGTACGTTCATGGATCATGCGGTAGTGGATCAGGTCGGCAATTGTGCCGATCTTGATGCCGTGTTCGGCAGCGAAGGTTTCTAGTTCCGGACGGCGGGCCATGGTCCCGTCGTCGTTCATCACCTCACAGATAACACCGCTTGGCTCGAACCCGGCCATACGTGCCAGATCGCAGGCAGCTTCGGTGTGACCGGCGCGGGCCAGAGTACCGCCCGCCTGTGCCATCAACGGGAAAATATGCCCCGGGCTCACGATGTCTTCTGCTTTCGCGTCCCTGGCCGCAGCCGCCTGCACGGTGCGCGCACGGTCCGCTGCCGAGATGCCGGTGGTCACACCGGTAGCCGCTTCGATCGAGACAGTGAACTTAGTGCCAAAGCCGGAACCGTTGCGCGGCGCCATCAATGGCAGTTGCAGCAGCTCGCAACGCTCGCGGCTCATGGGCATGCAAATCAAGCCACGGGCAAAGCGCGCCATGAAGTTGATGTGCTCGGCCTGGCAGCACTCGGCAGCCATGATCAGGTCGCCTTCGTTCTCGCGGTCTTCGTCATCCATCAGGATGACCATCTTGCCTTGGCGGATGTCTTCAACCAGTTCTTCGATGCTGTTGAGCGCCACGCGGCACCCCCTTAATTCAGGATTTGAGGTAGCCGTTGGCGGCCAGAAAACTTTCACTGATGCCGCCCGAAGTCGGCTCGGCGGCTTTATCGCCCAGCAGCAGACGCTCAAGGTAACGCGCCAGCAGGTCCACTTCGAGGTTCACCCGGCGACCCGGACGATAGTCGTCCATGATGGTTTCGCTCAGGGTGTGGGGAATAATGGTCAGCGAGAACTCGGCGCCATTGACCGCGTTCACGGTCAGGCTGGTGCCGTCGACGGTGATCGAGCCTTTATGGGCGATGTACTTGGCCAGCTCTTTGGGAGCGCGGATGCGGAACTCGATAGCCCGGGCGTTCTCTTCCCGCGAGATCACTTCACCCACACCGTCAACGTGCCCGCTCACCAGGTGACCACCCAGACGCGTGGTCGGGGTCAGGGCCTTTTCCAGGTTGACCCGGCTGCCGCTTTTCAAATCGTTGAACGCGGTGCAGTCGAGGGTCTCGCGGCTGACGTCAGCCATAAAGCCGTTGCCCGGCAGTTCCACGGCAGTCAGGCACACGCCATTGATTGCAATACTGTCGCCGAGTTTGACGTCGCTCAGGTCGAGCTTGCCGGTGTCTACATAAACCCGCACATCGCCGCCTTTGGGGGTCAGTGCACGGATGCTGCCGATGGATTCAATGATGCCGGTAAACATGGCGTTCCCCTTGAGAACAGAACCTGCGTAGAACGGAGGCTGAGAATTATACGCTCGCGGATGGCACAGGTATGGCGGTGACTCGCCAGTCATCACCCACCGCGCGCATTTCAATGATTTTGAGCAAAGGCGCTTCGCTCATATGGGTCAACGGCAGCTCAAGCAATGGCCGGGCAGTGGAGCCGAGGAACTTGGCGGCGATGAAAATCTGGTATTCATCCACCAGCCCCTGTTCGGCAAAAGCCCCGGCCAGACGCGGCCCGGCCTCCACCAATACTTCGTTCACCCCGCGTGCGGCCAGTGCAACCAGCAACTTGCGTAAATCGACCTGGCCGTTGGCACCGTGGATCACCAGGCATTCCGGCCCCGTGCGGTATTGCTCGGCGGGAGGTACGCAGGTGGCAACCAGCGCCGGACCTGCCTTGAAAAACGGCGCATCCAGCGGCACCCGCAAACGCCCGTCAATCAATACCCGCAGCGGAGGACGGCTCAATGCCAGCGCCGTGAGCTCGGGGCTCAGGCCCAGCTCCGGACCGCGCACGGTCAGGCGCGCGCCATCGGCCAGAACCGTGTCGGCACCGGTCAGCACCACGCTGGCCTGCGCCCGCAGCCGCTGCACCGCAGAGCGTGCCGCAGGGCCGGTGATCCATTGGCTTTCGCCATTGGCCATGGCCGTGCGGCCATCAAGACTCATCGCCAGCTTGACCCGCACAAACGGCAGGCCGTGCTCCATACGTTTGAGGAAGCCCGGGTTCAGCGCCCGCGCTTCGCTTTCGAGCACGCCGCTGCACACTTCAATCCCGGCGTCAGCCAGACGCTTGAGGCCGCGGCCGGCAACTTCCGGGTTGGGGTCCTGCATGGCCGCCACCACCCGCGCCACGCCGGCATGGCGCAAGCCGTCGGCACAGGGCGGAGTGTGGCCATGGTGGCTGCACGGTTCCAGCGTGACGTAAGCCGTGGCGCCACGGGCCAGCTCGCCCGCCGCACGCAAGGCGTGGACTTCGGCGTGGGGTTCACCCGTGCGCACGTGCCAGCCTTCGCCGACAATCTGTCCGTCACGCACTATCACGCAACCGACTCGCGGGTTGGGATGGGTCGTATACAGGCCGTTGCGCGCCAGTTCGATGGCACGCGCCATGTAATGGGCGTCTAAAATTGATTGTTGCGTAGTCACAGTCATTCTTTGGAGGGCTCACGGGCGAGTCGGTCGATTTCTTCGCGGAACTCGTTGAGATCCTGGAAGCGTCGATAGACAGAGGCAAAACGGATATAGGCCACTTCATCGAGCTTTTGCAGCTCGCCCATGACCAGCTCACCGACAACCAGCGATTTGACTTCGCGTTCACCGGTGGCGCGCAGCTTGCTCTTGATATGGGCCAGCGCGGCTTCGAGTCGCTCGACGCTGACCGGGCGCTTTTCCAGCGCCCGCTGCATGCCGGCACGCAGTTTTTCTTCGTCGAAAGGCTGACGACTGCCGTCTTGCTTGATAAGGCGCGGTAACACCAACTCGGCTGTTTCAAAGGTGGTGAAACGCTCACCACAGGCCAGGCATTCACGCCGGCGGCGCACCTGGTCGCCCTCGGCGACCAGACGCGAGTCGATGACTTTAGTGTCGTTGGCACCGCAGAAAGGACAGTGCATGGTGGCGGCAACAAAAAATGGGGAGTGCCATGGTAGCGCATCCCACTGGCAAGACAAGCCATAGCCTTTACGGTATACAGTCCGCCTACTATGTTTCACCCATCTGATACATCGACAGACCTGCCGCTGGAGCCTTCCATGTCGCTACGAACGCTTTTTTTGTTGTGCCTCGCCGGTTTCCTGGGCGCCTGTAGCAGCGAACCGCCAAAACCGGTGCAGACTCAGGTGCTGGCACAGCCAAAAACTGATGCTCCAAAAGACCTCGGACCACTGCCGGCCTATCAGCGTGAACTCAGCGGCGTGTTGACCGGCGTACCCGCAGGGGCCGAGGTTGAACTGGCGATGCTGATCATTGACGAACGTGGACGCCCCCAAGGCCTGATGGCCAGCAGCAAGATCATCGGCAATAGCCAGCCGCTGCCGTTCAAGCTGCGTTTTAACCCCGAAGCCTTCCCCGCCGGAGCGCGGGTTGAACTGCGCGGACGCGCCAGCCAGTCCGGGCAATTGATCCTGCATCTACCTTCAAAAATCATCAGCCAGCCTGCGACCCAGGCCATGGGTACCCTGGCCTTTGTCCAGGCACCATGAATACACCGCTGCATCTGCAACAGTCATTGAGCGAGTTGGTGGGCGATGCCCGGCTGATCATTACGGATTTGCCGGACACGACACTCAAGTTATGGCTGCTTGACCCGCAACGGATGGATCGTTGCTTCACGGCCGACGAGACCCGGCGCATTCTTTACGAGCCACCGTACTGGGCGTTTTGCTGGGCCAGCGGTCTGGCTCTGGCACGTTATCTGGCCGAGCAGCCGCACTGGGTGCAAGGCAAGCGCGTGCTGGATTTTGGCGCAGGTTCCGGAGTGGCAGCAATTGCAGCGGCCAGGGCCGGGGCACTCGAGGTGCTGGCTTGCGATCTTGACCCGCTGGCGCTGGCTGCCTGCAGGGCGAATGCCGAGCTCAATGATGTGCAGCTCCATTATTCCAGCGACTTTTTCGCCGAAGCCGACCGCTTCGACCTGATCCTGGTGGCGGACGTGCTTTACGACCGTGAAAACCTGCCACTGCTGGATCAGTTTTTAACCCGCGGCCAACAGGTTCTGGTCGCCGATTCCCGGGTGCGCGACTTCAAGCATCCGCTGTACCGCCAGCTGGACAGCCTCAAGGCATTGACCTTGCCCGATCTGGCCGAACCCCATGAATTTCGTAACGTGAGCCTGTATCACGCGCAACGCGAGCCTATGGCTTTCGGCCTGCCCGTACAGCCTTTATAGTTGCCCTCATTTACCTGTTTCGAGACACCTAATGAATCAGCCTACGCCTTCTTCCCATAGCTTCGACGTAACCTCCGCGGACTTCGACAGACTGGTTGTCCAGGCCTCTTTTGAGCAGCCCGTTCTGGTGGATTTCTGGGCCGACTGGTGTGCACCGTGCAAGGTGATGCTGCCGATTCTGGAACAGATCGCGGTGGACTATCAGGGCGAGTTGTTACTGGCCAAGGTCAATTGCGAAGTCGAGCAGGACATCGTGGGCCGTATCGGCATTCAAACCCTGCCCACAGTGGTGCTGTTTAAAGACGGCAAAGTGGTGGATGGCTTCCAGGAAGCGCAACCCGAATCGGCAATCCGCGCGATGCTCGCGCCCCATGTCGTGATGCCCGAGCCAGAGGCCGAAGACCCGATGCTGCAAGCCCGGGCACTGTTTTCCGAAAGCCGCTTTGCTGACGCCGAAGCCCTGCTGAAAAACATCCTCACCGATGACAACAGCAACGCCGGCGCACTGATTCTGTATGCCCGCTGCCTCGCCGAACGCGGTGAACTCACCGAAGCACAAGCCGTGCTGGACGCGGTTAAAAGTGACGAGCACAAAGCCGAACTGGCCGGGGCCAAGGCGCAACTGACGTTCCTGGGTCAGGCCGCGGATTTGCCGGATGTGGCGGATTTGAAAACCCGCGTTGCACAAAACCCGCAGGACGACGAAGCCGCTTACCAACTGGCGATCCAGCAATTGGCGCGCCAGCAATATGAAGGTGCTCTGGACGGGTTGCTGAAGCTGTTCACCCGCAACCGCAGCTACAACGAAGGCATCACCCACAAGACCTTGCTGCAGGTCTTCGACTTGTTGGGCAATGATCATCCGCTGGTGACCACCTACCGCCGCAAATTGTTTGCTGCGCTGTACTAGGCATCGGGCTGCAGGAGCGCGTTTGCGGGTCTTGCGTCATCTTTGCTATTCGATCCAGCTGTAAATCGGTGAGTCTGTGCCGCTCACCACTTTCACCTCGGGGCAATGACGCAGGCGTACCAGCAGCCGCTTGCCCGCGCCGGTGCTGCCGGTCAGGGCTTGCAGCTGCCCGAGCAGCTCAGGCCCGCTGATCTGCCCGGCCTTGCGCAACAAGTCTTTAGTCGTTTCCCACACGGCATCGTCATGATTCACCGGTCTGGCAGGCGGCTGGCTGACAGGCGCGTCACTGACCTGCAACTGTGCACCCAGTGCAGCCCAGTCGCCGGCATCCAGTTCCACCGTCAAATCCACCGGCCAGTCGCCGATTGTTCCGCGAATGCGCACCATCGCTCTACTCCTCAAGTTTCATCAAACCATGCTCCCATGCGTATTGCGTAACGCCAAGCACACGGGCAAACTCTCGCAAATATTGTTATAAGATCACATAACAAACTGGTCCTCCCCCTTCTGCTGGAGTCACGCTATGCGCCGTTTGCTTCTTGCTATACCGTTTGCCCTGTTGCCGCTGGCCATGGCCCATGCTGCAGATGATCACGACCATGAACACGCCAGCCTGGGAGCCCACGAGCATGGCGCAGGCAGCCTCGATGTGGCTCTCGATGGCCAGACTCTGGAACTTGACCTGGATGGCCCGTCAATGAACCTGGTCGGATTTGAGCACCTTGCCACTACCGACGCTGACAAAGCCAAAGTCGCGGCAGCCCAGGCCCAGCTGGGCAATCCGCTGGTGTTGTTCAACCTGCCCAAAGCTGCCGAGTGCAGCGTTGAAGCCCAGGACCTGCAGAGCCCACTATTTGAAGCCGCCCCTGAAGAGGCTGCCGGCGTGGCAAAAGGCGAGCACCATCACAGCGATATCGAAGCCCACTATGCCTTTACCTGCAGCAAACCCGAGGCGCTGAAGACGCTGGATCTGAGCACGTTCTTCAAGACGTTCCCGGGCACCCATAAAATCAAGGTACAACTGATTGGCGCAAGTGGTCAGCAAGGTGTAGAAGCCACACCTCAAGCCCCCACCGTCAAGTTCTGACCGGATTAAACCTGCAGGAACGAGCTCGCTCCTGCAGATACCGCCCCGCTATTGGCACCCCATACAGGCGATTTCTCTTCCCCATGACCCAAGCACTTATCGAACTCAATGACCTGAGTTTCAGTTGGCCGGGGCAGCCCGTGTTGCTGGATATTCCGGCATTTCGCCTTGAGCCGGGCGAAACCCTGTTCCTCAAGGGCCCCAGCGGCAGCGGTAAAACCACGTTGCTGGGCCTGCTCGGCGGCGTGCAAAAAGCCGATAGCGGCACGATCCGTCTACTCGGCCAAGAACTGGGCGAACTCGGCTCGGGCGCCCGCGATCGCTTTCGGGTCGATCACACCGGTTATATCTTTCAGCAATTCAATTTGCTGCCGTTTTTATCGGTACGCGAGAACGTTGAACTGCCTTGCCACTTTTCCAGACTGCGCGCCAGCCGCGCCGTGCAACGCCACGGCAGTGTGGATAACGCCGCGCAAACCCTGCTGGCGCACCTGGGTCTCAAAGACCCGGCGTTGCTGGAGCGACGTGCAGACTCCCTGTCGATTGGCCAGCAGCAACGGGTCGCCGCTGCCCGCGCCCTGATCGGCCAGCCCGAGCTGGTAATTGCCGACGAGCCGACCTCGGCCCTCGACGCTGACGCCCGCGAAGCGTTTATCCAGTTGCTGTTTGCTGAATGCCGCGAGGCGGGCGCCAGCCTGCTGTTTGTAAGCCACGATCAAAGTCTGGCCCCCCTCTTCGACCGAAATCTGTCGTTGTCCGAACTCAATCGTGCCGCCACGTCGGCAGAGGTCTGAGATGTATCTGTTTCGACTAGCCCTGGCCAGCCTGGCTAACCGTCGCTTCACCGCGATCCTGACCGCCTTCGCCATCGCCCTGTCGGTGTGCCTGTTGCTGGCGGTCGAGCGGGTACGCACCGAAGCCCGCGCCAGCTTTGCCAGCACCATCAGCGGCACTGACCTGATCGTGGGCGCCCGCTCCGGCTCGGTCAATCTGCTGCTGTACTCGGTATTTCGCATTGGCAATGCCACCAACAATATTCGCTGGGACAGCTTTGAGCACTTCGCCAACAACCCGAAAGTGAAATGGGCGATTCCCATGTCACTGGGCGACTCCCATCGCGGTTATCGGGTGATGGGCACCAGCGAGGCGTATTTCGAGCACTATCAATACGGCCGTCGGCAGAACCTGGAACTGGCTGCCGGCCGGGCGTTTGCCACCGACCCTTTTGAGGTGGTGCTGGGCGCCGAAGTGGCGGATGCACTGCACTACAAACTGGGTGACCAGCTGGTGCTGGCCCACGGCGTGGCCGCGGTCAGTCTGGTCAAGCATGATGACAAACCGTTCACCGTGGTCGGAATTCTCAAACGCACCGGCACCCCGGTTGACCGTACCCTGCATATCAGCCTGGGCGGTATGGAAGCGATACATGTCGATTGGCATAACGGTGTTCCGGCCCGTGGCGCCGGGCGGGTAAGTGCCGATCAGGCGCGCAACATGGACCTCACCCCGCAGGCCATCACCGCCTTTATGCTGGGTCTGAACAGCAAGATCTCGACCTTTGCCTTGCAGCGTGAAATCAATGATTTCCGCGGTGAACCGATGATGGCGATTTTGCCCGGGGTGGCGCTGCAGGAACTCTGGAGCCTGATGAGCACCGCTGAAAAAGCATTGTTCGTGGTGTCGCTGTTTGTGGTGCTGACCGGCTTGATCGGCATGCTCACTGCGATTTTGACCAGCCTCAATGAACGTCGGCGCGAGATGGCCATTCTGCGTTCGGTCGGTGCCCGGCCATGGCATATCGCAACCTTGCTGGTCTTCGAGGCCCTTGCCCTGGCATTGGCCGGTGTAGTGGCCGGCGTGGGGTTGCTGTACCTGTGTATCGCCGTGGCCCAGGGTTATGTGCAATCGAACTACGGGCTGTATTTACCGCTGGCCTGGCCAAGCGAATATGAATGGGCGCTGCTTGGCGGTATTCTTGCGGCCGCCCTGCTGATGGGCTGCGTGCCGGCATGGCGCGCCTACCGACAATCGCTGGCCGATGGTCTGTCCATTCGTTTATGAACCCGGGGTTATAACAATGTCCGTGTTGCCACGCGTGCTGCTGGCACTGCTTGTGCTGATCACTACTCCTTTGTGGGCAGCAGAGCCGAAAGAGTTGACGTGGTCGGAGATGATTCCGCCCGACGCGCCGGCTGAAGTGCCGGACATGGCACCGCTGCACGACCTGTCACAGATGGGCGACATGGAGGCCGCCCCGGCAGCCAGGCAGGACTTGCCCAATGCGCCGGTGGTGACGACGCTGGACGGTCAGTTGATTCGCTTGCCGGGCTATATCGTGCCCCTTGAAGTCAATGAAGAAGGCCGCACCACCGAGTTTTTGCTGGTGCCCTACTTCGGCGCCTGTATCCACGTGCCGCCACCGCCGTCGAACCAGATCGTGCATGTCACCAGCAAGGTCGGGGTGCAAGTCGATGAGCTGTACCAGCCGTACTGGATCGAAGGCGCGATGCAGGTCAAATCCAGTACCAGTGAACTGGCAGATGCGGGCTACCAGATGGATGCGCAAAAAATCGTTGTGTACGAACTGCCGGAGTAACCCCCCCATCGCTCCTGCAGGGACGATGAGCACGGGCCAGCTCACGAAATTTTCACAAACTCACCGTTCATTGAGCTGGGTCAACTGAGCGCGGCATGGCGCTCTTTACCATTGGTTATATAAATTTCAAATATCCCAATGGAGCTCCCATGCACAAGTCTTTGCTCAGCGCAGCCGCGCTTGCGCTCGCCGTCGTCGCCCCGCTTGCCCACGCCCACACTGAAGGTGACATCATTCTGCGTGCCGGTGCGATCACGGTAAACCCGAAGGCCGACAGCTCCAGCGTCAAGGTTGATCAGGGCCCGCTGGCGGGCGCGGATCTGGGTGGCAAGGCGACCATGAGCAGCGACACGCAATTGGGCCTCAACTTCGCCTACATGATCACCGACCATGTCGGTATTGAACTGCTGGCAGCCACGCCGTTTGAGCATGACGTGAAACTTAAAGGCACCGCCTTGTCTGCGGCAAACGGCAAGTTGGGCAGCCTCAAGCACTTACCGCCAACCCTGAGTGTTGTGTACTACCCGCTGGACTCCAAATCGGCGTTCCAGCCTTACGTGGGTGCCGGTATCAACTACACCTGGATCTATGACGAGCACGTTGGCAGCAGCGCCAGCGCGGCAGGCTTTGACAACTTCAAGGCAAAGAACTCGTGGGGCATGGCATTCCAGGTCGGTGCTGACTACATGCTGACCGATAACATCATGATCAACGCCCAGGCACGCTATATCGATATCGATACCCGCGCCACGGTGGAAAACAACGCAGTAGCGCCTGGCACCCGCGCCAAGGTCAATGTAGACGTGGATCCGTTCGTTTACATGGTAGGTCTGGGTTACAAGTTTTAAGCGACAAACAACTTCAAAAAAGGCGCCCTGGTGGCGCCTTTTTTTGTAGCCAGGGGCTTGTCAGCGTCCGAGCAAACGCGCCAGACCAACACTCATGGGTGTGGTTTCGCCAAGCTTGAAGCGTTGCAGCAAGCGGCTGTTGTCTGCCCGTGAATGGCGGATATCGCCGGAGCGGACCGCACTGTAGCTGATGGGCGGCAGTCCACCGACCACATCGCCCAGCGCCTCGAGCATTTGCTTGAGGGTGGTGGCTTTGTTCAGGCCGACGTTGACCGCGCCTTCTTCAACCTGCCGGGCTTCGACAGCCTGAACCAGGATGTTCACCAGGTCACCGACGTAGATGAAGTCACGGGTTTGCTCGCCATCGCCGAAAATGGTGATGGGCAGGCCCTTTACCGCGCGTTCGCTGAAGATGCTGATCACCCCGGAGTACGGCGATGACGGGTCCTGGCGCGGGCCAAAGACGTTAAACAGACGGAAAATCGCCGGTTCCAGCCCGTGTTGGCGACGGTAAAAGTCCAGATAGTATTCACTGGCCAGTTTGTCGGACGCATAAGGCGTCAGCGGCGCCTTGGGGGTGTCTTCGACAATCGACTCACCTTCACCGTTATTGCCATACACAGCAGCGCTGGAGGCAAAAACAACCCGTTTGACCCCGGATTCACGCATGGCTTCGCACACGTTAAGGGTGCCGATGAAATTGCTTTGATGGGTACGTACCGGGTCGTCCACCGAGGCTTGCACCGAGGCAACTGCCGCCAGGTGAACCACGGCACTGCAACCGGCCATGACCCTGGCAACCAGGGCAGCATCCGCCACGTCGCCTTCGATCAGCTCGACCTTGGGGTTGTCCATTGGCAGATTGCAGCGCTTGCCGGTGGACATGTCGTCGAGAATGCGTACGGCATGCCCCTTGGCCAACAAGGCATCAACCAGATTGGAACCGATAAATCCGGCGCCGCCGGTCACTAAAACGGGTGAATCAGCCATGACGATAAAGTCTGTCCAGTAATGTCGGGAGTGCCGCACGCCAGGCGCGAGGCTTGATCCCGAAGGTGTGTAAGATTTTCTTGCAGGCCAGCACAGCATGCTGGGGCTCTTCCGCCGCGTCCGGGCATGCCGCATGCGCCTGCGGTACAGGTGCTTCGACAGCCAGTGGATGCAGGGTGCGCGCTTCGCTCAGGATCGCTTGCCCCAGCGCCAGCGGCGTGGTCGCCTCGTGCCCCGCGTAGTGATAAGTACCCCACAGCGGCGCGGCGCAATCCAGCTGCTTGAGCACTGAGATAATCACCCGTGCGGCGTCATCTACCGGTGTCGGATTGCCCCGGCGATCATCGGCAAGCAACAATTCTCCCGGCTTCTCAGCCTGGGTCAGAAACCGCCCGAGCAGACCTTCCGGGCTGTCATCCAGCAGCCAGCCAAAACGCAGCAGCACGTGCTGCGGGCAGATGGCCCGCACACTTTGCTCGATTCGCCACAGTGCCTGACCGCGTAACCCCAGCGGAACGGGTTCGTCCTTTTCGCTGTAGGCCGTCGCCCGCGAACCGTCGAAAACCCGATAGCTGGAAGGTTGCAGCAAAATGATGTTGTGGTGCTGGCACAACTCGGCCAAACGTTCGACAGAGCGCTCCTGGCCAGCAAGTCGGGACTCGCTGACTGTCGGCGCCTGAAACCAGTCGAAGTAATACGCGAGGTTGATGACCGCATCCGGGCGGGTGTCATCCAGCAGCTGCGTAAGGCTCGCAGCGTCCCAGCCGTCTTGCGGCGGACGCGGGGCGAGGAAATTAATGTCTTCCTCGGCACCCTGACGAATCAGCGCCTGCCCGAGAGCATTTCCGCCGCCCAATAACATAAGGCGCATTCGCATAGAGTGTGCAGACTCAGTCTATTCAGAACGGTGATGTATACCAGAAAACCAACGGTGAAAGCTGCTGGCCATGATCAAGACCTCCGTATTTTGCGGGTTTATGGCCCCGCCGTCACTGACAAACTGCACCCCTGCGGGTCAACGGGCTCACTACAGCTGCGGCGGCATGTCAGTGAGCAGCAACCTGGAAGGCGGCTGCTCGGCAGCCGGTGCCGGTTCGCCGGTATCGCGTACGGGCATCAGGAATCCCTGTGGATAATGTTGCGCAAAGTGGACATCGTCACACTTATCCACAAGCTTTTTGAGCCGGTCATTGAAAGCCCGACTGACGGAGCTCTGGGCGCCGGACATGGTTCTGAACTGAGCGGTAATGGTTACGCCATCGAGATTCATGCTGTCGACCCCGAATACCGTCAGCGAGCCCTGCAGGCTGAGACTGAGCAAAGGATCGTCACTGATCTGGCTTCCGGCCTGGCGGATCATGTCGATGGCCTGATCGGTGTCGGTGTCGTAGGTGAACTGAACCGAGAAAAATGCGTACGCAAACTGCCGGGAATGGTTGATCACCGCCTTGATCTGACCAAAGGGCACCGAATGCACGAAGCCCCGCGAGTCCCTCAGGCGCAAGGTGCGAATGGTCAGCCCCTCAACGGTACCCGCATGGTTGGAGTCGACCACCACCCAGTCGCCGACAGAGATGGTGTCCTCAATAATAATGAACAGCCCCGTAATGACGTCTTGTACCAGCTGCTGGGAACCAAAGCCGATTGCCAGCCCTATGACCCCGGCACCAGCGAGGAAAGGCGCGACGTTGACACCCAGGTTGGCCATGGTGGTGATGGTGCAGACCACCACCAGAATTACTTTTATTGCATTGCGCATCAGCGGCAGGATGGTCTTGACGCGGGTGCTCGGCTCGCGGGTGCCATGTCGGGTCACTGTAGGTTCCAGCGTTTGCTGGATGGCGGTATCGAGCACCACCCAGGCCAGCCATGTCACCAGCAGGATCAACAGGATGCGCCCCAGCGAATCGCTGATGACCTTGCCGGTGTTGCTGTCTGAGGCGAACGCCAGCAGGGAGAACCCCCAGATCTGGGACAGGAGTTCGATAAAGGTCACAGCCAGAGCAATACGCAGCAATGCATAAAGCACATTCAGTAAACGCTCTCGATAGATGCTTGTACGGCGGGTCGGCGTACGAAATGAGTGGTGCAAAATCGTACTTAAAAAAACCGCGCCGATGATCAGTCCTGAAGTCAGCAGCGCACCGCGCATGGCACGCTCACTGCCCTCGCCTATTCCCAGCAAATTGAGCGCCGTGACCACCAGCATCAGCAGTATCGGCCAGTACCACAACGCCGAAAAAATACGCAACGACTCCTGCAGTGCAGGCTGACCAAGACGCTGCGCCAGTGCACGGTCCCGAATCAGGTGCGCTACGGGGCGACGCAACCGTATGGCCAGAAAGGCAAAAATGATGCACGCCAGCAACCCGGCAAAAACCGACAGACAGCTCGCAATGTTATCGCCAATTTGCAGCGCAATTTGCGGGCTGTTCATCCCGTCACTCAGCGCGGCAAAAAAGCCGATCAGGAATAGTGGCCGGCGCGAATACTTGCGAATGATCTGAACTGCAATCCGCTTGTGTCCGACTTCAAACATCGCACTGAGTGCCAGCACCAGCGCCACACTGAACACCCCGGCACTGCCCGCATAGGTCAGGGTCATCCCCAGCGAACGGCCAATGGTGTCTTGCAGATAACGACTGGCATACAAGGTCAGCACCAGACTTATCACTGCCGGCAAAAGGTACTGCACCACATAACCGACAAGTGCCTGTATGCGCGGCCTGGTGTTGATCGCACGCGTCATATCCAGGTATCGCACCAGCAAGCGCCCCGTCAGCATCAGCCCGAAAAACCCCCCGAACCAGATGGCTGGCAACAGGACGAAGTCCCCCAAGGCGCCCCATGAGGGATGAGCCGATGCCTGTTCGACCAGTTCACCGACTTCATCCACCGCAAGCTCTGAGCGCAAACTCCAGGAGCCCAGCAGACGAGCGCTCAGGCCGAGCCGTTCCTGGATCTGGTCCATACCCTCGCCCAAGGCACCCAGCAAGCCGCCATCGACCAGCACCGGAGGCTTGCCATCCGTCTCTTCTGCCTTGATAACCGAGGCCAGCGTGGGGGCTGCCTGGAGAATGCCGTTGCCTGAGAGCAACAGGATGAGAAGCACAATCGCTGCTTTGAAATTGAACAAACCCGGGAGTCCTCCTGGACATCTTTGACGGAACCGCTGACGTTGGCCAATTGGCCCGCCGGTACTTGAGATCAGTACAGCGTAGTCAATGAAGCGCCAGGCGCCTGGCGTAACACGCAGGCTTTTGACCTGGACTGCCCGGATCAGCCCGGTTGCCATTTTTTGCAGGACGGATCTGACTGTTGTCAGCGCCCTGCGCGGTGCAGCCATTTCCGGCCCCAAACAAAAGGCCCGTTGCTGAATCAGCGACGGGCCTTTGTTGGTTCTGAGTATGTCGCCCGAAGGCTAGTCTCTAAAACCGTTCCGAACACCTTGTGACTTTATCCAACAGTCTTTTTTTAAAAAACACCTCTGCCTCAATGTGTTGCTGACTGCGCAGCAAAAAAACGTAAAGTATTCTGTCAATTTTTTGCCCATATCAAACACTTCAAACGCGACATTTACAAATGTAGGACCTGCGAGATATTGGAGAGGTCAATTTCGGCTAGGTGGCAGTTTCTAGCCCTGCGCCCCTGAGTAGGCACAACTCGGGAGACAGAGCCGCTTAAACAAAAAATTTGCTGTAATCTGGGAAGCGATTGACCGAACTCGAATCCATCAGGCAGACATTAGCCACCTACGTTGGTCGAGTCTCCGGAAATTGCCCGCCCACAAGGGTCAATGTGTAAGCACATGCGTGAGAGCGCGAGGGAAAAATTGAAGCTGTACTACTTAACCTCAGAGAAGTGGGCGAAAGTCATTCTGCATGAGTGAATCGCCCCGGGTTTCCTAGACACTCTCCAGGCTCGCTGCGTAACGCTTTTCAAACTCTACCGGTGACAGCTGATTGTTGAAACTGTGGCGTCGTTTTGGGTTGTAAAACATCTCGATGTAATCGAACACATC
>NZ_SCFG01000020.1:0-82888 GCF_022496645.1 Pseudomonas sp. TMW22089
TCGACTTGGTCGACGACCGACAATTTAAAGGTCAGCGTGTAGTCTCGCTGACTACGCCTTTTACTTGTCTCCATTACGCCCTCCTGAAAATAGATCAGAAGGTGTAAACCTTATTCAGGACGGGACAGCAGACACAAAAAAGGCGTATCCCCCCGACAGGTGATACGCCCTGGTGTACGCCGGGAGGAATTAGCTGCCAGCCACCGTCATCCGTTCAATCAACACGGAGCCGGTGCGGATGTTGCTGCGCAACTCCAGGTCATTACCTACGGCAACGATCTGCTTGAACATGTCACGCATGTTGCCGGCGATGGTCACTTCCTGAACCGGGAACTGGATCTCGCCATTCTCGACCCAGAAACCTGCGGCGCCACGGGAGTAATCCCCCGTCACCATGTTAAGCCCGCTGCCCATCAGCTCGGTGACGAACAAACCGCGCCCCATGCGCCGGATCAACGCGGCCTGGTCTTCATCGCCATGGGTCACGAACAGGTTGTGCACGCCGCCCGCGTTGGCGGTGCTTGGCAGGCCCAGCTTGCGTCCGGAATAGGTGCTGAGGATGTAGGACACCAGCTCGCCGTCTTTGATGAACGGTTTGGCGTAGGTGGCCAGGCCATCGTTATCGAACGACGAACTGCCCATGGCACGCATCAAATGCGGGCGCTCATCCAGGGTCAGCCATTCAGGGAAGATCTGCTGGCCCATCGCGTCCAGCAGGAAGGATGACTTGCGGTACAGGTTGCCCCCCGAGATCGCCCCTAGGAAGCTGCCAAACAAGCCGCCGGCCAGTTCGGCCGAGAACAGCACCGGCACTTCGCAGGTGGGCACCGGACGCGAACCCAGTCGCCGGGCCGCCCGCTCTGCTGCGCGCTTGCCGATGGTTGCTGCATCCATCAACAACTCACCCTGGCAATTAACGTCATACCAGTAGTCACGCTGCATCTGGCCGTCGCCTTCGGCAATCATCACGCAGCTCAGGCTGTGGCGGGTCGAAGTCGAGCCACCGATAAAACCGTTGCTGTTGCCATACACCCGGCAGCCCTGGTGGGTGCTCAGGGTGGTGCCGTCGGCGTTTTTGATGCGGCTGTCGGCCTCGAATGCCGCGGCTTCACAAGCCAGCGCTTTTTCGATGGCTTGTTCCGGGGTGATATCCCAGGTGTGGAAGACATCAAAGTCTTTCAGGTCGCGCGCCATCAGGCTGGCGTCGGCCAAGCCCGAGCTTTCATCTTCAGAAGTGTGTTTGGCGATTGCCAGAGCCGCCGCAACGGTTTCGCGGATGGCATCGGGACCGGTGGCCGAAGTGCTGGCCGACCCCTTGCGCTGACCCACATAGAGCGTGATGCCAAATCCCTGGTCGCGGTTGAACTCAACGGTTTCAACTTCGCGCTGACGTACAGAAGTCGACAGCCCCTGCTCCAGTGACACTGCCACTTCACAGGCGCTGGCCCCCTGACGCCTGGCTTCAGCAATGATTTGCTCTACTTGCTCCTGCAGTGCCGGCAAGGCCTGCGGGCCGACGCTTTGTACTGCACTCATGGTTTTCTCCACTCAAATTCTGTTTTCGGCAGGGCCGCCGAGCGACCGGGCCGGACAAGCGGCCCCCGACTGGTTATCATGGCGGCGTTTCTTTGCGGACTGCCACCATGGTTGATTCTTACGACGACGCCTTCGACGGCGAAAAAAGCAAAACACAGGTCAAGAAAGAGCTGCATGCTCTGGTTGATCTGGGCGAGCGTCTCACGACACTCAAGCCTGATTTGCTGAAAAAACTGCCTTTGACCGACGCCTTGCGCAAGGCTCTGGCAGATGCTCCAAAACACACGGCCAATATTGCGCGCAAGCGCCATATGATGTTCATCGGCAAGCTGATGCGTGATCAACCGATCGACGAAATCCTTGCATTGATTGATCAAGTAGATGCCTCTTCGCGCCAATACAACGAACGTTTCCACGGACTCGAACGCTGGCGTGACCGCTTGATTGCGGGCTCCGACGACGTACTTGAAAAGTTCGTTGCCGATTTCCCCGAGACCGACCGCCAGCAATTGCGTTCGCTCGTGCGTCAGGCTCAACACGAACTTGCCCATAACAAGGCGCCGGCCGCAAGCCGCAAATTGTTCAAGTACATTCGTGACCTGGACGAGGTTCAACGCGGTCTGCGTTGATCCCCGACCAATGGGTGGGCTGCATTGCAGTCCACCCAGTCTTTATCACCCGCCTGTACCGCCTACGGTGATCGCGTCAATCTTCAAGGTTGGCTGACCCACACCCACCGGCACCGACTGCCCATCCTTGCCACACGTGCCCACGCCGCTGTCCAGCGTCAGATCGTTACCGACCATCGACACCTTGCTCATCGCTTCCGGCCCGTTGCCAATCAGGGTCGCGCCTTTGATCGGGTAAGTGATTTTGCCGTCTTCGATCATGTACGCCTCACTGGTGGAGAACACGAACTTGCCGCTGGTGATATCCACCTGTCCGCCGCCCAGATTGGCGCAGTAGATGCCTTTCTTCACCGAAGCAATGATTTCGGCCGGATCACTTTCGCCACCCAGCATGTAGGTGTTGGTCATGCGCGGCATCGGCAGATGCGCGTAGGACTCGCGACGGCCATTGCCGGTGCGGGCCACACCCATCAGTCGGGCATTGAGCTTGTCCTGCATGTAACCCTTGAGTACGCCATTTTCGATCAGCGTGGTGCACTCGGTCGGGGTGCCTTCGTCATCCACGCTCAGCGAGCCACGACGACCGGCCAGGGTGCCGTCATCAACGATGGTGCACAGCTTGGAGGCAACCATCTCGCCCATGCGCCCGCTGTAGGCCGAACTGCCCTTGCGGTTGAAATCGCCTTCCAGGCCATGACCGACTGCTTCGTGCAGCAACACGCCGGACCAGCCGGAACCCAGTACCACCGGCATGGTGCCCGCTGGAGCCGGTACGGCCTCAAGATTGACCAGTGCCTGGCGCAGCGCCTCACGGGCATAGCCCATGGCACGGTCTTCAGTGAGGAAGTAGCGGTAATCGGTACGCCCGCCACCGCCATGACCGCCGCGCTCGCGACGGCCATTTTGCTCAACGATGACACTCACATTGAAGCGCACCAAAGGCCGCACATCCGCAGCCAGACCGCCGTCGGTGGATGCCACCAGGATCCGCTCCCAGACCCCGGCCATGCTCACGGTGACCTGCTGAATACGCGGATCAAGGGCCCGGGTAGCAGCATCGATACGCTTGAGCAACTCGACCTTTTCTGCGCGGCTGATCACTTCCAGCGGGTTGTCGGGCGCATACAACTGCGCCACGTCCTGGGTGGTGAAAGCCTGAACGGTGCCGTTTTGCCCCGCGCGCGAGATCGAGCGCGCAGCACGTGCAGCCAGGCCCAGTGCTTCCAGGGTGATGGCGTTACTGTAGGAAAATCCGGTTTTCTCGCCAGACTGGGCGCGCACGCCGACACCTTGATCAAGGCTGAAGCTGCCTTCCTTGACGATGCCGTCTTCCAGCGCCCAGGACTCGGATATCTGGCCCTGGAAATACAGATCTGCTGCGTCGATGCCCGGCCCGGCCAGATCACCCAAAACACTTTGCAGGCTTTCAATGGTGACACCGCCCGGTGCCAGCAGATGTTCGCTGACTGAGGTCAACAAGTCGCTCATATTCACTCCGTCTTGGCCCCTGCTTCAGCATCTTTGAGTGCTGAACCCACGGGCCTGAAAATTACTGCGGGAGCTGGCTTGCCGGCGATGCAGACGAGTTGATCTGTCTCTGTCCGTGCTGCTATCACTGGCAAGCCAGCTCCCACAAAAAATGCATCTGACCGAAACGCCTCTAAACCTGCTCCTGAGCGCCCCGGGAAAAAAATCGTCGATGATTCACCACCGGCATGCGCGCCCTGATGGCCGCCTGCTCGGCATTGTCGCGCTCGGCCAGCAGCACCCCTTCGCCCTGGGCCTGCTCTGCCAGCACGCGCCCCCAAGGGTCGATAATTGCAGCATGCCCCCAGGTTTCACGCGGCCCGGGATGCACGCCACCCTGGGCTGCAGCCAACAGGTAGCATTGGGTTTCTATCGCCCGGGCACGGATCAGTATGTCCCAGTGTGCTTGCCCGGTAACGGCGGTAAAGGCCGAAGGCGCGGTAATCAATTCAGCCCCGGCAGCCCGCAGTTCGCTATACAGCTCCGGAAAACGCAGGTCGTAACATACGCTCAGGCCCAGTTTGCCAACCGGGGTATCTGCCACCACTACCTGTCCCCCGGGCGCATAGTCATCGGATTCACGGTAACGGCCACGACTGTCAGACACGTCCACATCAAACAGGTGCAGTTTGTCGTATCGCGCGGCCTGCTCGCCATCGGCGTTGATCAACAATGAACAGGCATTGACCTTGGCATCCGGTTGCCCTTCGGGCGGCAGCGGCAAAGTACCCGCCACTATCCATAAGTTGAGGTCTCGGGCGGCCTGTTTCAACCATGGCAGGATCGGTCCCTGCCCCATGGCCTCGGCGCGGCCGATATCGGCGATATCCCGGCGACCCATTGCCGCGAAATTTTCGGGCAATACCACCAGCCGCGCGCCACGCCCGGCGGCCTGCTCCAACAGGCGGCGGGCCTGGGCCAGATTGGCCAGCACATCGCTCTGGCTGACCATCTGAATCACTGCAAACGACATGGCGCACTCCTTGAAATGTCTGACGCCATGCTACTCCTAGTTTTTCTCAAAAGGCTTGTCGAAGGTGATCTTCGGATCGGCCCACGGGCCCTGGATGCTGTATTGCACGCTGGCGAAGCGCGACACCTGATCACCGATCAACTTGTTGAGCAAGAACATTGCTCCGCCTGCCGCAGGCCCGCCCACCAACAGCGCCGCAAGGGGCAGATTGTTGGTCACAGGCAGCGTGACCAGCAACTTGGCGTTGACCTGATCGGTGATCATATTCAACGTGCCGCTGAGTTCAAGGTTAGTCGACGGCCCGGTCATCAGGACCGGTCTGGAGGTGCTGTAAACGCCATTTGTGGCATTCAGCACGCCTTTGACCCGGTCATAGCTCAGACCCTTGCCAAACAGATCCGAGAAGTCCAGACGCAAGCGGCGGCCGATGGCATTGAAGTTCAGCAGGCCAAAGATACGCAGCACCTGAGCGCTGCCATCGACCTCGACAAACTGACCTTTGTTCAGCGAGGCATCCAGAGTGCCCGAGAAGCGCTTGAGGCCGATCCAGGCCGGAGAACCGGGCCAGCGCCCATCGACATCCACATGGAAATTGTTACTGGTCACACTCGGCGCAAAGCCCCAGTTCTTCAGGACATCGGCCAGGTTGCGTCCGCCGATACGGCCTTTGTACCAACTGTTGCTGGCACCGGCTCCCCCTTCCCAACCGCCGGAGCCTTCGAGCAGCAAGCCCTTGAGCCCCAGGTTCAGATTGTTGAGGCTGATGCCGCGGTTGTTCGGCCGCACATTCAGCGACCAGGCACCCAACAAGTCAGACCCCTGATAAAGCTGGCGAATGATGATGTCCAGCGCCGGTATTTTGCGTGGATCAACCGAAGCCAGCGGGTCCGGAGCATTGTCGTCAGTCACCGCCTTGGGATCAGGCGCCGGCAGGCGAATGGTCTGCATAGTGATCACGATCGGGGCATTTTTGGCATCGGGCAAGGTCACTGCGCCGGTGGCCTGTTTGCTATTGATCTGTAAGCCCCAGGACGCCGCGCTGCGCTTCATTTGCAGACTGACCTGATCCAGTTGCGTACCAAACGCGTTCAGCTTGCCGACTTTGAAATCCGCACTGCTGAGCATCTGCTTGGCGCTGCCTCCGGGGTCCTTGCCCGCATAACGCTCGACCAGTGCCTGCCAGGGAGCAACATCCAGTTCCGACAGCACGCCGCGAATACGCAACCCTTTACCGGGTGGCAACACGGGATCGCCAGCCCCCAGAAACAACTCGCCACGACCGTCTTCGAATTTGCCGTCAGGCGCAGCGAAGGTCAGGTTTGCCAGATCACCGTAGTCAAACCAGTAACGGCGCTCGGCGCCCTGCAAGGTCATGCGAAATACGCTGTTGCGGGTCTGGTTGGCGGCCAGACCGAAGGGTGCAGGCAGGTCAACCACCGCCCCCTTGAGGCTGGAGCTGACCCGCAACTGGCTGTCCGCACCATCCAGGGTGAGTTGCAGTTGATAAGGCAAATCCCCGGAGACCGGAATCGGCTGATAGAACTTGAGCCAGTCGGTGAGTTTCTTGACCCCGACCTGACCACTGGCAACAACCCGGGTACTCAGCCTGCCAGGTTTGCCATCGGCGAATATCTGCGCGGTGACCGGACGATCAAAAGCCCTGGCACTGATACCTTTACCACTCAAACCTTTGGCGCTGTCAAAACGGAAGTCGCCCTTGAGCTGGGTCAATTCAAGTTCGGGATTGCTCAGTTTCAAACGCGCCTTGTCGGTTTTGAAGTCCACCAGAATTTTCGGTTCGACACCTTTCTCCAGCGGGATATCAAGGTTGACCCGGCCTTTGAGCGAGCCTTCGCCTTGCCAGCCGGCAAAGGTTTCTGCCGTGCCTATCGGCGCCTCCTGGAGGATTTTCAAACCGTCGCCCAGGCCACCGTCGAAGTCACCGTCCAGGTACAGGTGGCTGACCTTGCCAGTCGGCACGTGGGGAATACTGACCGCGACATTGCGCACCTGGGTGTCGAGCAACTGGCCCTTGCTGGCCATGATGCGTACGCCGCTGTCTTCGATGAATACATCACCCGACACATTGCGCACATGGGGCCAGCCGGGCTGGAAATCCAGCTCGGCGCCATGAACCTTGAAGAACAGGCTGATGTTGCGCGCGGCGGCCACCGCATCGTGACTGAGCGAGCCCTGATACTGGAAGAAACCTTCGTCAACCGAGCCCTTGATGATGGCCGTACTCAGCCATTCGGTGAGCGCCGGGCTCAATACCTCAGGCAGGTATTTTGGAGTGAAGCGCCCATCACCATCGGTCAGGCCGACCCGCAGGTCCATATAGTCTTCTTCAGAGTGATCCATATGAATACGGATCAGGAAGTCAGCGGCAATCTTGCCTTCCTCCCCCAGCACTTTGATGGCAGGTGCTATCAGGGTGAAGCTGTTTTCATCCAGCTTCCACGTGAGCAAGGCGTTGGCCTGCAGGTATTGCCAGGGCCTGGCAAAAATCGGCTCCAGGTGCAGCGAGAAGTCTTTGCTGTCCAGTCGCAGCTCGCCCTTGCCCAGGTCGCCGCTGATCAATCCGCTGACATTACGTGCCGCCGGAGCACCGTGGGTGGCGTTGAAGCCCACTTGCTGCAAGTTGGCCGCGAAACTGAGCTTTTGCTCATCGGTCGCAGCGGGCCGGTAGTCGACCAGCACATTACGTAATGTGCCCGTCACTTTCAGCTGGTCGATGACTTCAGCGGCGGCCTCTGGCACCGGCGCGAGGGAGTCCATCAACGGGGTGATCGGGGTCAGGTCCAGATGATCGGCCTGTAGATGCCAGCGCTCCAGTTCTTTATCAGTGGCCGCGAACTGTTGCAGTTGCATGCGGGTTTCCCAGCGGCTCTTGCCCACATTCATCGCCAGCGAGTCCAGCACCACCTTGTAGCCCTGATCTGCGCGCTGAATCCAGGCACGCATTGCCAGGTCCTCAATCGCCTCAGGCTTGCGCTCTGCATAAGCACCGCGCATGGATGGCGCGTTCAAGCGCGCAACGGCACTTTGCACCGAGCCCTTGCTCCAGTTAAACCAGAATTCGCCACCGGCTTTTAGCTCAGACACTTTCCACGGATTGATCAGGCTGGCTGGCAGCCATTTGGCCCAATCACTTTGTGGCAGGCTCAGATAAGCCTGGGCTGCACCGTCACGCCAGTGACCGGCCTGGATTTGAGTTTTGAGACTCATCGCCACAGGCTGGCCGTCAGGCAGGGTGAAGCGGGTATCGAGACGCTGATCAGAGGCGCCCGCATCAAGGGTAAGCCCCACATAAGTCAGGGTCAGCGGGGCGTGCTTCCAGGGTTCCAAAGTTACCTGGCTATCGAGCAGGGACACCCGGGCAACCTGCTGCAGTTGATTGAGCAATTGCTCCGGGTCCAGCGGCTGATCGTCCTGGAGCGCAAAACCTTCAAGCGCCCAATGACCGGCCTGGTCCTGACGCAAGCTCAGTTGCAGGCCATCGAGTTGCACATGGGCGAGGCGAATGTCGCGGTTCAGCAGGCTGGCCCAGACATCGGGAACCACCTGTACCTGATCCAGACGCAGGGCACTGTTGCCCTCGCCGACCATGACATCGTGGGCCAGCAGCACCGGCCCCATGCCATCCCAGCGCCCTTCAAGGCTGCCAATGGTCAAGGGCACGCCCAAGGCTTCACGGGCTTTGTTCTGGACTTCCAGGCGATATTCGGCGATCAGCGGCGTGAGCTCGCGGCCCAGGCTGACGTACAAAGCCGTGAGTACCAAAATCAGGGCACAGGCCCCTAATCCCCAGCGGGTCAACGCGGCAAAAAAGCGTGTCAGACGCTCCATGTCAGGCGGCCCCTTCAATGATGATCAAAGGGGCAGGAGTTAGCCCCTTTTTAATGCGGCATGCAGGATACTTCAGAGCAGCACCACGTCGTATTGTTCCTGGGAATACATGGTTTCGACCTGAAAACGGATCGTACGCCCGATAAATCCTTCCAGCTCCGCGACGTTGCCCGATTCTTCATCCAGCAAGCGGTCGACAACTTTCTGGTTAGCCAATACACGATAGCCAACAGCCTGATAAGCACGAGCTTCGCGCAGAATTTCACGGAAAATTTCGTAGCAGATAGTTTCTGCGGTTTTCAGCTTGCCGCGCCCCTGACAGCACACGCAGGGCTCGCACAGTACCTGCTCAAGGCTTTCGCGGGTGCGCTTGCGGGTCATCTGCACCAGACCCAGCTCGGTAATGCCGATGATGTTGGTCTTGGCGTGATCACGCTCGAGTTGTTTTTCGAGGGTGCGCAATACCTGACGCTGGTGCTCTTCATCTTCCATGTCGATGAAGTCGATAATGATGATACCGCCCAGGTTGCGCAGGCGCAGTTGCCGGGCAATGGCGGTGGCAGCTTCCAGATTGGTCTTGAAGATGGTTTCTTCGAGATTGCGGTGCCCCACAAACGCACCCGTGTTGACGTCGATGGTGGTCATCGCTTCTGCCGGGTCAACCACCAGATAACCGCCGGACTTGAGCGGTACCTTGCGATCCAGTGCTTTCTGGATCTCGTCTTCGACGCCATACAAATCAAAAATCGGACGCTCGCCCGGATAGTGCTCGAGGCGATCGGCAATTTCCGGCATCAGTTCAGCAACAAACTGCGTGGTCCGTTGAAAGGTCTCGCGGGAATCAATGCGGATTTTTTCAATCTTGGGGCTGACCAGGTCACGCAGTGTGCGCAACGCCAGGCCCAGGTCTTCATAGATCACGGTCGGGGCACCGACGGTTTTGATCTGTGCTCCGATCTGGTCCCACAGCCGCCGCAAATAACGAATATCCATCAGGATTTCATCTGCCCCGGCACCCTCGGCCGCCGTGCGCAGGATAAAACCACCGGCTTCCTTGATCCCCTCTTTGGCCACGCAATCGCTGACCACCTGTTTAAGGCGCTCACGCTCGGCTTCGTCTTCGATTTTCAACGAAATACCGACATGGGCCGTGCGCGGCATGTACACCAGATAGCGTGAAGGGATGGATAACTGAGTGGTCAGACGCGCGCCCTTGGAGGCAATCGGGTCTTTGGTGACTTGCACCACCAGGCTCTGGCCTTCATGCACCAGGGCGCTGATGCTTTCAACGGCCTGGCCTTCGCGCAGGGAAATTTCAGAAGCGTGAATAAAAGCAGCACGATCCAGACCGATATCGACAAAGGCAGCCTGCATGCCGGGCAAAACCCTGACCACCTTGCCTTTATAAATATTGCCAACAATGCCCCGGCGCTGGGTACGCTCGACATGCACCTCTTGCAGAACACCGTTCTCTACCACCGCCACGCGCGATTCCATCGGCGTGATGTTGATCAGGATCTCTTCACTCATGGCTGGGTCTCGTTCAGGCGTCATCACATTAGTGCCACGTCTCGTAGGTGCACAATTCAGTGCACGTTAAGGTTTTGCCAACAGGGTATGCCGAAATGCCCCAGCAGTTCTGCGGTTTCGCACACAGGCAACCCCACTACGCCCGAATAACTGCCATTGAGGCCTGAAACAAAGACTGCGGCCAACCCCTGGATGGCGTAACCGCCTGCTTTATCCTGAGGTTCACCGCTGGCCCAATACAGTCTGGCTTCTTGTTTGCTGATGTTTCGAAAGCTGACCCGGCTGCGTATCACGCGGGTTTCGCAGCGCTCGGCATCCATAATCGCAATGGCCGTCAGCACTTCATGCTCGCGGCCGGATAGCGCCATGAGCATAGCCATGGCATCGACCTCATCGACCGGCTTGCCGAGTATCTGGCCATCAAGTACCACAGCAGTGTCGGCGCCCAACACACAAAAAGTGCTACTGAGTATGGATTTGAGCAGCCGATCGCATCCCGCCCTGGCCTTTTCGTGCGCCAGGCGCTCGACATAGGCCGCAGGGGACTCATTCGCAAGAGGGGTTTCATCAATGGCAGCACTGATGGTGTTGAACGGCACGCCGATTTGAGTCAGTAACTCACGTCGACGTGGCGAACCGGAAGCCAGATAAAGCGAAAGCATCGTGACATCTCCCTGTCAAAGTGCACAAACCAGGAAATGGCTCGCGCTCCTGTTAATTGATTTTGAAGCGTCGGCGCAACCCGCGAAGCCCGTAACTGACCCATGGCCAGAGCAGTGCGCTGACCAGCGCAGGCAGAATCAGGGCCAGGGTCGGCTGACGGTTGCCGGTCAAAGCACTTAGCCATAACTGGGCCAGTTGGGCCAGACCGAAAATAACCAGGATCACCAGACTCTGCTGCCACATGGGGAACATCCGCAGACGCTGCTGCAGCGACAGTACGAGGAAGGTGATGAGGGTCAAAATCAGCGCGTTCTGCCCCAGCAACGTGCCGTACAGCACATCTTCGGCCAACCCCAGGCACCAGGCCGTGACCATGCCCACTTTATGCGGCATGTAGAGGGTCCAGAAAGCCAGCAGCAACGCCAGCCAGAGCGGGCGCAGGATTTCCATGAACTGCGGCATCGGTGAAATGCTGAGTAACAGGCCGATGGCGAACGTTAGCCAGATGATCCAGCCATTATTCGAACGAGTACTCGCCATTATTGCCTCTCCCGAGTCGTGGCCGGCGCAGCTGCTGGCGGGGTGGCCGCGGCGGGGGTTGGCGCTGGAACAGGTTTTTTCACGGCTTTGACCGCAGGCGCAACCGGGGTAGCAACCGGAGCAGGCGCTGGCGCTGGCGCAGGTACAACCACAGGGGCTGCCGGTTTGGGCACGGTTGCCGGAATGATCTGCGGCGCCTCACCGTTTTGCTCGGCCTCCTGGGCCTTGGCGGCATCGTTGGCCCGCTCTTCGGGGGTGCGACTGTCGCTGAATACCAGCAGCAAATAGCGGCTGCGGTTCAGGGCGGCGGTCGGAACGGCACGCACAATGGCGAACGGCTGACCCGAGTCGTGAATCACTTCTTTGACGGTTGCCACGGGATAGCCGGCCGGGAAACGCTGCCCCAGGCCCGAGCTGACCAGCAAATCGCCCACTTTGATATCCGCAGTATCGGCCACATGGCGCAATTCCAGACGCTCGGGATTGCCCGTACCGCTGGCGATGGCACGCAAACCGTTACGGTTCACCTGCACCGGAATACTGTGGGTGGTATCGGTCAGCAGCAAAACCCGCGAGGTGTAGGGCATCAACTCGACCACTTGCCCCATCAGGCCGCGAGCATCGAGTACCGGCTGGCCCAGCACGACGCCGTCGCGCTCACCCTTGTTGATGATGATGCGATGGGTAAAGGGGTTCGGGTCCATGCCGATCAACTCGGCCACCTCAACCTTCTCGTTAACCAGCGCAGAAGAGTTCAACAACTCGCGCAGGCGGACGTTCTGCTCGGTCAGGGCGGCCAGCTTTTGCATGCGCCCCTGAAGCAGAAGGTTTTCGGTCTTGAGTTTCTCGTTATCCGCGACCAGTTCGGTACGACTGCCGAACTGACTGGCCACACCCTGCCACAAGCGCTGCGGCAAATCGGTGATCCAGTAGGACTGCATCAGCACCAGCGACATCTGACTGCGCACGGGTTTGAGCAATGTGAAGCGGGCATCCACTACCATTAGCGCGACCGATAGCACGACCAGCACCAACAAGCGCACGCCCAATGAGGGGCCTTTGGCGAAGAGCGGTTTAATAAGCCGCTCCTCCCAGGCAAGTGTTCAATTTATTCATACGGCTTCAAAACGGCCTGGATGAAGATTGACAGAAGATAAACGCCAAAAGGCAGCACTGCAAAGTGCTACCTTCTGGTGATAACCATGGGACTGCACCACGCGATCTTATTCGCTGGAAAGCAAGTCCATCGTGTGTTTATCCATCATTTCCAACGCACGGCCACCACCACGTGCAACGCAGGTCAGCGGGTCTTCGGCAACGATTACCGGCAGACCGGTTTCCTGGGCCAGCAACTTGTCGAGGTCACGCAGCAAGGCGCCACCACCGGTCAGTACCAGACCGCGCTCGGCGATGTCCGAAGCCAGCTCTGGCGGGGACTGTTCCAGTGCACTTTTCACGGCCTGAACGATGGTTGCCAGCGACTCTTGCAGAGCCTCAAGCACTTCGTTGGAGTTCAGGGTGAAGGCACGCGGTACACCTTCCGCCAGGTTACGGCCACGCACATCTACTTCACGCACTTCACCGCCCGGGAAAGCTGTACCGATTTCGGTCTTGATGCGCTCGGCCGTCGATTCACCGATCAGGCTGCCGTAGTTACGGCGCACATAAGTGATGATCGCTTCGTCGAAGCGGTCGCCGCCAACCCGTACGGATTCGGCGTAAACCACACCGTTCAGGGAGATCAGCGCGATTTCAGTGGTACCACCACCGATATCGACAACCATCGAGCCGCGTGCTTCCTCAACCGGCAAGCCGGCACCGATAGCAGCTGCCATCGGCTCTTCGATCAGGAACACTTCACGGGCACCGGCACCGAGTGCCGATTCGCGGATGGCGCGACGCTCTACCTGAGTCGATTTGCAAGGTACGCAAATCAGAACCCGGGGGCTTGGCTGCAGAAAGCTGTTTTCGTGCACCTTGTTGATAAAGTACTGCAGCATTTTTTCGCAAACGCTGAAGTCGGCAATAACGCCATCTTTCATCGGACGAATGGCTGCAATATTACCCGGTGTACGGCCCAGCATGCGCTTGGCCTCGGTGCCGACAGCAACGACACTTTTCTGGTTACCGTGCGTCCGAATAGCCACAACCGATGGCTCATTCAGGACAATACCGCGCTCACGCACGTAAATCAGGGTGTTGGCAGTGCCCAGGTCGATGGAAAGATCGCTGGAAAACATGCCACGCAGTTTCTTGAACATGGGAAAGGGACCCTAGGCAACGCGTGGGTAAAAAAGTGCGGCAAACTCTAACAACGACAGGGATTTTGGGCAAGGCGCCAATATGTTAAATTGGCAGCTTTTCAGAGCACCAACCCCCACAATCGCGGCCATATGACCGTAGAAATGCGGTAGTGTTCCGACAATCTAACACACGGATAGCATCCGTCCTGTTTTCCACTGGAGAATCCCATGGCGCTTGAACGCTCCGACGTGGAAAAAATCGCTCATTTGGCCCGTCTGGGTCTCAATGATGCTGATATCCCACGCACCACCGAAGCCCTGAATAGCATTCTGGGGCTGATTGATCAGATGCAGGCTGTCGACACCACCGGTATCGAGCCTCTGGCACACCCCCTGGAAGCCAGCCAGCGCCTGCGCGCAGACGTCGTGACTGAAAGCAATCATCGCGAGGCTTACCAGTCCATCGCACCAGCGGTCGAAAATGGCCTTTATCTGGTTCCGAAAGTCATCGAGTAAAGGGAAAGAGCCTGCATGCATCAATTGACTCTGGCCGAGATCGCCCGCGGACTCGCCGATAAAAAGTTTTCTTCCGAAGAGCTGACCAAGACCTTGCTGGCGCGTATCGCCCAGCTCGATCCTCAGCTCAACAGCTTCATCACCCTCACCGAAGACCTCGCCCTCGAGCAGGCCAAGGCCGCTGACGCACGTCGCGCCAACGGTGAAACCGGCGCACTGCTGGGCGCACCGATCGGTCACAAGGACCTGTTCTGCACCCTGGGCGTACGCACCAGCTGCGGCTCGAAGATGCTCGACAACTTCAAGGCCCCGTATGACGCCACCGTGGTCGCCAAACTGGCCGCTGCAGGCGCGGTGAGCCTGGGCAAGACCAACATGGACGAATTCGCCATGGGGTCGGCCAACGAGTCGAGCTACTACGGCGCGGTGAAAAACCCGTGGAATCTGGAGCACGTGCCAGGGGGCTCGTCGGGAGGTTCGGCTGCGGCCGTTGCGGCTCGTCTGCTGCCTGCTGCAACGGGCACAGATACCGGCGGTTCGATCCGCCAGCCGGCCGCCCTGACCAACCTCACCGGCCTGAAACCTACCTACGGACGGGTTTCGCGCTGGGGCATGATCGCCTACGCCTCCAGTCTCGACCAGGGCGGCCCGCTGGCCCGCACTGCAGAAGACTGCGCCATCCTGTTGCAGGGCATGGCCGGTTTTGATCCGCAGGACTCCACCAGCATCGACGAACCCGTGCCGGACTACAGCGCCAGCCTCAACGGTTCGCTGCAGGGCCTGCGCATCGGCGTGCCGAAAGAGTATTTCAGCGAAGGCCTGGACCCGCGTATCGCGCAGCTGATCCACACCAGCATCAAAGAGCTCGAAAAACTGGGTGCCGTGATCAAGCACATCAGCCTGCCCAACATGCAGCACGCCATTCCTGCGTACTACGTGATCGCCCCTGCCGAGGCCTCTTCCAACCTGTCGCGTTTTGACGGCGTGCGCTTCGGCCACCGCTGCGAAGACCCGAAAGACCTCACCGACCTGTACAAGCGTTCACGCGCCGAAGGCTTTGGCCCGGAAGTACAGCGCCGGATCCTGGTAGGTGCCTACGCCCTGTCGGCTGGCTACTACGACGCTTACTACCTGCAAGCGCAGAAAATCCGTCGCCTGATCAAAAACGACTTCATGACTGCATTCAATGAAGTCGACATCATCCTCGGCCCGACCACACCTAACCCGGCCTGGAAAATCGGCGCTAAAAACAGCGACCCGGTTTCTGCCTACCTGGAAGACGTGTACACCATCACCGCCAACCTCGCGGGCCTGCCGGGCCTGTCGATGCCGGCCGGTTTTGTCGATGGCCTGCCAGTCGGCGTGCAGTTGCTTGCGCCCTACTTCCAGGAAGGTCGCTTGCTCAACGTCGCGCACCAGTACCAGTTGAATACCGACTGGCATCTGCGCTCACCTGCCGGCTTCTGAGGAGAAACACATGCAATGGGAAGTTGTGATCGGGCTGGAAATTCATTCTCAGCTCGCCACCCAATCGAAGATTTTCTCCGGTAGCGCCACCACCTTTGGTGCCGAACCGAACACCCAGGCCAGCCTGGTTGATCTGGGCATGCCTGGCGTATTGCCGGTGCTGAACCAGGAAGCCGTGCGCATGGCCGTCATGTTTGGCCTGGCGGTTGATGCCGAAATCGTTCAGCACAACGTGTTTGCCCGCAAAAACTACTTCTACCCCGACCTGCCCAAGGGCTACCAGATCAGCCAGATGGAGTTGCCGATCGTCGGCATGGGCCATCTGGACATCACTCTGGAAGACGGCACCGTCAAACGTGTCGGCATCACCCGCGCGCACCTGGAAGAAGACGCGGGCAAAAGCCTGCACGAAGACTTCAGCGGCTCCACCGGCATCGACCTGAACCGTGCCGGTACGCCCCTGCTCGAAATCGTTTCCGAGCCGGACATGCGTAGCGCCAAGGAAGCCGTAGCCTACGTCAAGGCGATGCACGCCCTGGTGCGCTACCTGGGCATCTGCGACGGCAACATGGCCGAAGGCTCGCTGCGTTGCGACTGCAACGTGTCGATTCGCCCGGTTGGCCAGGCTGAGTTCGGTACCCGCTGCGAGATCAAAAACGTCAACTCGTTCCGCTTTATCGAAAAAGCCATCAACAGCGAAGTACGACGTCAGATCGAGCTGATCGAAGACGGCGGCAAGGTGATTCAGCAAACGCGTCTGTATGACCCGAACAAGGACGAAACCCGCGCCATGCGCAGCAAGGAGGAAGCCAACGACTACCGTTACTTCCCCGATCCGGACCTGCTGCCGGTGGTCATCGAAGATTCGTTCATCGAAGACGTGCGCGCCACCTTGCCGGAGCTGCCACCGCAAAAGCGCGAGCGCTTCCAGTCGCAGTTCGGCCTTTCCGCTTATGACGCCAGCGTTCTGGCTTCGAGCCGTGAACAGGCCGACTACTTCGAGAAAGTGGTAAACATCGCCGGCGACGCCAAACTGGCGGCCAACTGGGTCATGGTTGAACTGGGCAGCCTGCTCAACAAGCAAAGCCTGGATATCGACCAGTCGCCAGTCAGCGCCGAGCAACTGGGTGGCATGTTGCTGCGCATCACCGACAACACCATCTCCGGAAAAATCGCCAAGGTGGTGTTCGAAGCCATGGCCAATGGTGAAGGCAGCGCCGACGAAGTGATCGACAAGCGCGGTCTCAAGCAAGTGACCGACAGCGGCGCGATCGAGAAGGTGCTGGACGACGTGCTGGCGGCCAACGCAGAACAGGTCGAACAATACCGCGCGGCCGATGAGGCCAAACGCGGCAAGATGTTCGGCTTTTTCGTGGGCCAGGCGATGAAAGCTTCCAAAGGCAAAGCCAACCCGCAACAGGTCAACGAACTGCTCAAAAGCAAGCTCGAAGGCTAAGCAACAATCCCGCGGGAGATCTGTTGACCCCGGATCTCCCGCGGGAGCTGGCTTGCCAGCGATTCAGGCAAAGCGACTGGTCCATTGAACGGAGACGATGTCATTGCTGGCAAGCCAGCCCCCCACAGGATTTGGGTAACCCCACACACCCCGCAATAAAAGGATTCCCCCATGAAGCGGCTACTCGGCGCCTGCGCCCTGCTCAGCTTGCTCGCCGGCTGTGCCAGCCATGACATAGACCCCCGCGGCTATGACAAAACCGGCATTGCCTCCTATTACGGCGCCCGCCATCACGGCAAACTGACCGCCAGCGGCGAGCCCTTCAACCAGCATGGTCTCACCGCCGCCCACCCCGGCCTGCGATTCGGCACCCGGGTACTGGTCACCAACCTTGGCAACAACAAGTCTGTCATCGTGCGCATCAATGATCGCGGACCCCATACCCGGGGCCGGCTGATCGATCTTTCACGCCAGGCGGCAAAACAGTTGGGTATGCTGAGCAGTGGTACAGCCAAAGTCAGGGTTCAGGGCTTGAACGATTAATTGAGGAGTGCCGGACATTTTAGGGTTGAACGCATTATCACCGTGGAGCTTGCTGCAACTGCTCTGCGGCCTTGTATTACTGATTGCTGGCGCCGAACTGCTGGTGCGCTGCGCCATGCGTATAGCCGCCAATCTGAAAGTGCGCCCATTGCTGATCGGCTTGACGGTGGTCGCCCTGGGCAGCAGCGCGCCGCAAATGACGGTCAGCCTGCAAGCCGCGCTCAATGACACCCCGGACATTGCCGTCGGCAGCGTCATCGGCAGCAATATCTTCAATATTCTGGTCACTCTCGGCCTCTCGGCACTGATTATTCCACTGCGCGTGTCACGCCAGCTGGTGCGCCTGGACATTCCACTGATGATCCTGGCCAGCGGTCTGGTGTTCGCCCTGGCCCTGAACAGGCAACTCGACCGCCTGGATGGCGTCATATTGCTCTGCGGCCTGCTGGTCTATTTCGGTCTGCTGCTGCGCCAGTCACGCCACAGCGGCCATCATCACGCCAGCCACGACCTGCCCCGCACTTCAAGCCTGCGCAACGGCCTGCAAATGCTTGCCGCCCTGGTCTTGCTGGGTCTGGCCGGGCACCTGCTGCTGGGCGCAGCGGTCGACATTGCCACCGAGTGGGGACTGTCCGAACGCATCATCGGCCTGACCATCATTGCTGTCAGCACCTCGCTGCCACAACTGGCCACCTCGCTGATCGCAGCCCTGCGCGGCCAGCGCGAGATTGCCGTCGGCAACGTGATCGGCAGTAATGTCTTCAACCTGCTGGGTGTGCTCGGCCTCACGGCGCTTGTGGCACCGGAGCCCCTGTCGGTCTCGCCCAATGCCCTGACGTTCGACCTGCCGGTCATGCTGGGCGTCGCGGCACTGTGCCTGCCCGTGTTCTATACCGGATACCGCGTCACCCGCGGCGAAGGCATATTGCTTCTGGCGCTGTACCTGGCTTACGGACTGCACGTGGTGTCCTTTACTACCGGCATGCCCCTGGCCGGCAGGCTCGAGCACCTGATGCTGTTTTATGTCTTGCCGGCGCTGCTGGTGTTTCTGCTGCTCAGCACCTTGCGCGCCTGGCGTCGACAACACTGAGCCACGCTGTGACCACCCGGGGCTGGCTAGATCCAGCCGCCCCACTGCAACACAAAGATCCCGATATTGGTGGTGATCGCAGCCATCAGGGTGGTGATCACGATAATCGCGGCTGCCAGTTCATGATTGCCGTTGGCCGCCCGGGCCATGACATAGCTGGCGGCAGCTGTGGGGCTGGCAAAGTACAGAAACAAAGTCCCCAGCTCGGCCCCCCGGAAACCACAAAGCCAGGCGCCCAGCGTGGTCAGTAATGGCAGGCTGACCATTTTCACCAGGCTTGCACTCAGCGCCAGGTCACCACTTTTACGCAAACTCGCCAACGACAGCGTGCCGCCGATACATATAAGCGCCAGCGGCAAGGTCATCGACGCCAGATACTCACCCGAGGTCAGCAGCCAATGGGGCAGGCCGATCTTGAACGCGGCAAATGGGGCTGCCACCAGCACGCTGATGATCAGCGGGTTCTTGAACACGCTTTTACAGATGCTCCAGGGATCGGACTTGATCACCGGGCTGTACACCGCCAGCACGATGGTCGACAAGGTGTTGTAGAGCAGAATCACCAGGGCCGCGAGCACTGCCCCCAGGGAGATACCGTAATCGCCATACATGCTGGCCGCCAGGGCCAGGCCGATGACCGCGTTGTTGCCGCGAAACGCGCCCTGAGTGTAGATACCACGCTCAGCACGAGGGCAACGCCAGATCGACCAGCCCCAGGCCAGGGCAAAACTGACCAGCGTCGCTACGGTGAAATAGCCGAGTACCTTGGGCTGCAAGGCGGCCCTGAGATCGGCATGCAAAATACCCAGAAACAACAACGCCGGCATGGTGACGTTGAACACCAGTGCCGACGCAGTGTGGATAAAATTGTCATTGATCCAGCCCACGCGCTTGAGCACAACGCCCAGAAACAGCATGGCAAACACGGGAGCCGTGATAGAGAGTGTCTGAAGGAAAATAGCCAGCATATCGAGTCAGCCTGATGGCGATCGGGAGGAAGATCGTATGCGGAATCAGACGTTTAGTTAGCCAGCGTCAACCCGCAGTTTAATCAAATTGCGCACGCATCCAGCAATGATACTCGGCCACTGCAGGCTCACCCTCGCGAGGAGCCCAGGGTGCCAGTTCGCCGTCTCCAACCGGCCGATAAGGCCCGGCTTTGCACTCGAACATCAGGCTGTCGTCCTCAAGCACCACCAGCCCATGAAAAATACCTGCTGGCAGATCGACCCCCAGACTCCCGCCTCCGGCTTGCAATACGCGCTTGTCGAGCACCCGACCTTCTTCATCGAAAATCAGGACGCCAAGCGTGCCCTTGAGTACCAGCAGGGTCTCAGCCTTGTCGCTGCCCAGGTGACGGTGCGGCGGTACATAGGTTGAGGGTTGCAGCCCCACCACCATGCGATGGCAGGCCTCTTCCATCTGATGCAAGTTGTGATGCTGGCGACCACGGGGGTTGCCGGCAGCTTTCTCTGCCAGGTCGTTGAAGAGCGATTGATCGAGAAAGCTGGGGCGGGTCATGGTTTCAACGTCCTTTATTACATGTCTTTGACGGCATAAATCCCGGCGGCATTGCGCCAGTATCCCTTGTAGTCCATGCCATAACCGAAGAGGTAGCGGTCAATGCACGGCAGACCCGCGTAATTGGCTTTCAGGTCCGGACGCGCCTTGCGCTGATGGTCCTTGTCGATCAGCACCGCCGTGTGCACCTGACGGGCACCTGCGTGTTTGCAGAACTCGACGATGGCACTCAGGGTGTGACCTTCATCGAGGATGTCATCAATGATCAGAACATGACGGTCAATGAACGACACTTCTGGCTTGGCCTTCCAGAACAGATCGCCGCCAGTGGTCTCATTGCGATAGCGCGTCGCGTGCAGGTAAGACGCTTCAAGCGGGAACTTCAGGTGGGTGAGCAACTTGCCCGCAAAAATCAGGCCGCCATTCATCACACAAAATACTACTGGATTGGTCTCGGCCATTTCGGCCGTGATTTGCGCGCCAACGCGGGCAATGGCTGCCTCGACTTCAGCTTCGGTGTACAGGCAGTCAGCCTCTCGCATGATTTGACGGATATGCTCGAGATCAGCAGACATGACGCTCTCCAGGGGGGTTGTGCAAGAAAAGCGGGCAAAGGTACGCACCCGCATGGCTCAGATCAAGTATTTATGGACTAACGTGCAGTAATGTTTAGTAGGACATCACCCCGTATTAGATTAATCTAGGCCGCTTTTTTTGCCTGCCCACGGAGCCTTTCCCCCATGCCCATTCGCGAGATACGCCACCCGCTGATTCGTCACAAGCTCGGCCTTATGCGCCGCGCAGACATTAGCACGAAGAACTTCCGCGAGCTTGCTCAGGAAGTAGGCGCGTTGCTGACCTATGAAGCCACCAAAGACCTGACCCTCGAAACCTACGAGATTGAAGGCTGGTGCGGCACTGTTAAAGTTGAAAAAATCGCCGGCAAGAAAATTACCGTCGTCCCGATCCTGCGTGCCGGCATTGGCATGCTCGAAGGTGTACTGAGCCTGATTCCGGGCGCCAAAGTCAGCGCAGTCGGTGTAGCCCGTAACGAAGAAACCCTTCAGGCCCACACCTACCTGGAAAAACTGGTACCGGAAATCAACGAACGTCTGGCGATGATCATCGACCCGATGCTGGCCACCGGTGCATCCATGGTTGCCACCATTGATCTGCTGAAGAAAGCCGGCTGCAAAGAAATCCGCGCCATGGTGCTGGTTGCCGCGCCAGAAGGCATTGCCACTGTAGAAGCCGCTCACCCGGACGTCGTCATCTACACCGCCTCCATCGATGAGCGTCTGAACGAACACGGTTACATCATTCCTGGCCTGGGCGATGCTGGCGACAAGATCTTCGGCACCAAGCAAAAGGACGCATAACATGCAGGACGAGTTCAACGACCCGCTCTGGCGCCAGATCATATCTGGCGCGCAGATGCTCTTCGTGGCCTTTGGCGCGTTGGTCCTGATGCCTTTGATTACCGGCCTCGACCCTAACGTCGCGCTGTTCACCGCGGGTCTCGGGACTCTGTTGTTCCAGATCGTGACCCGGCGCCAGGTGCCGGTTTTTCTGGCTTCAAGCTTTGCGTTCATTACCCCGATCATTCTCGCCAAAGGCCAGTTCGGCCTTGCCGCGACCATGGGCGGCGTGATGGCAGCAGGCTTCGTGTACACCTTCCTCGGTTTCGCGGTAAAGCTCAAAGGCACCGGTTTTATTGACCGCCTGCTGCCTCCCGTAGTGATTGGTCCGGTGATCATCTCGATTGGTCTGGCAATGGCCCCGATTGCAGCGCACATGGCCATGGGCCGCGCTGAAGATGGCACCGAGCTGATCCACTACCAGACCGCCATGCTGATCTCGATGCCAGCCCTGCTGACCACCCTGATCGTAGCCGTGTTCGGTAAAGGCATTTTCCGCCTGGTGCCGATCATTGCCGGCGTGCTGGTGGGATTCTCGATGGCGTTTTACTTTGGCGTAGTGGACACGGCCAAGATTGCCGCCGCCCCATGGTTTGCCCTGCCGCACTTCACTGCTCCCGAGTTCAACTGGCAGGCGATTCTGTTTATCGTCCCCGTGGCCCTGGCCCCGGCCATTGAACACATCGGCGGAGTGATTGCCGTGGGCAGCGTGACCGGCCGCGACTATCTGAAAAAGCCCGGCCTGCATCGCACCCTGTTCGGTGACGGCATCGCCACCACCGCTGCCGGCCTGCTTGGCGGTCCGCCCAACACCACCTACGCCGAAGTGACAGGCGCAGTGATGCTGACCAAGAACTACAACCCGAAAATAATGACCTGGGCGGCGATTTTCGCCATTAGCCTGGCATTTGTCGGCAAGTTCGGCGCACTGCTGCAAAGCATTCCAGTGCCGGTGATGGGCGGGATTCTATGCCTGTTGTTCGGTTCAATTGCTGCGGTCGGGATGAACACCCTGATTCGCCATCAGGTCGATCTGAGCGAAGCCCGCAACCTGGTGATTGTTTCGGTGACCCTGGTGTTCGGTATCGGCGGAGTGCTGATTGGCACCGGCATGGGCCCGGAAGACTTCGGCCTCAAGGGCATCGCCCTGTGTGCCATCGTCGCCATTGCGCTGAATCTGTTGTTGCCGGGCAATGACAGCTGGAAACACAAGAAAGGTGACGGGCCGGTTATCTAAATCGGCAAGTCCCCCAGGATCCTGTGGAAGCCTGGCCTGCCAGGCTTCCACAAGGTATCTGCAAGCGGAGTTTTACAGCGCCAGCGGCGCCCGCTCACACAAGGTATTCAACGCTGCCGCCCACTCAGGGTTGTCATTCAGGCACGGTACCAGCACCAGCTCCTCGCCCCCCGCCGCAATAAACTGCTCGCGACCGCGATCGCCGATTTCTTCCAGCGTTTCAATGCAATCCGCCACAAACGCCGGGCACATGACCAGAATCTTCTTCACTCCGTCTTTGGCCAGAGCGTCCAGCCGTGCCTCGGTATAGGGTTCGATCCACTTGGCCCGGCCCAGTCGGGACTGGAACGCCACCGACCATTTGCCCGCCGGCAACCCCGCGCGATCGGCAAACTCCTGGGCCGTACGCAAGCACTGCGCCCGGTAGCAGGTTGCCAATACTGCCGGCGAAGCATTCTGGCAGCAGTCAGCATTTTTGAAGCAGTGATTACCGGTCGGATCGAGTTTATGCAGATGGCGCTCGGGCAAACCGTGAAAACTGAGCAGTAAATGATCGTAATCCTGCTCCAGATGCGGCCGGGTACTCGCCACCAATGCGTCTAGGTATTCGGGCTGATCGTAAAACGGCTGCACGATGGAGAGTTGAATGCCCAGCTTTGCGGCTTTGATCACCCGCTTGGCTTCTGCAATCACGGTGGTGACCGTACTGTCGGCAAACTGTGGATACAACGGTGCCAGGGTGACCTTGTGAATGCCCTTGGCCGCCAGACGTGTGAGCACGGTTTCAATGGACGGTTCGCCATAGCGCATTGCCAGTTCTACCGGCCCCTTGGTCCACTCCTTGCTCATCGCCTGCTGCAGGCGACGGCTGAGCACCACCAGCGGCGAGCCTTCATCCCACCAGATGGAGGCATAGGCATGGGCCGATTGTTCGGGGCGCTTGACCAGAATCAGTGACACGATCAGGCGGCGCAATGGCCACGGCATGTCGATCACATACGGGTCCATCAGAAACTGGTTCAGGTAGCTGCGTACATCGGCTACCGAAGTAGACGCGGGCGAACCCAGGTTAACCAGTAATAGTGCGTGCTCGGTCATGCAACATCCTATTTCAGAGGCGGGCGGACAGATCATCCAGGGCCGCACGCAAATCGGTGAACTGAAAAGTGAAACCGGCTGCCAGCAATTTGGCCGGCGTGGCCCGTTGGCCGCCCAGCAATAACTGTGACAATTCGCCCAGACCAACGCGCAAGGCAAAGGCGGGAACGGGAATGAACGCCGGACGGTGCAACACGCTGCCCAGGGTTTTGGCGAACTCAAGGTTGCGTACCGGATGCGGCGCGCAGGCATTATAAGGACCCGACGCGGCATTCTCATGCACAAGAAAATCAATCAGGGCAATTTGGTCATTGATATGAATCCATGGCATCCATTGCCGACCATTACCTATCGGCCCGCCCAACGCCAGTTTGAAAGGCAATAACAGGCGCGACAAAAAGCCGCCCTCGGCCGCCAGCACCAGGCCGGTACGCACCAGCACCACACGAATGCCCAAGGCCTGTGCGCGTTGCGCGGTTTCCTCCCAGGCAATACACAAATGGCTGGCGAAGTCTTCGCTCACCGGAGGCGACTCTTCGGTCAACTCGCGCTCACCCCCATCGCCATACCAGCCCACTGCCGAACCGGACACCAGCACCGACGGTTTTTGTTCGCGGCTGGCCAGCCAGGTCACCAGGGTTTCCGTCAGCGTAATCCGGCTGCCCCACAACAACGCCTTGCGCTTGCGTGTCCATGGCCGATCGGCAATCGGCGCGCCGGCAAGGTTGATCAGCGCATCAATCGGCTCCTGGCCAAGTTCTTCAAGTGTGGCGACGCCTCTTACGCCGGCACCGCACAATTCGCTCACGCGATCAGGGCGACGACTCCACACGCTCAGGCGATGACCTTGCGCCAGCCAGTGACGGCAAAGCTGGCGCCCGATCAAGCCTGTACCGCCGGTCAGCAAAATGTGCATGAGTTGATCCTCGCTGGGAGTTTTATCGGGTGCACTGGTCTATTTTTAAAGAAATTCCCATTTCTTCGGGCCGCTGGCTTCATAAAGAATAGGCTAGGCTGGCCCGGCAAGCGCACTAAAACTTATACTAATAAATTAATTTGTACAGATATTGGCGGCATCGTAGTTTGTGCAGCTGACTGGGCAAATAGGGATTGAGGCCAATATGACTGTACCTATCGCAATTATCGGGGCCGGCATCGCCGGATTGTCTGCCGCAAGGGCACTGCACAAGGCCGGGCACACTGTGCATCTGTTCGATAAAAGCCGCGGCAGCGGCGGACGCATGTCGAGCAAGCGCAGTGATGCGGGATCACTGGATCTTGGAGCCCAGTATTTCACTGCCCGCGATCGCCGCTTTGTCGATGAGGTCCAGCAGTGGCAAGCCCTGGGCTGGGCTGCTGAATGGGAACCTCATCTGTACAACCACAAGAACGGCCAGCTCACACCGTCACCGGACGAACAGACCCGCTGGGTAGGCAGCCCGCGCATGAGCGCGATTACCCGCGGCATGCTCGGCCATTTCAAGGTTAACTTTGCATGCCGTATTACTGACTTGATACGCGGTGAAAAACACTGGCACCTGCTGGATGCCGACGAGGTCAGTCACGGCCCCTACAGCCATGTGATAGTGGCAACGCCGGCACCTCAGGCAACCGCCTTGCTTGCTTGTGCGCCCAAACTGGCAAGCACCGCGGCCGGAGTGAAAATGGACCCGACCTGGGCCGTCGCCCTGGCTTTCGATACGCCCCTGGAAACCAAAATGGATGGCTGCTTCGTGCAAGACAGCCCGCTGGACTGGCTAGCCCGCAACAGCAGTAAACCGGGGCGTGAGCACAAGCCCGACACCTGGGTGCTGCATGCCACCAGCGCCTGGAGCAGGCAAAACCTGGATCTGTCCAAAGAAGCAGTCATCGAGCACTTGCACGGTGCCTTTGCCGAACTGATGCACTTCCCCATGCCTGCGCCGATCTTCAGTCTGGCCCACCGCTGGCTCTATGCCCGGCCTTCCACCGCCCATGAATGGGGAGCACTGACCGATGCCGATCTGGGGCTTTATGCCTGTGGCGACTGGTGCCTGTCAGGCCGGGTCGAAGGCGCGTGGCTCAGTGGCCAGGAGGCAGCCCGGCGCTTGATCGAGCACCTCGAATAAAGCCCAGGGCTGGCGTATAGCCTCTGTAAGAGCGAGCTTGCTGGCGATCTTTTAAAAACGGCTCGCTCCTGTAGAAGCCCCAAATACTTGTACAAGATAATTGACTTGTACAAGGCAAAGCCTAAGATGAAACCAGGTTGTACATCGCTACAAAGATGTACAAGTAATTCCTGGAGGTTCATCCCATGGTCAGCGCCGTCTCAGCCCGCGACAAACCGAAAATCGCCATCAGTGCCTGCCTGCTGGGCGCCGAAGTTCGCTTCAACGGCGGGCATAAGGCTTCGCAACTGTGCAGCCAGGCCCTGAGTGAGTATTTCGAGTTCGTCCCGCTGTGCCCCGAAGTCGCCATCGGGCTGGGCATTCCGCGCCAGCCCATTCGCCTGATCGGCGACCCTGCCCAACCCCAAGCCGTAGGCAGTGTCGACAGCGCTATGGACGTAACCCGGCCACTGCACGATTACGCTGTGGCCATGGCCGCAGCGCACACAGACATTTGCGGCTACATCTTTATGCAAAAGTCGCCGTCTTGCGGACTCGAGCGAGTCAAGGTCTATCAGGACGGTGGACGCCCCGCAGAGTTGAGAGGACGGGGTATTTACGCACAAGCGTTTTGCGCCGCGCACCCGGACTTGCCGGTTGAAGAAGAAGGCCGCCTCAACGACCCGGTATTGCGTGAAAACTTTCTGACCCGGGTTTACGCCTATAGCGCCTGGCAACAGTTGCTCGGAGACGGCATCACCCGCCGCTCCCTGACCGAGTTTCATGCCCGCTATAAATACCAGCTTATGGCCCACCACCCCGAACAGTACAAAACTCTGGGCAACATGCTGGGGAGCCTGGGCAAGGGCGACCCTCGCGAAATTGCCCCGCAGTATTTCAGCGAGTTGATGAAAGCCCTGAAAAAATGCGCCACGCGCCGCACTCACACCAATGTGCTGCAACACATCAGCGGCTATCTCAAACAGTCCCTCAGCCGCGAAGACAAGCAAGAAATGCAGTACCTGATTGGCCAGTACCTGCACGGCATTGTGCCGCTGGTGGTGCCGCTGACACTGCTCAAGCATCATTTTCGCCAGCATCCGGATCCCTATATCTCGCGGCAGGTGTACCTGCAACCGCACCCGGAAAACCTCAGCCTGCGCAATGCGATCTGACCATGAATCAGGACCTTTCGCAGACCAGCTCTGCCGCACCCGACTACAACCAGGCCCTGGCCGAAGGCTGGCTGCCGATACGCGAAGTGGCGCGCATCACGGGGGTCAATGCCGTGACCCTGCGCGCCTGGGAGCGGCGTTATGGCCTGATCGTCCCGCACCGCACCGCCAAAGGTCATCGCCTGTTCTCAGCCGCCCATATCCAGCGAATCCAGCACATTCTGACCTGGCTCAATCGCGGGGTGTCGGTCAGCCAGGTCAAGCCACTGCTCGACCTGGCGCCGAGCCACCGCGAACCCGTCGACAACGACTGGCTGGCATGGAGCCAGGCCCTGACGCTGGCGATCACTGAGCTGGCCGGGCGCAGACTGGACGACAACTTCAATCAGGTCATGTCGCTGTATCCGGCCCACACCCTGTGCGAACAGCTGCTGATCCCGCTGTTGAGCGAGCTGGAACAACGCTGGCAGGGCCAGTTCGGGGCACAACTGGAGCGAGTGTTTTTCAGCTCCTGGCTACGCAGCAAGCTGGGCGCCCGTATCTACCACAACAATCGCTCACTCAAAGGCAAGCCCATCCTGCTGATCAACCATTCACCCCAGCCTTTCGAAGCCCAGCTGTGGCTCACCGCCTGGCTGGTCAGCAGCAGCCACTGCCCGGTTGAAGTCTTCGACGCACCCCTGCCCGGCGGTGAACTGGCATTGGCGGTGGAACGCCTCAAATCACCCGCCGTGGTCCTCTATTCGAGCCAGACCCTTAACCCCCAGCAACTGCCAAAGCTACTGAAGGGCGTTGACTGCCCGATCCTGATAGCCGGACCGACGGTATGCATCCATAGCGCCGAGCTGGCCGTAAGTACTACTGAAATCGCAGGATTGTCTCTTGCTCGCGATCCCCTTGAAGCCCATCAACGGCTCAGCCAGCTCGGACTGTTCTAGAGGAATAAACATGCAACTGATCTGGCTGCGCAGCGACTTGCGCCAAAACGACAACACCGCCCTGAGCGCCGCCGCTGAACGCGGCCCCACTGTGGCCGTGTATCTCATCAGCCCCGAGCAATGGCTGGCCCATGACGACGCGCCGTGCAAAGTCGATTTTTGGCTGCGTAATCTGAGCGTCCTGAGCGACAGCCTCGAGCAACTGAATATCCCGTTACTTATTCGCAGCGCGCCCGCCTGGGACCAGGCCCCCGCGGTGCTGGTTGAACTGTGCCAACAGTTGGGCATTGAGGACGTGCATGTAAATGATGAATACGGCATCCATGAAACCCGGCGCGATCAAGCCGTCGCCCGTGCCCTCGACGCCAAGGGCATCGGCTTTCATCGTCACCTCGACCAACTGCTGTTTCAACCCGGTAGTGTGCTGACCAAAACCGGGACCTACTTTCAGGTATTCAGCCAGTTCCGCAAGGTTTGCTATGAGCGCCTGCACACGGGACTGCCGCCCATAGTGGCCACACCCCGGCCCCAGGCGCAGCTGACCATTGCCCGGGATGCGATTGCTCAATCTGTTAGCGGCTTTGCGCCGCCCGACGAAACCCTGCGCGCACTCTGGCCGGCCGGGGAAGACGAAGCCCGGCAGCGCCTGGCACGCTTCGCCGACGAGCAAATCCACTACTACAAAGAAGAGCGCGACTTGCCCGCCAAACCTGGCACCAGCCAGCTTTCGCCCTACCTGGCAGCAGGCGTTATCTCACCCCGCCAATGCCTGCATGCAGCACTGCTCAGCAACAACGGCGAATTTGAAAGCGGCAGTGTCGGCTGCGCGACCTGGATCAGCGAACTGATCTGGCGCGAGTTCTATAAACATATTCTGGTGGGTTACCCACGGGTTTCCCGGCATCGCGCATTCAGAGCCGACACCGAGTTCTTGCCCTGGCGTGATGCCCCACAAGAACTGGCAGCATGGAAAGAGGGGCGCACCGGTATCCCGATCATCGACGCGGCCATTCGCCAACTGCTGGCAACCGGCTGGATGCACAACCGCCTGCGGATGGTGGTGGCAATGTTCCTGACCAAGAACCTGTTGATCGACTGGCGCGAGGGTGAGCGCTTCTTTATGCAGCACTTGATTGATGGCGATCTGGCAGCCAACAACGGCGGCTGGCAGTGGAGCTCATCCACCGGGACCGATTCGGTGCCCTACTTCAGAATTTTCAACCCCTTGAGTCAGTCCGAGCGCTTCGACCCCGAAGGTCGCTTCATCAAGCACTGGCTGCCAGAACTTGCGACGCTGAATAAAAAAGAGATTCATAACCCGGCCATTGCCGGCGGCCTGTTTGGGGTTGCAGATTATCCGCGGCCAATTGTCGACTTGAAACACAGTCGCGAACGGGCCCTCTGCGCGTTCAAGAATCTGCCGTCGCGCCAGCTTTACGAGGTGTGCGATGGCTGAGACACGGCGTATCTGGCTTACCGGGGCCAGCAGCGGGATTGGTGCTCACCTGGCGGAACAACTGCTCAACAGCGGTGCCCGCCTGGCATTGAGTGCCCGCACCCTGCCCCCCCTGCAAGCGTTATCCGAACGCTACCCGGGGCAGGTGCTGCTGGTGCCCGGCGACCTGACCGACAGCCTGCAAGTGCGGGAAATCGGCAAGCGTATCGCGCACACCTGGGGCGCGCTGGACTGCGTGATTCTCAATGCCGGCTCCTGTGAATATGTCGACGTCCGGCACTTCGACGCAGCCCTGATCGAGCGCGTGGTGCGCACCAATTTACTGGCCAGCGCTTACTGCCTTGAAAGTGCGCTGCCTTTACTGCGTGCAGGCACCCGCCCGCACCTGGTGGGCGTGGTCAGTTCCGTGACCTTCTGGCCCCTGCCCCGGGCCGAAGCGTATGGCGCGTCAAAAGCCGGACTGCGCTACTTGCTGGAGTCACTGCGCATCGATCTCGCCCACGAGGGAATGGATGTCACCCTGGTCAGCCCCGGCTTCGTTGACACCCCGCTGACGGCAAAAAACGACTTCCCCATGCCCATGCGCTGGCCTGCACTCAAAGCCGCACAGCATATTTGCCAGCGTCTGGAAAACCGCCCGCTGGAAATCGCTTTTCCCTGGTCATTTATCGCCACTCTCAAACTGATGGCGAGCCTGCCAAAACGCCTGCAACTGGCGATTGGAAAACGCCTGGCACGGACTTCTGACGAGACACCATCATGAAAATCGCGATCATTGGCAGCGGCATCTCAGGCCTGACCTGTGGCTATTTACTGCATAAAGAACACGATATCCGCGTGTTCGAGGCCAGTGACTGGGTGGGGGGGCATACCCATACGGTGGATGTCGGCATCGGCGGGCGTCACTATCAAATTGATACCGGCTTCATCGTGTTCAACGACTGGACCTATCCCAACTTCATCAAGCTGATCGATCGACTGGGGGTGCGCTCCAAAGCCACTGAGATGAGCTTCTCGGTGCACGACCCCCGACGCAACTTCGAATACAACGGCAACAGCCTCAACAGTTTGTTCGCCCAACGCAGCAACCTGTTGTCCCCCGGGTTCTGGGGCATGTTGCGCGATATCCTGCGTTTCAATCGCCAGGCCGTACGCGACCTGCAACAACAGCGCATTGCCAGCGACACCCGACTGGGCGACTACCTGCAGCAGCGTGGCTATGGCCCCCGGTTTATCGAGCACTACATTGTGCCGATGGGCGCGGCGATCTGGTCCATGCCACTGGCCGAGATGCAGGCATTTCCGCTGCAGGCGTTTATCCGCTTCTTCAAGAACCACGGCTTGCTGAGCATCACCAATCGCCCGCAGTGGCGAGTGATCGAAGGTGGCTCGAGCGCCTATGTACAACCGCTGAGCGCAGGCTTTGCCGAACACATTCGCCTCAACTGCCCGGTTACGGCGGTTGAACGCGACGACCTGGGTGTACTCATCCACAGCCCGGCAGGCAGCGAGCGCTTCGACAAAGTGATTTTTGCCTGCCATAGCGATCAGGCCTTAAAGCTGTTGGCCCGGCCGACAGTCGCCGAACAGCAAATCCTCGGCGCCCTGCCCTACGCCGATAACGACGTGGTCCTGCACACCGATACCCGACTGCTACCTGAGCGAAAACAGGCCTGGGCCAGCTGGAACTATCGACTGGGTGATGTCGGACAACGCCGCGCCAGCGTGACTTACGCCATGAACATCCTGCAGGGGATCGAGAGCGAGACCACATTCTGCGTCAGCCTTAACCAGACCGAGGCCATCGACCCGCTGCAAGTGCTGGCCCGATACACCTACGCCCACCCGCAATACAGCCTCGATGCCGTAGCCGCCCAAGGGCGCTGGCAAGAATTGCTGGGGCCGCAGCACAGCTATTTTTGCGGTGCTTACTGGGCTAACGGCTTTCACGAAGACGGGGTGGTCAGCGCTTTGCGTGTCGCCTCAGCATTCGGCCAACAGCTATGAACAGCGCCCTGTACAGCGGCTGGATCGCCCACCGGCGTTTTGCGCCGACCAGCCATGCATTCCGCTACCGCATCGGCTTGTTGTATCTCGACCTGGACGAACAGGATGCTGTATTGGGGCTGTCACCACTGGCTGGAAAAAGCCGCTTTGCACCCTTCTCGTTTCGCGAAACCGATTACCTGAAGGATTACACCAGGACCGGCATGCGCCTGATGGATGCCGTTCGCCAAGAAGTCGCCCGGGCCCTCGGGCATACGCCCCAAGGTGCCATCTGCTTACTGACTCAGGCCCGCAGCTGGGGCTTGAGTTTCAACCCGGTGAGTTTCTTTTATTGCTACGAGGCTGACGGGCAACTGGCTGCCATCCTGTGCGAAGTGAGCAATACCCCGTGGCGCGAGCACTATCACTACGTGCTCCCGGCCCTGGGTGACAGCCATCAGCATTTTGCCGTGGCCAAGGCATTTCATGTCTCGCCTTTTCTGCCCCGCGATCTGGAATACCGCATGAGTTTCAGCCCGCCCGCTGCCCGACTCGGTGTGCATATGGCGGATTGGCAAGGTGAGCTGAAAATGTTCGATGCCACCCTCAATCTGCAACGCAGCGCTCTCGACCGTCCAGGTTTGCATCGCTACTTGCGGCAATTTCCATGGATGACGGCAAAGACTTGCCTGGCCATTTACTGGCAAGCCTTGCGCCTGTTTCTCAAACGTACGCCGATCTTTTCCCATCAGGCCGCCGACGGCGCCTTTCGTATTGCCGCCCTGCAACCCAAGGATAAACGTCATGAAAAGCCCTAGCCTGGTGAGCAAAACCTCACGATTGAGTACCTACAATCTGACCAGCGTACTGCTGCGGCGCGGAGTCATGCGTCAACTCAGCCAGCTGCAGCACGGCCAATTGGTGCTGACTGAAAATGGCGAGCGCCATCTGTTCGGTGACAGCAACGCGACACTGATCGGCGAAGTGCACATCAGCGACCCCGGTGTCTGGGGGATGATCGCCAGCAACGGTTCCATAGGCGCCGGCGAAGCATTTATCCACGGCTACTGGAGCTCGCCCGACCTGACCAGAGTGGTCCGGGTACTGGTCAGCAACCTGAAGGTTCTGGACGCCATGGAGGGTGGGCTTGCCAGCCTGGGACGCCCGTTGATACGGGGCTTGCACTGGATCAATCGCAATACCCGCAAAGGCTCGCAAAAAAACATTGCGGCTCATTACGACCTTGGCAATGAGATGTTCGAGCAGTTTCTCGACCCCACCATGATGTATTCAGCGGCGCAGTTCCTCAGCCCTGACGACAGCCTGGAGCAGGCCCAACTGAATAAGCTGCAACGCATTTGCCAGAAGCTCGACCTCAAGCCCGAAGACCACTTGCTGGAAATCGGCACCGGCTGGGGCAGCATGGCAATTTTTGCCGCGCAGCATTACCACTGTAAAGTGACCACCACCACACTCTCGAAGGAACAATTCGATTACACCCGGGAGCGTATCGAGGCACTGGGTCTACAGAATCAGGTGACCTTGTTGCTGGAGGATTACCGCGATCTGACCGGGCAGTACGACAAACTGGTGTCCATCGAGATGATCGAAGCGGTCGGCCATCATTTTTTACCCAACTACTTCAAACAGTGTTCGCACCTGCTAAAGAGCCAGGGGTTGATGTTGCTGCAAGCCATCACCATTCGAGACCAGCGTTACGAGCAAGCCAAAACCGGCGTGGACTTTATCCAGCGCTACATCTTCCCCGGCGGCGCACTGCCCAGCGTGCAGAAAATGCTCGAGATCGTCACCCGCGATACCGACATGAACCTGATGCATATGGAGGACTTTGGCCTGCACTACGCCAGAACCTTGCGCCTGTGGCATGAGAACTTTCGCCGCGCCCACGGCCGTCTGACCGAGCTGGGCTATGACGAATACTTCCTGCGTCTGTGGGAATTTTACCTGTGCTACTGCGAAGGTGGGTTCCTCGAACGCAGTATCGGCACCGCGCAATTGTTGCTGGCCAAACCCGGGGCCATGCCGCAACCCTTGCTCGGGCGCTTTGATGCTTGATCTGAAGCTGCTGGCCAATGCCGGAATGTTCCAGCTTGGCTGGTTTGCCTGTGTGCTGGGTGGCAATAGCCTGTGGTTACTACTGCCGGCGGGCGTACTACTGGTGAACGGACTGTGGATAAGTGCCCGGTGGACAGAAGTGCGCTTGATCATTTGCGTCTGCTTGCTCGGCACCCTGGTGGACAGCCTGCTGCTCAATGCCGGGGTTTTTGAGTTCCGGCAGGAGGGGATTTTGATCCCGTTCTGGTTGATGCTGCTCTGGGCATTACTGGCGACCACCCTGAACCATTGCCTGGCATGGACGGCACGACCGGCATGGCGGGCGGTGCTGCTGGGCGCGGTTGGCGGGCCATTGTCGTATTACGCAGGGCAACGGCTGGGGGCGGTGCAATTCGGGTTCGGACTGTGGCCGACCCTGGTCTTGCTCGCGGTGTTATGGGCGGGGTTGTTCCCGGCGCTGCAATGGCTGGCGGGCACGCAGACAGCCCAACTTCCGCTGCGAGAATGAGCTTGCTCCTACAGGGATGAATGGCGGTTTGTCAGCGGTTTTACACCTGACAGCTGCTCTGCCTTACACTGCGCGCCTATGACCAACATCCCCCTGACCGAAATTACCGAACCCGCCGTCACCTGTTCGACGTGCGCGGCATGCTGCTGCCAACTGGAAGTGATGTTGATCACCGACACCGGCGTGCCCGAGCGCTTTATCGACACCGATGACTGGGGCGGCGAGGTCATGCTGCGCCTCGATGATGGCTGGTGTGCAGCGCTGGATCGCAACACCATGATGTGCACCATCTACGAAAAGCGTCCGCTGATTTGCCGCGAGTTCGAGATGGGTGATGTTGAATGCCTGAACGAGCGTCAAGGCATCACAACCGCCTATCGGTAGCGGTTTGATCCCTTGTAGGAGCGAGCTTGTCTCGCGAGCTTTTGCGGTATGGCATATCACGCTGAAAAGCTCGCGAGACAAGCTCGCTCCTACGGGGAAGGCGTACGTTACAGCGGCAGACTGGATCGCAACACCATGATGTGCACCATCTACGAAAAACGTCCGCTGATTTGCCGCGAGTTCGAGATGGGTGATGTTGAATGCCTGAACGAACGTCAAGGCATCACAACCGCCTATCGGTAGCGGTTTGATCCCTTGTAGGAGCGAGCTTGCTCGCGAGCTTTTGCGGTATGACATATCGCGCTGAAAAGCTCGCGAGACAAGCTCGCTCCTACGGGGAAGGCGTACGTTACAGCGGCAGACTGGATCGCAACACCATGATGTGCACCATCTAAGAAAAGCGTCCGCTGATTTGCCGCGAGTTCGAGATGGGTGATGTTGAATGCCTGAACGAACGTCAAGGCATCACAACCGCCTATCGGTAGCGGTTTGATCCCTTGCAGGAGCGAGCTTGTCTCGCGAGCTTTTGCGGTATGGCATATCACGCTGAAAAGCTCGCGAGACAAGCTCGCTCCTACAGGGAAGGCGTACGTTACAGCGGCAGACTGGATCGCAACACCATGATGTGCACCATCTACAAAAAGCGTCCGCTGATTTGCCGCGAGTTCGAAATGGGTGATGTTGAATGCCTGAACGAGCGTCAAGGCATCACAACCGCCTATCGGTAGCGGTTTGATCCCTTGTAGGAGCGAGCTTGCTCGCGAGCTTTTACGGTATTGGATATCACGCTGAAAAGCTCGCGAGACAAGCTCGCTCCTACGGGGAAGGCGTACGTTACAGCGGCAGACTGGATCGCAACACCATGATGTGCACCATCTACCAAAAGCGTCCGCTGATTTGCCGCGAGTTCGAGATGGGTGATGTTGAATGCCTGAACGAGCGTCTAGGCATCACAACCGCCTATCGGTAGCGGTTTGATCCCTTGTAGGAGCGAGCTTGCTCGCGAGCTTTTGCGGTATGGCATATCGCGCTGAAAAGCTCGCGAGACAATCTCGCTCCTACGGGGAAGACGTACGTTACAGCGGCATTGTGTAATGCAGGGCGTAGCTCTCTATACCGTCGTTGGTGCTCGATAGCCCGGCATTGGAGTAATGAGTCGCTCGAATACCCACTTCATGCCCACCGGTAAAGCGCAGGCCAAAACCCAGGCGATCTTCAAACTGGAAAGCCGTCCCCAGCTTGTTGCCCTCAACTTCAGTGTGGGAAAACGCTGCGACCCCGATGCCGGCCTCTACATAAGGCTTGACCGTTTCACCGGCAAACTCGTACACAAATACAGGCGAGAACGACAAGCTGTGGTTCGCAGATGACTTGTCACCTTCCCAGTAGGTGTAAGCCCCATCCCAATAACCTGTAAGACGACCAACATCACTCTGCAGCCAGCTCTTGTCCCAATCGGACTTCAAGCCCAGCCGATAAGTCATGGTCGATTCACTGGTGTGCCCTACCCCAAACTCGATACCGGCCGCTTGTGCTGTGTAGCTGTGCCCCAGAACAGTGGCTGCCAGCGCAGCCAGGCAAAAAAATCGCTTCATAAGAAAATCCCGCTTCCGTATGCAAAGATCATTGTTGTGTGCCTCATCAGACAAGCGCTAAGAATCCAGTCACCGCCCGAAAGTTCAACCGCCTTGAACCTTTTCACACTTTTTTCACAAACCGAAGCTTTGCACACTCCCTGATTTATTCCACAACAGCGGCAGGATATTTTGCATGTGCTCCGGCGAGGCGCTGGTCCAGAACTGTGTTTGCCGGGCGGGGCCCGCTGCCAGCAGGCTTCTTTCACTCAACAACCGCTTGAGCTGGCGGGCCACTGCGGCGCCGGTGTCGATCAGGATGATCGAAGACGGCAGCATCTGGCTCAGCAGGGGCTTGAGGAAGGGGTAATGGGTGCAGCCGAGAATAATGGTGTCGCAACCCGCCGCCACCAGCGGTTCGACATAGCCACGCAACAGGGTTCGCAGCTCGTCGCTGTGCAAGTCACCGGTTTCAATCAGCTCTACCAGCCCCGGACACGGCTGGGTGATCACCCGTACATCGCTGGCAAAGCGGTCAAGCAAGGCGGCAAATTTGGCACTTTGCAAAGTACCGGTGGTTGCAAGTACCCCCACCACCCCGCTGCGTGTGGCCGCAGCAGCCGGTTTGACCGCAGGCTCCATACCGACGATGGGCCAGTCGGGGTAAGACTGACGCAACTGCGCAACGCCGGCTACGGTGGCGGTGTTGCATGCCAGCACCAGAGCTTTAGCCCCCTGGCGCTGAAAAAAATCCGCCATCACGGCGCAGCGCTGGCGAATAAATTCAGGACTTTTTTCGCCGTAGGGAATGTGTCCGCAGTCCGCCACATATAGCAGTGACTCATTGGGCAACAGACCATGAATCTCCCGCAGCACCGACAGACCGCCGACACCGGAGTCGAAAACACCTACCGGTGCTTCATTCATGGCCCGTACCGCATACGCTGCACCCGGGATCGCGCTTGACTCGCAGTTCGCGAAACCGCGTGCCCAGGGCATCGATCAACAACAGACGCCCTACCAGCGGCTCACCAAAGCCGGCCAGCAGTTTCAGGGCTTCGAGGGCCTGCAGACTGCCGACCAAGCCTACCAGCGGGCCTATGACTCCGGCTTCACTGCAGGTCAGTTCGTCTTCGCTGCCATGACCATACAAACAGTGGTAGCAAGGGCTCGCCGGCTGGCGGGAGTCAAACACCGACAACTGCCCCTCAAGGCGAATTGCCGCACCACTGACCAGTGGTTTGCGTTCCACGAAGCAGGCCGCGTTCACGGCTTCGCGGGTGCCGAAGTTGTCGCAGCAATCGAGTACCAGATCAACCTGCGACACGGCATCTGCCAACGTGTCGGCATCCAGTGCCGAACGGTGGGCAACAAGCTTGATTTGCGGGTTTATCGCGGCCAGACGCTGCATGGCCGAATCGACTTTGCTCTGGCCGATGCTGGCGCTGTCATGAATGATCTGGCGTTGCAGGTTGGTCAGGTCGACGCTGTCAAAATCGGCCAGGTGCAGCTCGCCAACCCCGGCAGCCGCCAGATAGAGCGCCACTGGCGAACCCAGCCCGCCCACACCGACGATCAGTACACGGCTGTTTTTCAGCTTGAGCTGACCTTCGATATCGACCTGTTGCAGCAGGATCTGTCGGCTGTAGCGCAACAGTTCCTCATCGCTCAGCACGGCAGGCGACCCAGGGTGATGCGTTCGTGGGTGCCCAGGTCCTTGCGGCTTTCGACCTGTGCAAAACCTGCACCCGATAACAGCTGGCGAACAGCGTCGGCCTGATCGTACCCGTGCTCGAGCATCAACCAGCCCCCTGGATTCAGGTGTTGTGGCGCGGCCTGGATAATTTCGCGAATGTCGTCCAGACCATCGACACCGGCGACCAATGCGCTTTCAGGCTCGAAACGCACATCGCCCTGGGCCAGGTGCACGTCGCCCGCGGCAATATAAGGCGGGTTGCTGATAATCAGGTCGAAGCGCTGATCAGCCAACGCACTGAACCAGTGACTGGTCAGTACATGGACGTTTTCAAGCTGTAGGCGCTGACGGTTACGCTCGGCCAGGGCTACGGCTTCAAGTACCCGATCGACCGCAGTGACGTGCCACGCAGGGCGTTCACTGGCCAGGGCCAGGGCAATTGCACCGCTGCCGGTACCTAAATCCAGAACCCTGGCGGGGCTGGCGGGTAGCAGATCCAGCGCAGTTTCGACCAGCAGTTCGGTATCAGGACGGGGAATAAGCGTGTGGGGCGCAACTTCAAGGTCCAGCTTCCAGAAGCCCTGCTGACCCAGAATGTAGGCAACAGGCTCACCGGCACGACGACGCAGCAGGTAGTCGGAAAAGGTCAAAGCCGATTCGCTGCTGACAATTTTTTCGGGCCATGTGTGCAGGTAACTGCGCGACTTGCCCAGGGCTGCGGCCAGTAACAGTTCCGCATCCAGGCGCGCCGTTGGCGAGTCTGGCAGTTCTGCGGCACGCAACAAGCTGGCAATAATGGTCATTTACTCACCCAGGGCCGTCAGTTGGTCAGCCTGAAATTCCGCTAATAACGGCTCAATAACGGCATCAACACCGCCAGCCAGTACATCATCCAGGGAATATAGGGTCAGATTGACACGGTGGTCGGTGACCCGCCCTTGTGCAAAATTGTAAGTCCGGATGCGCTCGGAGCGATCCCCCGAGCCCACCAGGGATTTTCGTTCGCTGGCAATCGCATTGGCAGCGGCGCTGGTTTGCTGGTCATTCAATTTAGCCGAAAGCCAGGACATCGCCCGCGCCCGGTTTTTATGCTGGGAACGCTCTTCCTGACACTCCACCACGATGCCCGATGGCAAGTGCGTGATGCGAATGGCCGAGTCGGTCTTGTTAACGTGCTGACCACCCGCGCCCGAAGAGCGATAGGTATCGACGCGCAAGTCGGACGGGTTGATCTCGATCGCTTCTTGCTCGTCCGGCTCCGGCAGTACCGCCACGGTGCACGCAGAAGTATGAATCCGCCCCTGGGATTCGGTCGCCGGTACCCGCTGTACGCGGTGTACCCCCGACTCGAACTTCAGCTTGCCGTAAACATTCTCGCCTTCAACCCGGGCAATGACTTCTTTGTAGCCGCCATGCTCGCCGCTGTTTTCCGACAGAATTTCCAGCTTCCAGCCACGACGCTCAGCGTAACGCGAGTACATGCGGAACAGGTCACCGGCAAAAATGGCCGCTTCATCGCCGCCGGTTCCGGCGCGAATCTCAAGGAATACGTTGCGCCCGTCGTTCGGGTCTTTTGGCAACAGCATGCGTTGCAGGTCTTGTTCCAGCTCGAGCAGCCGTTCTTTGGCTTCACGGACTTCTTCAACCGCCATTTCGCGCATGTCCGGGTCGTTATCCTTGAGCAACGCCTGGGCGCCCTCAAGGTCGGCCTGTACCTTCAGCCACTGCCCGTAGGTTGCAACAATGGGCTCTACTTCCGCGTATTCCTTGGAATAGGCACGGAATTTGGTCTGATCAGAGATGACTTCGCCATCGCCAAGCAACGCGGTCAGTTCTTCAAAACGGTCCTGGAGGATGTCCAGCTTATTCAGCAGTGACGCTTTCATTACTATTTTTTATCCGCAGAGCTATCCGATGAGCCCTCACCGAGGGCAAAAAGTTCTTGGGCCATGGCCAGCGCATCGAGGCGGCCTTCGGCGGAAAGCTTTTTCAGCTGCACGCTGGGTGCGTGCAGCAATTTATTGGTCAGGCCGCGTGCCAGTTGTACCAGCACGTCTTCGGGATTGCTGCCGTTGGCGAGCATCCGCTGGGCCTTTTGCAGTTCTTCATCACGCAGGCGCTCGCTTTGCTGGCGATAGGCTTTGAGCACATCCACTGCCGCCAGCTCACGCAAACGCACCATGAAGTCTTCAGCACCAATGCTGACCAGCGCTTCCGCTGCCTGGGCTGCGCCCTGGCGACTCTTGAGGTTTTCCGCGACCACTTCGTGCAAGTCATCGACGGTGTAGAGGTAAACGTCGTCCAACTCGCCGACTTCTGGCTCGATATCCCGGGGGACGGCGATATCCACCATGAAAATGGGTTTGTGCTTGCGCAGTTTCAAAGCGCTTTCCACCGCGCCTTTGCCCAGAATCGGCAATTGGCTGGCGGTGGAGCTGATCACGATATCGCTGTGCACCAGCTCCTGGGGAATGTCCGACAGCAACACCGCGTGCGCCCCGAACTGTTCGGCCAGAGTACTGGCACGCTCCAGTGTACGGTTGGCCACGACTATGCGTTTTACCCCCAGCTCATGCAGGTGACGGGCGACCAGGGTAATGGTCTCGCCGGCGCCGATCAGCAGGGCCTGACTGCGCTGCAGGTCGCTGAAAATCTGCTTGGCCAGGCTCACGGCGGCAAACGCCACCGAAACCGGGTTTTCACCGATGGCGGTGTCGGTGCGCACTTGCTTGGCCGAGTTGAAGGTCGCTTGAAACAGCCGCCCCAACAAAGGCCCGACCGTGCCCGCCTCACGCGCCACGGCATAGGCCGATTTCATCTGGCCGAGAATTTGTGGTTCGCCCAACACCAGCGAGTCCAGGCCTGAAGCCACACGCATCATGTGACGAACGGCAGCATCGTTTTCATGGACATAGGCACAGGCACGTAATTCTTCGAGGCTCAGATGGTGATAGTCGGCCAGCCACTTCAGCACCGAGTCTGCCGAAAGGTGGTCCTGTTCTATATATAGCTCGCTGCGATTGCAGGTGGAGAGGATCGCAGCTTCGCGGCTGTCGGTGTGTCGGCAGAGTTGCTGCAAGGCCTCAACCAACTGCTCTGGAGTAAAAGCCACGCGCTCGCGGACGTCTACTGAAGCAGTCTTGTGGTTAATACCGAGTGCGAGGAAGGCCATTCAAGATCGCTGATGATGACGAGAAGCCGACAATTGTCCTACTTCGCCAGATTCAGAACAACCATTGCTGACTATTGTCTCTATAGTTAAGTTCTCTTGAAGCCCAATTATCAAACATCCATTGACCCAGATATTCGATAGTCGCACCTGTTAGGGTTTGCCCTGTCGCATGTGTCATGATGCCCGGACCGCAGGTAAGTCGCCCTTCTCCTATATGAATAGATCCTCCGCGTTGCTCCTCTCTCTCGTCCTTCTCAGTGGCTGCCAGGCTTTGGCCCCCACGTCACCGGATGATTCATCGCCGGCTGAAGAGGCTACTTCCACTCCGGAAAAACCCACGGTTTATGGCTCGTTCAGCGAAGAAACGCTGTACAGCCTGCTGAGCGCGGAGCTGGCCGGCCAACGTAATCGTCTGGATATCGCTCTCGACAACTACGTCACCCAGGCGATCAATACGCAAGATCCCGGCATTGCCGAGCGCGCCTTGCGAATTGCCGAGTACCTGGGCGCCGATCAGGCCGCTCTCGATACATCGCTGATCTGGGCTAAAAACGCGCCGGACGATCTTGAGGCACAACGTGCGGCTGCCATTCAGCTGGCGCGCAACGGTCGTTATGACGACGCCATGGTGTACATGGAGAAAGTCCTGCAGGCCAAAGGCGACACTCACTTCGACTTTTTGGCCCTGTCGGCTTCAGAAACAGATGCCGATACCCGTGCCGGCCTGCAGAAAAGCTTTGATCGCCTGCTGGTCAAGCACCCGGACAACGGCCAGCTGATTTTCGGCAAGGCCTTGCTGATGCAACAGGACGGTGACACTGAAGGCGCCCTCAAGTTGCTGGAAAAGAATCCGCCCCAGGATGGCGAAGTCGCCCCGGTGTTGCTGCGGGCTCGTTTGCTGCAAAGCCTCAATCGCGGTGATGAAGCCCTGCCGCTGCTGAAAAAAAGCATTCGCCAGTACCCCGATGACAAACGTTTGGGGCTGACATACGCGCGCACCCTGATTGAACAGAACCGCATGGCCGAGGCCAAAACGCAGTTCGCCAGCCTCGCAGAGCAGTACCCTGAAGACGATGAGCTGCGCTTCTCGCTGGCGCTGATTTCCCTCGAAGGTAAAAACTGGGATGAAGCCCAGGGCTATCTGGAAGAGTTGATCGAGCGCGACAGTCATGTCGACTCTGCGCACTTGAACCTGGGTCGCATTGCCGAAGAGCGCAATGACCCACAGGGCGCTCTCGCCGAATATGCCCTGGTAGGTCCCGGCAATGACTATTTGCCCGCGCAACTGCGTCAGGCCGATATTCTTGTCAGCCACGGCCGCGCAGATGAAGCCTCGAAAAAACTGGCCGCCGCCCGCGATGCGCAGCCGGACTACGCCATCCAGCTGTACTTGATAGAAGCAGAGACCCTGGCCGCGAACAATCAGACCGATCGGGCCTGGAATGTCCTGCAGCAGGCACTCAAACAGTATCCCGATGATCTGAACCTGCTGTATTCACGCGCCATGCTGGCCGAGAAGCGCAACGATCTGCAACAGATGGAGCGCGATCTGCGCGCAATCATCCAGCGCGAACCCGACAATGCCATGGCATTGAACGCGCTGGGTTATACCCTTTCAGATCGAACCACCCGCTATGCCGAAGCCAAAGTGCTGATCCAGCAAGCTTACGACTTGAACCCGGACGACCCGGCCGTGCTCGATAGCCTGGGCTGGGTCAATTTCCGCCTGGGTAATCTGGATGAGGCGGAACGTTTGCTGCGCCAGGCCCTCGAACGCTTCCCGGACCAGGAAGTGGCTGCGCATCTGGGCGAAGTTCTGTGGGCCAATGGCAAACAGCGCGAGGCCAAGCAGATCTGGAGCAAGTTCCTTAAAGAAAATCCTGAAAGCCCAATCCTGCGCAAGACCGTGTTGCGCCTGACCGGATCGGAGAGTCTTTAAATCATGTTATTTCGTCATCTGCGTCACCTGATTGTCTTTGGCCTGATTGCCCTCCTCGCCGGCTGCGCGGGTTTTGGCGCCCGTGAATCGGTTGAGGGCCACGGCAGCCCGGCCCTGTGGTCAGAACATAAACAGCAACTGACCCAACTCGACGGCTGGCAAATCAACGGCAAGGTCGGAATTCGCGCACCAAAGGATTCAGGCAGCGCCACGCTGTTCTGGCTGCAACGTCAGGACTATTACGATATTCGCCTGTCGGGCCCGCTGGGCCGGGGCGCTGCCCGCCTGACCGGTCGTCCCGGAAAGGTCAGTCTGGAAGTCGCCAATCAGGGCCGCTATGAAGCGACTTCGCCCGAAGAATTGCTGGGCGAACAGTTGGGCTGGAGCCTGCCGGTATCACATCTGGTGTGGTGGGTGCGCGGCTTGCCAGCACCGGACAGCAAAAGTCGCGTGACCCTGAATGCCGATAGCCGCCTGGCGAATCTGGAGCAGGATGGCTGGAAAATCGAATATTTAAGCTACGTCGAACAGAACGGCTTCTGGCTGCCCGAGCGGGTCAAGCTGCATGGCCCGGATCTGGACGTCACCCTAGTGGTTAAAGATTGGCAACCCCGTCAGTTAGGTCAATGACATGCAAAAAGATGCTCTGGTTTTGCCCTCCCCGGCGAAACTGAATTTGATGCTGCACATTCTCGGCCGTCGCGAAGATGGCTATCACGAACTGCAAACGCTGTTTCAATTCCTCGACTACGGCGATGAAATGACGTTTTCAGTACGTGATGATGGCGTTATCTGCCTGCACACCGATTTTCCCGGAGTCCCGCACGATGCAAACCTGATCGTGAAGGCGGCAAAAAAACTTCAGGAACAATCCGGCTGCTCCCTGGGAATAGACATCTGGATCAAAAAAGTCTTGCCCATGGGCGGCGGCATCGGAGGCGGCAGTTCAAATGCGGCAACCACGTTGCTGGGACTCAATCATCTTTGGCAACTGGACTGGAGCCTCGATCGACTTGCAGCACTGGGCCTGAGCCTGGGGGCTGACGTCCCGGTTTTCGTACGCGGCCACGCCGCTTTCGCTGAAGGTGTTGGCGAAATTCTTACACCAGTTGATCCGGAAGAACCCTGGTATTTAGTACTTGTCCCGCAAGTATCTGTAAGTACTGCAGAAATATTTTCAGATCCTTTGTTGACACGTGACTCTTTGCCCATTAAAGTGCGCCCCGTTCCCAAGGGAAACAGCCGAAACGACTGCGAAGCAGTAGTTAAGGAGCGTTATCCAGAAGTACGTAACGCTTTGAATTTGCTAGGTAAATATACCGAAGCAAAATTAACTGGAACTGGAAGTTGTATATTTGGGGCCTTCCCAAACGAAGCAGATGCTGATAAAGTGCTGCACCTTCTGACAGACACCCTTACAGGGTTTGTAGCAAAAGGAAGCAACGTTTCGATGTTGCATCGCAAGCTACAAGATCTGGCAAAGGAAACGGGTACACGGTACTCGTAGCAACAGATACAGGGGCGTCGCCAAGCGGTAAGGCAGCAGGTTTTGATCCTGCCATGCGTTGGTTCGAATCCAGCCGCCCCTGCCATTTCTTATACTCATCCAGGTTACCCTCAGCCTTCAGGTACTGCGCGTGTCCAAGATGATGGTCTTTACGGGGAACGCTAACCCCGATCTGGCTCGGCGTGTCGTACGTCAGCTGCATATCCCACTCGGTGACATCTCTGTCGGAAAATTTTCTGACGGCGAAATTACCGCTGAGATTAATGAAAATGTCCGCGGTAAAGACGTTTTCATCATTCAGCCGACTTGTGCTCCGACCAACGATAACCTGATGGAACTCGTCGTGATGGCTGATGCCTTCCGCCGCTCCTCAGCTACTCGTATTACTGCTGTTATTCCTTACTTTGGTTATGCCCGTCAGGATCGCCGTCCGCGTTCCGCACGTGTGGCTATCAGCGCAAAAGTTGTCGCTGACATGCTTACCGTAGTCGGCATCGATCGTGTTCTCACGGTTGATTTGCATGCTGACCAGATTCAGGGTTTCTTCGATATTCCTGTAGATAACATCTATGGCTCCCCAGTTCTGGTGGATGACATCGAAGATCAGCGCTTTGAAAACCTTATGATTGTGTCCCCGGATATCGGCGGCGTCGTGCGTGCACGTGCTGTTGCCAAATCCCTGGGCGTCGATCTGGGTATCATAGACAAACGCCGTGAGAAAGCCAATCACTCGGAAGTGATGCATATCATTGGTGATGTCGAAGGGCGTACCTGTATTTTGGTTGATGACATGGTCGATACCGCCGGCACTCTGTGCCATGCGGCTAAAGCCTTGAAAGAGCATGGCGCTTCCAAAGTGTTCGCCTACTGCACACACCCTGTGCTGTCGGGTCGGGCAATTGAGAATATCGAAAATTCCATGCTGGATGAGCTGGTGGTGACTAACACCATTCCGCTATCCGCTGCCGCACAAGCCTGTACGCGTATCCGTCAACTGGATATCGCACCGGTTGTGGCTGAAGCGGTTCGCCGCATCAGCAACGAAGAATCGATCAGTGCGATGTTCCGATAAGGGCCCTGCCCTTCTCTGACATCCCGCTGACGAAAAGCGCCCCGCCCCAGCAGCCTGTTGGGGCGGGGCTTTTTTGCCCATACCGTCCATAGCGCTGGTCGCAAACGCTAGGCCGGATGTGGTTATTTTGGAGATACAACATGAACGATTTTACTCTGAATGCTGAAGTGCGTTCCGACCTGGGGAAAGGTGCGAGCCGCCGCCTGCGTCGTCTCGCAAGCCTGGTTCCAGCTGTAGTTTACGGTGGCGAAAAAGCCCCTGAATCCATCAGCATGCTGGCTAAAGAAGTTGCCAAACTGCTCGAAAACGAAGCTGCTTACAGCCACGTTATCGAACTGACCGTTGGCGGCGTCAAGCAAAACGTAATCATCAAAGCTCTGCAGCGTCACCCGGCTAAAGGCCACGTGATGCACGCTGACTTCGTACGCGTTATTGCTGGTCAGAAGCTGACTGCAATCGTACCGGTTCACTTCATCGGTGAAGCTGCTCCGATCAAGAAAGGCGGCGAGATCTCGCACGTTGTTGCTGAAATCGAAGTTAGCTGCCTGCCAAAAGACCTGCCTGAATTCATCGAAGTTGACCTGGCTAACGCCGAAGTCGGCTCGATCATTCACCTGTCTGACATCACCGCCCCTAAAGGCGTTGAGTTCGTAGCTCTGGCTCACGGTAACGACCTGGCAGTAGCCAACGTTCACGCGCCACGCGTTGCACCAGAAGCAGACGCAGAGTAATTCATTACTCTGTCGTTGGAGTTATGAGAAACATCGCGAGCTAACACGCAGCGAGTAAAGCGGACAAGATCGCGAAGTTTACTCATGTAAACCCGCTTTTTTGTCCGCTTTCGCCGCTGACTGTCAGTGGCGATGTTATCCACAACTCCATAGAAGGGCCCTTGTCGTGACCGCCATAAAACTGATCGTTGGCCTGGGAAATCCAGGCACCGAATACGAACAGACCCGGCATAACGCAGGGGCCCTTTTTGTTGAGCGTCTCGCGTCGGCAAACGGGGTCAACCTCGTTGCGGACCGCAAGTATTTTGGCCTGACCGGGCGTTTCAGCCACCAGGGTCAGGATGTTCGTCTGTTGATTCCCACCACCTATATGAACCGAAGCGGCCAGGCCGTTGCGGCGCTTGCCGGTTTCTACCGCATTGCGCCTGAATCCATATTGGTGGCCCACGACGAACTCGATCTCCCACCCGGCGTTGCCAAGCTCAAACTGGGCGGCGGCCATGGAGGTCATAACGGACTGCGCGACATCATTGCGCAACTGGGAAACAACAATAATTTCTACCGTCTGCGGCTCGGCATTGGCCACCCAGGCGTCGCCAGCATGGTGTCCAATTTTGTTCTGGGTCGAGCGCCTCGCGCCGAACAGGAAAAACTGGACGCCAGCATCGATTTTGCCCTCGGCGTGCTGCCGGATATCCTCGCCGGGGAATGGAACCGTGCGATGAAAAACCTGCACAGCCAGAAGGCCTGACTCTTTATCCGAGGGGAAACACCATGGGATTTAACTGCGGCATCGTCGGCTTGCCTAACGTCGGCAAGTCCACCCTGTTCAACGCCCTGACCAAGTCTGGTATTGCGGCCGAGAACTTCCCCTTCTGCACGATCGAACCGAACACCGGTATCGTGCCGATGCCCGACCCACGCCTGGAGGCACTGGCTGCCATCGTCAAACCCCAGCGCGTACTGCCCACCACCATGGAGTTCGTCGATATCGCAGGCCTGGTGGCCGGCGCGTCGAAAGGCGAAGGCCTGGGCAACAAGTTTTTGGCCAACATCCGTGAAACCGATGCCATCGCTCACGTGGTCCGCTGTTTTGAAGACGAAAACGTGATCCACGTTTCCAACAGCGTTGACCCCAAGCGTGACATCGAAATCATCGACCTTGAGCTGATCTTCGCCGACCTCGACAGCTGCGAAAAGCAACTGCAGAAAGTCGCGCGCAACGCCAAAGGCGGTGACAAGGACGCAGTCGCTCAAAAAGCCCTGCTGGAGCAGCTGATTGCCCACTTCACCCTGGGCAAGCCGGCACGCAGCCTGATCAAGAACATGGACGCCGATGAGAAACAAATCATCAAAGGCTTCCACCTTCTGACCACCAAGCCGGTGATGTACATCGCCAACGTGGCTGAAGACGGCTTCGAAAACAACCCGTTGCTCGACGTAGTGCTGGCCATTGCCGAAGAAGAAGGCGCGATCGTGGTTCCGGTCTGCAACAAGATCGAAGCCGAGATTGCCGAGCTCGATGACGGCGAAGAAAAGGACATGTTCCTTGAAGCCCTGGGTCTTGAAGAGCCGGGCCTGAACCGCGTGATCCGTGCCGGTTACGAAATGCTTAACCTGCAAACCTACTTCACTGCCGGTGTACAGGAAGTACGCGCCTGGACCGTGAAAGTGGGCGCTACCGCTCCGCAGGCTGCCGGCGTGATCCATACCGACTTCGAAAAAGGCTTCATCCGTGCCGAAGTCATCGCCTACGACGACTTCATCAAGTTCAACGGTGAAGCCGGTGCGAAAGAAGCCGGTAAATGGCGTCTGGAAGGCAAGGAATACATCGTTAAAGACGGCGACGTATTGCACTTCCGCTTCAACGTGTAAAACACCACACGTATAAAAAGACCGCGCCCAGGCGCGGTTTTTTTTGGTCCCGGGTTTGTTCAGGCGCCCTCCCGCACTCTGCCGGGCAGTAAGGGTCTATGGTTAATGCCATCCTTCACCAAGATCGGGAGCATCGATGATCCCCAGTGCCAAATCCCTCAGTAACTATGCAGACTCCATTGCAGACAAAGTCAAAACACGTTGGGCCTCAGGTTGGCGCGACGCTCTGGCATCGGCCATCGCGGCTGCACTGGCCTGGATTCTCGCCAAATATTTCTTTGGCCATGTGCACCCGGTGTTTGCCGCCATCAGCGCCGTCGTCTGCCTGGCCCCCGGCCTGCCCAGCCATGGCAAGCAAGCCTTGGGTTTGATGCTGGGGGTAGCCACCGGGATTATCGTGGGCGAGGCCGCCCTGTGGCTGCCGGACTCCTACCCCTTGCTGCGAATCGGCTTTGCCACGTTCTTTGCTATCGCCATTGCAGCCCTTTACGGCCAGGGCCCCGTGGTGCCGATTCAAGCCGGGGTCTCTGCAGTATTGATGCTGGCCGTCGGCCCTGAAAGCGCAGGCTTTGTGCGCATGCTGGATGTGGTGGTCGGGGCGTCCGTGGGCTTGATCTTCAGCCAGATATTGCTTACGCCCAACCCCATCGGAATCATTGATAGCTCGGCAAAAGACCTGCTGGAAAAACTCGCCTCGGGCTTCAGCAAAAGTCTTCAGGCCCTCGAAGCAAAGGACGCGGCCAAGGCTCAAAGTGCGGTGCAGATCTTCTCTCGCGCTCACGACAGCCTGATTGCCCTGGAAAACGGTATCAGCATGGCTCGCAACACCGCGCGCTGGACGCTGCGCGGGCGCTTTGTATCCCGTGAGGTAAAGGACATTGCCGGGCGTTACGAACGTCACGCCGTGCGCCTGTACGCCAGCTCCCTGCTGTTCGCCGAAGCCTTTGCCGATGCCTTGCGCAAGGAGCAAGGGCCACCACCGGCCTCGCTGCATGAGCGGCTGAGCAACGTCGCCGCAGGATGTGCATCCATCGCCAGGGATGATGAGCGGCCAGAGTTGGTGGCGGTGTCCAAAGATCAGCTGGCCGATGCGGTTTCCGCACCGTGGCAACTGTGCTTACAGCACATGAGCACCGTTGAAAGTGCCCTGCTGACGTTTGGCTTTACCACGCAAACAGACGAAAAAAGGGTCATCGAAAATACTCGATGACCCCTGGCTGCCACTGATCAAACTTTTTTGGTTCGTGGCAACAGGATCGCCAGCACTCCGAACAGCGGCAGGTATGAACACAGCGTGTAAACGTATTCGATGCCGTGAATGTCAGCCAGATGGCCGAGCAATGCCGCACCAATGCCGCCAAAGCCGAACATCAGGCCGAAGAAGATGCCGGCGATCATCCCCACGTTGCCCGGCACCAGTTCCTGCGCGTACACCACAATGGCTGAAAAGGCCGAAGCCAGAATAAAGCCGATAATGACGCTCAGGACGCTGGTCCAGAACAGGTCGGCATAGGGCAGCAGCAAGGTGAACGGCGCCACACCCAGAATCGAGAACCAGATCACCGCCTTGCGGCCGATCTTGTCACCAATGGGGCCGCCGAAGAACGTACCCGCCGCAACCGCTCCGAGAAACAGGAACAAATACATCTGCGAGTTGGCAATCGATACGCCGAACTTTTCAATCAGGAAGAAGGTGTAATAGCTGGTCAGGCTCGCCATGTAGAAGTACTTGGAGAACACCAGCAGACCCAATACCACCAGCGCACCGATGACACGCTGCTTTGACAGGCCGTGGGTGGCCTTCTGACCGGCTTTGAGCTTGAACAGGTTCAAGTGATTGCGGTACCAGCGACTGATGACGTACAGCAGCCCTACGGCGAACAGCGCAAACAGGCCGAACCAGGCCACATTGCCCTGACCAAAAGGAATGATGATCGCCGCCGCCAGCAGCGGACCGAAGGCAGAGCCGGCATTACCGCCGACCTGAAAAGTCGATTGCGCCAGACCATAGCGCCCGCCTGATGCCAGTCGCGCTACCCGGGACGCTTCGGGGTGGAAGGTTGACGAACCGACACCGACCAAAGCCGCTGCGACCAGGATCAGCGGAAAACTGCCAACCTGGGACAGCATCAAAATCCCGATCAGGGTGCACACCATGCCCGCGGGCAGCAGCAGCGGATTGGGATGACGGTCGGTGTAATAACCGACCCAGGGCTGCAACAGCGAAGCGGTGAGCTGGAACGTCAGGGTAATCAGACCGATCTGGGTAAATGTCAGGTCATATTTGGCCTTGAGCATCGGGTAGATCGACGGCAGTACCGCCTGGATCAGGTCATTGATCAGATGCGCCAGCGCCACGGCACCGATGATGCGCATGACTAAGGGGCTGGATTGCGGGACAGAGGGGGACTCGGTTGTTTTTGTTTGAGCGTTGCTAAGGGACATTTTAGTTTCCGGACAACAGGTGAATGTGCACTTGCAGGTGCGTCAATGTGCCATTTTTTTACAGAAGATTTCCATTCCAGGCATGAAATCCTTAAGCAATTGATAGCACAGAGAAAAATTTCAGATATTTGCTTGACACATGTCCAGTACGAGGGAATAATGCGCACCATTGGCTACATAGCTCAGTTGGTTAGAGCATAGCATTCATAATGCTGGGGTCCGGGGTTCAAGTCCCTGTGTAGCCACCAAACACCGGTTCAGGCTCATCGCAAGATGAAATCGAACCAACAAGAAGCCCGCCTAGTGCGGGCTTTCTTGTGTCTGGGGTATTGGTTTTGCCCTCGCTCTTGCAAACCGGAAAACGCCACGCCTGCTCCCCTTTCGGCACCATCATCCACAGCACTGAAGTGGCTGGCCTGAAATTCCAGCATCAAGCCTCAGGCAAGACTTTGCCCGGGTTCATCAGGCCGAGCGGGTCCAGTGCCTGTTTGATCAGGCGCATGACACCGACTGCCGCTCCGTGCTCCAGGTCCATGTACTTGATCTTCCCCGAACCAATGCCGTGTTCACCGGTGCACGTACCCTCCAATGCAATGGCGCGCTCCACCACACGCTCATTGAGCGCTTCGGCCTCGGCCATTTCTGCCTCGTTATCCGGATCGACCACCAGCCCCAGGTGGAAGTTGCCATCCCCCACATGCCCCACCACTCCGACGAAAAAAGAGACCCTGGCGACATCTTCGGCGGTTTCGGTAATGCATCGGGTCAGCGCCGAAATCGGTACACACACGTCAGTACTCCAGATCCGGGCATTTGGCCGCATGGACTGCATCGCATAGTGCACATTGTGCCGGGCACGCCACAGGCCATTGCGCGCATCGGCATCCGCTGCTGCCTCAAACCCCAGCGCACCATTGCTTTGGACAATCTCGCGAGTCAGCTCTACCTGCTCCGCCACACTGGCCGGGGTACCGGCGAACTCGAAAAACAGGGTCGGCGTTTCGGCCAGCGCCATCTTCGAAAAGCGATTGACCGCCTGCACCGTGCGCGCATCCAGCAGCTCAACGCGCGACACCGGGATGCCGTACTGAATGATGGAGACCACCGAACTCACCGCCGCCGCGATCGTGGGGAAGGTACAGACGGCCGCTGACGTCGTTTCCGGAATGCCGTAAAGCCGCAGAGTGACTTCGGTGATGATCCCCAGCGTGCCTTCCGAACCGACAAACAAGCGGGTGAGGTCGTAGCCTGCTGCCGACTTGCGCGCGCGGCCACCGGTCTTTATCACCTGGCCATCGGCGAGTACTACGGTGAGGTTCAATACGTTCTCGCGCATGGTGCCGTAGCGCACGGCATTGGTCCCTGATGCGCGGGTTGCCGCCATGCCGCCCAGGGTGCTTTCGCCTCCGGGGTCGACCGGAAAGAACAGCCCGGTGGTGCGCAGTTCGGCATTGAGCTGCATGCGCGTGACGCCCGCTTCGACGGTCACATCCAGATCATCAGGACGCACGGTAATGATCCGCTGCATGCGGCTCAGGTCTATACAAACCCCGCCCCGGGTGGCGCCCACATGCCCTTCCAGTGAAGTACCGCCACCAAAGGCGATGATCGGCACCCGCTGCGCGGCACAAAGCTTGACGATGGCTGCGACCTCGGCTGTGGACTCGGCATAGCACACCGCGTCCGGCGGCAAGGTCGGGTGGTAAGACTCACCACGGCCGTGCTGCTCGCACTCGGCACGGCTGGTGCTTAAACGCTCACCGAGCAGCTCGCGCAAGGCATCGAGCAAGGTGGGCAAAGAAGATGACTGAAGCGCTTGGGAAGTGGCCATTGAAACGTCCATATTATTGTTGGGGGACGAATCTAAGGTACAACAACTAGTATACAAGTTTAAAGCTGATGTTCCGTTATCATGATGCCCCACACAGCCTTGAGCCATGGCTCGGCGAACAAAACCTGCGTAGATCCGATGAGCAAATCCGTAGAAAAGTCCCTCGCCATGCGTCTGGCCAATGAGATCCGTGAAGCCATTGTCTCGGCGCGTTTCGACCTGGGCGAGGCGCTGTCCGAAGAAAGTCTGGCCGCCGCCTTCGAGGTCAGCCGCACGCCGGTTCGCGAAGCCCTGGCGCTGTTGCAGACCGAGGGCCTGGTGAACGTGGTGGCCAAATCCGGCAGCTACGTGTTCAGCCCGACCGAAGACGACATAGTCGAGCTCTGCGAGCACCGTGTGACCCTGGAGGTCGAAGCCTCGCGTCGTGCGCTTGAGCGTAACCCCGAGGCCACCCTGCAGGCACTGCGCGATGCCCTGGCACAGATGATCATGGCGCTGGAGCAGGATGACAGGCTGGCCTACGGCGCTGCCGACACCGAGTTCCACTTGAGTTTTTTCAAGTTCAGCGCCAACCGTTATCTGGTGGACGCCTACGAACGCAACCTGGGCCGTGTCGCGGCCTTGCGCACGCATCTGGCCCGGCGCGCCCGGCATGAGCCGGACCGTTCGTTCAACGATCACCGGCAGATGATCGAGCTCGCCGAGGCGGGCAAGCATGGCGCGCTGGCGACCCTGCTCAGCCGCCATATCCTGCGAACCCGCGAGAGTTACATTGCAACCCTGCGCGAGCGCCAGGAGCTGGCGGGCCCTAACAGTGACCGGGTGGAAAGAATCCGTCGCAAGCTGCGTTTGTAGCGAGCGGGCCGAACCCGCTCTCAGCCTGCATCGCTAACCTTCAGGGTACAGCTCCCCTTCAACCATCCTCGCCACCACGCCGTGCAGGCGGTTAAGCAATGCCTTGATCGCCACTGCTGACTCAGGGTTCAAGGACTCACGCAGCAAGGCGATTTCACACTCATTGCATGCTGCCGCCAGATTGACCGCGCAGACCGTGGCAAATGAACCATTGATTCGATGCACATAACTGACCAGTGTCGCGCTGTCGCCTTGCTGCAGCGCCAGCCCGGCCTGGGTCAGGTCCTCCTGCAGGGTGCTGATAAACAGGCGATGCATGGCCGGCGAAAGCGTAATCCAGCCTTCAAGGTCGTCTGCGGGTTCAGCCCTGGCGGCGGATTCCAGCACGGGCGCAGGGGCCTGCGTTGTCTGCGGGCAATAAGCGCACAGGGTCTGGCGCAAGGTGCTCAGGCTCAAGGGTTTGACCAGCCATGCATTCATCCCGACTTCCAGACAGTGTTCACCCTCCTCACGCATGGCATTGGCGGTCACACCGATAATCGGTACAGCCGGATCAAGCTCACGCAAGCGCCGGGTCAACTGATAACCGTCGAGCCTGGGCATGTTCACATCGGTGATCACCAGATCGAACGAGCCTTCGCTCCAGCGCACCAAGGCTTGCTCGCCATCCTCTGCCAATGTCACTCGAACACCCAGGGCTTCAAGCTGCTCCTTGAGGATTTCGCGGTTGACCGGATTGTCCTCGGCCACCAACACATTCAACTCCAGACTTGCCTGCGGCTGCGGCACATTGGCGCTCAGCTGCGGTGCAGTTCCCTGCGCCACCTGCATCAAGGTTCTGGCAATCGCCCGGATGTCATACGCATTGACCTCCCATCCCCGAGCCGTCCTTTGCGCCTGGCTGCGGCCCGACGCAGTCGCAATGACGCGCTCACCCGCAGCTTGTTGCGATTGCGTGGAACCCGTGACGATATCCAGCAGGATGGCATCCCGGTCTTCAGCTTCCGAGACCGGCAATAACTGCGCCCGCGCGCCCCATGCACACAACCAGTCAACCAGGCTCTGGCCGATATCCTTGAGCGGCGCACGGACATGGATATTCACATTGCGCAGATCAATGTCTGCACTGTTGAGCAGCGCGCCGGCAATGACGGGCAAGGACATCTGTAATGAGAAGCTGCTACCAAGTCCCGGCTCACTGACCACCCGCAAGTTGGCGCCCATCATTTCACTCAACCGCGAGCAGATGGACAAACCCAGCCCTGCCCCGCCTGCCCGCTCGCTGCCACCGACCTGGGAAAAAGGCTTGAACAGGCGGGTCAGTTGCTGCTCGCTGATACCGATACCGGTATCAGAAACCTGCCACTGCAGCGACACATGGTCCGGTTCAATGCCGGTCACTTTGAGCCTGAGAACAACCCGGCCTGAATCGGTGAACTTGATCGCGTTACTCAGCAAGTTATTAATGATTTGCCGGATACGCACTGCATCCCCGCATACCAGTGGCGGCAAGTTTGCGTCCGCACAGGCGAACAGCTTCAAGCCTTTATTGCTCGCTGCCGCCGAGTAACTGCGTACGCAATCTTCAAGTAAATCCAGCGGGCAAAAGGCTTGGGCTTGTACCGCCATTTGCCCCGACTCGATCTTGGATACATCCAGTACATCGCTGATCAACTGAAACAGAACGGCGGATGAGCGTTGAATGGTTTTCAGGTACTCGTGCTGGCGCTCATTCAGAGGCGTGAGTTCCAGTAGCTCCAGATTGCCCAGCACCCCGTACAGAGGGGTGCGGATTTCATGGCTCATGGTGGCCAGAAACAGGGTCTTGGCCTTGCTGGCTTCATCGGCCGCGAGCCTTGCCTGCTCCATCAGATTGGCGTCATCCACATGCCGGGTAATGTCATTGAAACCGCACAGCACCACATCCCTGCCCTTGTAGCGGGCGAATGCAAAACAGGCCTGCAGATAACGCCCGGCCACTTCAAGCTGGACCTCACCCGGCTCGCGTTCGGCGTAATCACGCTTCAACAAGGCAATCAGTTCAGGTGTGCCCTGCCACTGCTGCGCGCGCTGGTTCTCCAGCAATATGACGCCGGTTGCACGCTCTACCACGCACAGGCCAACGGGCGCGTTATCGAGCATGACCCGATTGAACTCTTCACTTTCAGCCAGGGACTGGCTGGAGCGCTGAGCAGGCTCGATGATCCGCACCCGATACCAGCGGTTGACGCGCCAGCCAATCAGGACGAACAACCCAAACAGGCCCGCCGCGCCCATCAAGGGCCATTTCGCATAGCCAAAGAAGTTCTGATACGTGATGGCGTACAGGCCGATCCAGGGGTCGGCCCCGCCTGAGGTCAATTTGAAGCGCAGACCGTCACGGGTAAAACTCAGCCCGGGCGCCAGCTCTTCGACATTCCGAGCATCACCCAACAACACGTCGCCAGCAGGGGAGATCAGGGTCAGGCGACTGTTGGTGGGGCGCATCAACAAGCGTTCAAGGTCACTCACATCGCTGACATCAAGCAAGGCGCTGAGAATCACCGAACTCCCCTCGTTAGCCGCCTGCATAAAGCGCTGGGGAAGATTGACCTTGATAGCGCCCACTATGTATTTGCGCTTCTGAATGAGCTCGAGCGGAGCTTTCATCCACAACACTTGATCACTGTTGAGCGCCTGACGCCGGGGCAAAAACGCGTCGTACAAACGCTTGGTCACTGCAAAGAAATTATCCTTGAACAACAGCGGGTACTGGCGGGTGCCATCAATACCGGGGACGGCAATGGAAAACTGGGCGGTGGGTGAAAAGACAAACACTTGCGGTGCCGAATAATAAGAATCGGACCAGTAAGCCGTGAACAGATCGGTCAACTGTACGCCAAACGAATAAACCCCCTGCATATCATCCAGGCTGAACGTGTCGCGCTGACTGACGGTAAACGGCAGGGACTTGGCCGTGTCCCGGTTTTGAAATAAAACCTCGTTGTCCTGACGCATCAATTCAATGTGCGAGCGCGGCTTGTTGTCCATCGAAAAGTTGCCACTGGCGTGGTCATAACTTTCAGCGCCAATGCGTAAAAAGTCTTCGTGTTCATGAATACTTTCAATCAACCGTGCGAAGTGGAATTCGGTCTTTTCGCGTTCCTCCATCAACAAACGGTTAACGGCCCAATAACTCATGCCCACCAGCAACAGGGCAAGTCCGGTCAGCAGGAGCAACAGCTTGTTCAGTCGCAATGAACTCAATGCCAGTGCACCGAGACGTACCTTTGCTTGCTTCATTATTCAGCGCCGTCATTCAGCTGGATGGAGCCTGGCAAGCCCACTAGCTGCCAAGGTATCTACGCACTTTGAGAGCTACAAAAAACAGCACTTTTCCCGCCCTGGACCACGCTTGAAACGACGAACAGGAATCGTCTGATGGGGCTATTCCACGTTCAGCTGCATCCTGTGCACACCTGCTGCGGCACGCCGCTGTCAGGCTGACACTTAAAATGAATATCACACTTCATCTGTTTGTAAAGGACGTCTCCCATGTTTCAAAAAATAGGCAAATACACGGCACTTTGTGGTTCTTCGATGCTGATCGTCATGGCAGCGGCGACTGCTCAAGCGGCTGACGGCCAGGTTGAATTCACCGGCGTCATCAACGACAACCCATGCACCATCAACAGCGAAAGCGTGAAGAAATCCGTTGATATGGGCCAGGTTCGTATCGCTGACTTCGCCAGCACTGTTGGCTCTACAGCCGGCGCCACTCCGTTCTCCATCTCTCTGGAGAACTGCAGCGGCCCAACCCTGAAAAACGCCTCCATCAAGTTCAGCGGCCAACAAGCCGTTACTGATGCAACCGTACTGGGCATGACCGGTGAAAACCAGATCACTGGCGTCGGCATTCAGATCAACGATGCACGCACCGGCTCCAAACTGGCACTGAACACCGCCAGCTCTGATTACGTACTGCGCCCTCAAGGCAACACCTTCGACTTCACCGCTTCCTATGTACGTCTGGCGGCAGACACTGAAGAAGTGAGCGGTATCGGTACCGGTAAAGTTAACGCCCTGGCCAGCTTCGACGTTACTTACAAGTAATTCATGTTTTTAAACGAAAGAGCTCGCGTTCAATCGCGAGCTCGGTCGTTAGGTTAAACAGAGGACACCCTTCATGCGTTTAAAAATTGCAGCCTTGTTGACACTGGCAGCGGTCTTTTGGCTGCCCCAGATTCAAGCAGGCGTCAATGTCGGCTCTACGCGGGTTATTTATCAAAGCAAAGACAAGGAAGCCAATCTTTCACTCTCAAACTCCGGTGACGACGGCGTACCGTATCTGGTGCAATCCTGGGTCAGCACATTCGACAAACCGGATGAGAGCGCAGATGAATTCATCATCACCCCGCCATTGTTTCGCCTGGATGCCAATAGCCAGAATATTTTGCGGGTGATTGCGACCAACGCGCAAAACTTGCCCACCGATAAAGAAAGCCTGTTTTTTCTCAACGTAAAAGCCATCCCGGCCCTGAGTGAAGAACAACGCAATCAAAACGTGCTGCAAATTGCACTCAAGACCACAATCAAACTGTTCTACCGCCCTGCCGACTTGAAAGGCACATTGGTACAAGCCGTTGAAGGGCTTCAATGGCGAGCGGATGGCGGCCACTTAAGTGTGCATAACCCGTCGGGCTATAACGTGGTAGTCAGTGAACTGCTGATTAACAACAACGCCAGCACAGGCCTGCCCGAAGTCATAAAACCCGGCAGTTCCATTACTACAAAAATACCGTTTAAAAACAGCGACACCCTCGAATTCAGCTACATCAACGAATACGGCAGTACGGTCAAGACAACACCTGTTATTGCTCGCTGAATACTGAACTACACGCCGACTGGAAGAACTCTCTCATGCTGCGATTGCGCATGTGCGCCTTCGCGCGCCGAATAAACTACTGGGGTCTTCTGTCCCTCAGTGCGATCAGTCTCACAACGACTGCCGTTCGCGCAGACTACAGCTTCGATTCTTCCTTTCTGGAAATTGGTGGCGGCAACAGTTCGGCCGAAGTAGCCGAGCAAGTAAAAGCCATGAGCCAAAGCCAACTTCCGGGTATTTATCGTGTCGACCTGTCACTGAGCAATCGTTATCTCGAACAGCGCGACTTGCAGTTTGTCCGCGAAACGCCGAGCCAGACATCGACCCCTTCAGGCTTGTTTCCCTGCTTCAGCCTTCAGGCCCTGACTGATTTTGGCGTTGACCCCGAGCGCCTGAAAAACACTGAGATCAGTGCTGACAACTGTGTGTACTTCCAGGGCGACCTGACCGGTATCACCTATGACTACGACTTCAATAAACAGCAGCTTGACCTGCAAGTGCCCCAGGCTTATATCGGCAGCATTCCATTCGCTACCCGCCGTAAAAGCTGGAGCGATGGCGAGCAAGTCGCTTTTGCCAACTATAACTTTTCAGGCAGCCACTACGAGAGCCAGTACGGCAATCGTCAGTCCCAGTTCGGCAGTGTGCACAGCGGTTTCAATAGCGGGGCCTGGCGCTTTCGCAACTTCTCGACCTGGCAGAAGAGTACCAACGTCGATGGCAACTGGAAGTCCGTGGACACCTATGTGCAGCGGGACCTGGGCAACCTGATGGCGATTGCCACTGTCGGTGAAAGCTCAACCGACAGCGATCTGTTTGACACGATTTCCTACCGCGGTGTGGGCATTGCTTCTGACCTGGACATGCTGCCGGATGACTCGCGCAACTTCGCGCCTGTAGTTCGTGGCGTGGCCAATGGCCGCTCGCTGGTGACGTTGCGCCAGCGCGGCTATGTGATCAGCGAGCAGTGGGTGCCGTCCGGCCCGTTTGCGCTCAAGGATCTGTACTCGACCTCGGGCAACGGTGATATCGAAGTCACGGTTGAAGGCCCCAATGGCGAGCGTCAGGTGTATGTCCAGTCGTTCTCGTCCGTGCCCTACATGTTGCGCGAAGGTCAACAAAGCTACGCCGTGACCGCCGGCCAGTATCGCCCTGCAGACGGTGCATTGAACCCGCAAAAGCCGGGCTTTGTACAAGGCACCTACCGCCGGGGTCTGACTGACGGTACCACCCTGTTCGGTGGCACCATCGTCAGTGAACAGTACCACTCCGTGCTGGCGGGCTTTGCCCACGACTTTTCGGGTTTCGGCGCCATTTCGCTGGACGTGACCCATGCCATCAGCGACGACATGGGCCCGGACTCCAAGACCCTGTCGGGGCAGTCTTTTCGTTTTCGTTATTCCAAGTCCATCGATCTGACCGACACCAGCTTCAGCCTGATTGGCTACCGCTACTCCACCAGCGGTTATTACAGCTTTAACGAAGCGATCAATGCGCGCGCCAACAACTCCCTCGAACCCTATGTGGACGAGACACTGACCGAAAGTGCGATGTATACCCCGTACTTGAGCGGCCATATGAAAAGCAGCTTTACCGCCAACGTATCGCAGCAATTCGGCTCCTATGGCGGCATGTACGCCAACCTGACCAAAACCGATTACTGGAACCTGGCCAAGAGCAATACCTCGGTGCAACTGGGCTACAGCTTCAGTGTCGGGCGCGCGTCCTACAACCTGGGCCTGGCGCAGAACAGCGGCGTCGGTGATGACATTCGCAGCGTATCGTTGAGCGTGAGCATTCCCTTGGGCGATCCGGGCAGCAGCAGCCGTCTGGGCCTGAGCAACAGCCAGGATTCGGGCGGCAATGCCAGCCGCAACGCCACCTTCAGCGGCTCGTATTTCCCCAACGACACCCTGTCTTACAACCTGGGCATCAATCAGCAAGTCAGTGACGACGAGCGCTTGCTCGGCGGTTCGGTTGCCGCCCGTTACAACGCGGCCAATGCCATCTGGCACGGGTCTTACAACAAGGACCAGAACACCCGCCAGACGGACTATGGCGTGGAGGGTGCGATCGTCGCCACCGGTGACACCCTGATGTTCACCCAGCCTTTGGGCGAGACCAACATCATCGTGGCCACGCCCGGTGCCGGGGACGTCGGTGTGCTGACCAAAAGCGGGGTCAAAACCAACAGCAGCGGTTACACGATTATTTCTTCTGCCCAGCCCTACCGCAAAAACAAGGTAGCGCTCGATACCGACTCGTTATCGGACAACACCGACGTCGAGCAACTGGTGCAGGAAGTGACCCCCAATCGTGGCGCTTTTGTACTGGCCAACTTCGAGACCCGCAATGGTCGCCGCCTGTTGATCAGCCTCAGCGCCAAAGATGGCAAGCCGGCACCCTTTGCTGCCGAGGCTCAGGTTTATGGACTGGACGGCACCTTATTGAGCAACGCCATGGTGGCAGACAAGGGTCGGGTATTTCTGACTGGCGTACCCGAAAAGTCGCGACTGGTGATCAATGTCAGCGGCCGGCAGTGGTGCGCCACAGATCTGGACCTGAACAATTACACGCTGTCAGACACGGGCATCGGCCAACTGCAGATCAGTTGCGATACCCCGTCGGCCGCCCATGCAGACACTCAAGGTACTCCCGATGCATAACTCAACAAACCTGCTGCCCGGCTCGCGCCGGATTAAACGCTGCTTGCTGCTGCTTGGCTTGCTGTTGGGCCTTGGTTGCCAACAGGCCTTTGCACTGATTGAAAACAACCTGGCCTGTACCCCGACAGGCACCACAGGTGTGGTGAATCTGGGCGACCTGGCCCCGGGGCAGTATTTCGAAACAAGAATGACCGGCAGTTGCCGAGTGACGCGCAATTTCCCTTATGGCTCATCGTTGCAACACACCCAGGTCTGGACCGGCACAATAGACACCGGTTGGCCCATCTATGCGTGGTCGGATGCTGGAGGAGTAGTACCCGAACAGCCTTGGGGCGTCGCATCAACCACTTGCATGTCCCCCAACGGCAATGTCTGCCAGAGGTTGCCCGTCGGCACCATCGTTCCCTATAGCGTGCTGTATTACATGCCCTACGGTGTAAAGAACCCTGGTAACTACTCGATTACCTTTAACCTGACGAGTACCTCAATCAAAGGCTATGAAGGTTATGTCGACAAGATTCAAACCCTGACCCTTAAATTCAGGATTATCAATCCAGCCTGCACCATGAGTTCAAACAGTGCGCTGAACTTGCCGTTTGGTACTTTGAATTCAAATGACTTCGCGACTTCGCAGCAACTGGCAAATGTCACGCTGAACTGCACCCGCGGCACCCAGGCAACCGCCACGCTGGTGCCCACGCAAAGCGCTGTGAGTGGCAGCCCCGGGGTTTCGGCGACCACCCTGGCCGGCCTGTCGATGGCCGCCACCTGGGCCGATAACAACTCTGCCGTGACCTTCAACAGTCCGCGTACGCTCAACCTGACTACAGGCGCCAATACCATTCGCCTGGGTTTCCGGCCGCGCCTGAATACCAGTGTTTCACCCACTGGAAGTTTCACCAGCCAATACACCCTCAACATCAACTATCTCTGAATGACCACAGGAACCGATCATGAACTTGCGCTTATCAATGGCTGCAGCCCTTCTCACTGGTCTGGCGTGCACCTCTTCGTATGCAGACGACACCGTCACCATCAACGTCAGTGGCACCCTGACCAAAGCGCCCTGCTCCCTGACCAGCAGCAAAACCTTGACTGCCAACTTTGGCAGCATTCGCACCGACCAGATAAGCAGCGCCAGCAGCGTGGATATTCCGGTCACTCTGAACTGCCCGGCCAACTCGGCACTGAACGTCAGCATCAAGGCTTCGGGCGTCTATTCAGGCTCCACCACTTATGCGACTACCAGCAAGACCAACCTTGTGTATATGTTGTCGTGGAAAAGTGACAACTCCGTGGCCAATGTCACCGGCACCAAACGCAACCTGACCAATCAAAGCGGCACCGTAAACCTTGGTTTGACCGCCAAGCTGATTGCGATCGCCGCACAGACCGAGGGTAGTTTCACCGGTTCGTCGGTCATTACCCTCGAGTACCTGTGAGATGTTCATACAGGCCAGAGGCAGCCTGATTGCAGCACTGCTGGCGAGCGTAACGCTGTGCTGCGGCACAGCGTATGGCGATGAGGAGGCCAGCCGGCTCGATATTACCGGCACCCTGATAAAACCGCCCTGCACGGCCAGTTTCCCGACGTCGCAGAGTGTCGATATCCCCAAGGCGAGCCTGAGCGTGCTGAGCGCAGACAGTTCTGAATGGACTGATGTGGACTTGAACTTTCAATGCCTCAAAGGCAGCCAGGTGCTGCTGCGCTTTAGCGCGGGCAATGGTTCGTTTGACAGCAACACGCTGCGCACCACCCTTGACCGAGTGGGGTTGAAAACCCGCCTGAGTGATGTCAGCAGCAGCGTCAACACTGTGGATTTGACCCTGGGTGAACAGCATGCCTTCGCAGTTGAAGACACACTGTTAAAGCTCAAGCTCTCGGTGCGGCCAGTCAGGATCGGCAATCAAATGCCCGCAGTCGGCAGCTACAGTTCAACGCTGTTGATGGAAATGATCTACCAGTAAACCCGCTCGGTCAGGTGAACAGATTGGCTTTGAGGCACAGGATCAGCAACGCCTGATCATTGTCGACATCAAGCTTGCGCATTGCCGAGATCTTCAGGGTGCTGATCGTTTTAATACTGCGGTTCAGGCTCTGCGCAACTTCCCCGACCGCCATGCCAGAAGCAAACAGTCGCAGGACCTCGAATTCCTTGACGGTTAATTGACTGAGCCTTTGCGCAACATCATCCAGCTCCTCACTCGACGTACCCTCAGGCATGTCTTGCTGGTAATGCCCCTCCCGATAGAACGCATCCAGTGCGACCAGAATCTGCTCCAGCCCCGAGCTCTTGGATATGACCCCGCTGATGCCCAAGTCATACAACCAGGTCAAAACCTGCGGATTGGAAATCACTGTCAGCACTATGATCCGCGGCTCGGGAAAGTGCCGGCGCAGGTATTCCACCAGACGCGAGCCATCGCCGTAATGTTCATCACCCGGCATGTTGTAGTCCGTGATAATCACGTCAGGACGCAGTAGCGAAATCTTTTCGATTAATCCGGACGGACTCAGCGCCTCGCCCACCACTTTGAAACGCGGGTCGCGCTCGATGATTTCACGCACCCCCATCAACACAATCGGGTGATCATCGGCCAACAAGACTTTCATTTGCGCCATGGCTTACCTAACTCCAACTTTCTGTGTAGTCGCATGCCCCTATGGGACTGTGATCTGTCGGGTTCTTTCGTGCCATTCGCAGCCCCGTGCCCGGGCAACGACTACAGGTTCCACGGGTCAGCCTTTATGCAGTAAGTGAGTAAAGCATGGTCATTCAGCACTTCCAGCTTATGCATCGCAGACACTTTATGTGTGCTGACTGTTTTGACACTTCGATTTAACTGACGGGCGATGTCCCCCACGCTGTTGCCGGCCACAAACAGCTGCAACACTTCAACTTCGCGGGGTGACAGTGTGGAGAAACGCTCATCAATGACCTTGAGGTTGGTGATTACCGACGTGGCCGGAGCCGCCGCCCCGGCATAGGGCCGACCCTTGGCCAGAGCATTCAGCGCTTTACCTATTTCTTGATAGATATGATTTTTTGCAATCACTCCCGCCACGCCCATTTCCAGCAAGCGAGAAATAATCAGCGGATTACTCTCCATGGTCAGCACCAGGATTTTCACCCCCGGAAAATGTTCAATCAGGTACTCGATCAGCTGCAGTCCATCACCAAAGGTCTCATCACCGGGCATGTTGAAGTCGGTAATCAACAAGGCAGGTTGATGCACTACCAGCTGCTCTACCAGTTGCGACGAATTCAGGGCTTCGCCGACAAGATTGAAACACTTGTCCCGTTGAATCACTTCCCGAAGCCCCACCAGGACCACCGGGTGATCGTCGGCAATCACAACCTTTAACTCGCGCATTGCCTGACTCCATATTGATGACGCAACTAAAGCGGGAATGCCCTGCAGGGGCTAGTTGCAGGTTGGCCAGGAGCTGTCTTCGAGCAACAGGGTTTCGAAATCTGTGCATGAGACGGCGCCGCAGATCAGGAATCCCTGGGCCTGATCACACTCAATGCTACGCAAGAATGCAAGTTCTGCCTGTGTCTCGACCCCTTCAGCAACCACCGTCAGGCCCAGCTTTCGGCTCAGCTCCACGAGACTGCGCAGGGCCGAGGCCAGATTTTCATTTTCAACACAGCCATGCACCAGCGAACGGTCGATCTTGAGTTCGCTGAAGGGGGTTGAGACCAGGTTGAAATAGGAACTGAAACCCTTGCCGAAGTCATCCTGGGCCAGGCCAAAACCCATCATGCGCAAGCGACAGGCGCCAGCATAGTAGTTACTGAGCTCTTCTGTGGTTGAGCTTTCCATCAGCTCAAACACGATGCTGCGCGGCTCGCCGCCATCGGCCATCACATAATCGCGCAAGCGGTCGGCCAGATCGTGGTTGTCCAGCAAGTGAGTAGGCAAATTGATGGAAACCGGGATATCCCAGCCCTGCTCGCGCCACTTTCTTTGTGCCTGCAATGTTTGCTCGAGCATCAGCCACAGCAGTCGCTCCTCCAGCCCCTGGTTGATCAAGAGCGCAAGAAAGTCCTTGGGCAATAACAGCCCGACTTCGGGGTGAGCCCAACGGACCAGCGCTTCAGCGCTGAGAATATTGCCGTCGCGCAGAGACTTCTTGGGCTGGAACCACGCCTGGATCTGGCCGTTGCCCATGGCCGTTTCGATACTTTGCGGATCGACCTGTATACCCTGCGCAGGGTCCATGGCGCCGTTGAGCCGGAAGATCGCCATACGCTCTTTCAAACGCATGACGGCATTGATTTCCACCGGCTTGGAAATCAGGCCGACCACTGTAATACCCAGGTTTTTCGCCGCCAGGCCCGCACTGATCAACATTCGCCGCGACGAGGCACTCATCAGCGCCAGCGCCGGTGTTTTTTTCAGGGCCGCAATCCTCTGGATCAATTGCACGCCATCCATGCCCGGCATCAGCAAATCGCTGAGCAACAGGTCATAGTCATTACGGGCCAGGCATTGCAGGGCACCCGCGCCGTCCCAAACGGTGTCAACTGCAAAGCCCCCCACTTCGCTGAATACATTCAGTAAATACTCATGCTGAAAGGGATGATCCTCGACGACCAGTACACGATAGGGCTTCACTGGATCCTCCTTTAAAATGCTGAAGACAGTTGTATAGGGTGTGCAACGTGAAAGGCTTGATCAGGCAGTGATTCATCCCGGCGTTCAGGCAACGCTCGGAGTCGTCGGGCATGGCCTTGGCCGTTGCTCCGATGATTGGCTCAGTAATATTCATGGCCCGTAACCGGGTGGCCAGCTCATAACCGTTCATTCTTGGCATGTTGACGTCGGTCAAAATCAGATCGAATGTCCCGTGCTGCCAGAGCTCGAGCGCCTCCAGACCATCACTGGCCAATGTCACTGTGCAGCCCAGCTCCTGGAGCTGGTCACGCAAAATCAGCTGATTGATGACGTTGTCTTCCGCAACCAGGATTCGTAATCCGAGATTGAGCTCTGCCCTGGCGGCTCCCGTTTTTAAATGACTGTCTGTGCGCATGCCCTGCGCCTCGCACAGGGCGCGGTATACGTCCTGCAAGCTGTTGAGGTCGGCGTGCCAGCAAGGATTGGCAGTCGAGAGTGGCTGCGAACTGTGACTGGCGGCCACCACCAGCGGCCCCGTCCAGTCGGGCTCCAGCAATTGCCGGGCACAGCCCGGGTGCAGTTCCAGCAACACCCCATCGTCACAGGCATCGCCCTGCTTCGGGGCTCCCAGATGAGCCCGTGCGCCCCAGCGTCGTAACCAGGCGCAATAACATTCAGCCAGCTCGCGCAGGGGCGAAATCACATACACAACACTGGAAGACAATTCGCCCAAGGGGCTCAGGCGCGAAGGGGCCTTGACCTGTACCAAGGGCAAATGCAGGGTAAAGCTGCTGCCCAGGCCCGGCTCGCTGACCAACCGCATGGTGCCGTTCATCAAGTGCATGAGACGCTTGCAGATAGAAAGCCCAAGACCCGTACCCGCGACCACGTGCTTGGCAGACTCCACTTGATAAAAGGGCTCGAACAAGTGGGCCTGTTCTTCATGGGCGATCCCTTTACCGGTATCCGAAACCTGCCAGTGCAACATGACCCGCTCATCATCGCGGCTGTCCATTTTCAGGCGCAGCACGACTTTTCCGTAGTCGGTGAATTTCAGGGCGTTGTTGAGCAGGTTGTTGAGGATCTGGCGGATGCGGGTGACATCCCCGCTGAGCCACTCGGGCACCGTCGAATCAATCAGGGCAAACAGCTGCAGGCCCTTGGCCTGAGCAGCACCGCTGTATCCTTGAATCACCTCCTCTATCAATTCCATCGGGCTGAAGGTGTTGAGCTCAAGCTGTAGTTGGCCCGCCTCGATACGCGACACATCCAGTACGTCGCAAATCAGCTGCAACAGATTGCCGGAAGAGCGTTCGATGGCTTTTAAATAGTTGTTTTGCTGATCGTTGAGATCGGTGCGCGCCAGCAATTCAAGGGTGCCTAAAACACCATACAAAGGCGTACGGATTTCATGGCTCATGGTGGCCAGAAACAAGGTTTTGGCCTCATTGGCCCGATCCGCCAGCTGCCGGGCACGCTCCAGCGTCACTTCTATCTGTTTGCGCGCACTTATGTCGCTGAACGCACAAATCAGCACGTCTTCACTCTTGTAACGGGTCGGTGCAAACGCGAGGTAAAGAAGACGACCATCTTCCATCTCGATTTCATCGCTGTTGCTCAGCTCGGACTCGTCGAAAGCGCGATGAATCCAGCCATGGCACAACTTGCCACGCTCACTGCTACGGCCCAGCCACTGTTGCGAAAGCGAGTTTTCCAGCACCACCGTGCCGTCCGTGCGGCGAATGACGCACAAGGCGACCGGCGCGACCTGCAAGGCAGCTCGACTGAAGGCCTCACTTTCAACCAGCGCCTGGATACGGTTTTCACCCGGAGTAATCAGGCGCCGGTCGATGCGCACGATCAAAAAGCGCAGCCCGATGCAGACGGCAATGAACAGCAGCACACAAACCGCCAAAGGCCAGCCCAATACTGGCAGCAACGATTTAATGTCCACGGCATAGACGATTTGCCAGCCTGAATAACCCAGTTTTTTGCGGATCGCCAGGCTGTCGGGCAACCACCCTGAACCAATAAAGCCAAACGAGTTTCTGGCTTCCAGGGCGTGTAATGAATCCACCAGGGTGGACTGCGCGGCATTGGTGAAAATGATCTGCCCCTGACCGTCCAGCAACATGAAATCGCCAGCGCTATCACTGCGTAAAGCCTCGATCAGGTCCGGGACCTCAACTTCAATGCCCAACCAGCCGGAAGACAGGTTGCGGCTATCAAGGCGTGCGAATAAATAGAACGGGGAGTCCAGGACCTTGTTGTCGGTCAGCCAGAGGTCATCATCAAAGGAATACGCCCTGTCGCCCTCCTCGGCCAGACGTTGCAGGACCACCCGGGGCAAGAGGGGGTCCAGACCGGGGGATGCGTCAAACAGACGTACCACCTCGGGTTGATCGGCTGGCGGGACGTACAGCAGATTGACTTTGCTCTCGTACAGATAGTCCATCATGCGTCGGGTCAGCCACAGGCTCCAATGGCCCGCTTCACTGCCCAGACTGATTTTTATCTCTTCCAGAGGATCGACACTGTCAGGCGTTTGAGACAGTGCGGTGTCCGGCACCGTTGCCAGGACCAGACTTTTGAGCAAGGTCTGGCGGCTGACGAAAAAATCCTGAGCGTTGAACACTGCCTCGTTCATGACGCTGCGGCGCTGGGACACTTCTTCGTTAAAGACTGCCCGCAGGTAAACGAACGAGCTCGCGAAAACCGCAACTAACAGGCCGCAGGCAAAAAGATGGAGAAGTTTTCGGGCGGCTTGGGGAGTGGATTTCATGCCCCAAGCCTGAGGCCGGGGCATGATAAAAATAATCAGACAATTCCTGAAAGCACTCCCCCCGTAGCAGCTGACGAGGAACCAGGCTGCGTCCGGCGACGCCTACAAGAAATGCGCTACAGGGTTAAGCCGGGCGAACCGCGCTCAAATCCATACGCCCGTCTTTCAGCGGTGGGCACCAGTAATAACCGCCGCTCAATGGCCGGCTATAACGGTACAGGCCGTCAACGATGCCGTCTTCAAGACCGCTCATACGTCGCAACTGAACTTCGAAGGCATTCAGGGTGCGACTGAAGGAGACAAACATCAGCCCGGACTTGCCGTTTTCAGTCCACGGCATGGAACGGCGCACGGTAAAGGCTTCAGGCGAGAAGCTCTCCTGGGCGGTGCGTTTGACGTGGGCCGAAGCCGGTGCATCTTCAAGCTCTTCGTTGTCGCTCAGGCGACGGCCGATGATGTTGTCCTGCTCGGTCTGGGGCAGCGCGGCAAAACCGTTCAGATCATGCTGCCACTGCTGCACCGCGACAAAACAGCCACCGTCCAGGCCCGGGCCGGCATTGGCCACGATGGCCGCTTCTACCGCCGCTTCGTCCACCGGGTTCTCGGTACCGTCTTCATAACCGGTCAGGTCACGGTCGGAGCCGTAGCGGAAGCCTTCGGTTACTTGCAGCACGTTGAACGCAGACGCCAGCGCGGTCTCGATCTTCTGACTGCGATGCAGCAGTTCGCCGCGGTCATCACCCAGCAACCACAGCCACAGCGCGTGCTGGGTCGACGGGTTTTCAACCATGGCATTGAGTGCCGGGAACACCCGCAAACCTTGAACTTTCGCGCCCAAGGCCATTACCAGAGGCGACCCGAAGCCTGCCACTACACTTTTGCCATCCACCCACTGCGACAGAACGTCGAGCGCTGCCGGCAGTGCTTCTACGGACTTGAGGGCAAAAAACATGTAGCGCCCCTGGGAGGGTACGGGTTTGGCGAGGATGCCAGGCTGGTAAAGACTCATAGAAACTCCTTCAGGAAAGCCGGGAGTTTACCCCTGCAGCAGCGCCTTTTCGCAGATCGGGGGGTTATTTTTGTTAAGGGCTACCCTAGGTGTGCATAGCAATGCTGCTCGCTGGCGATACCCGGGTCGAGGAACACCTCGCCCTTTGTCAATTAAACGGAATTTTTTGATGACCAGAGACTCACTTAGAAACCACAGGGAGGTTTTTTTGAATCATGAATTCGGCAAAGCTTTACGTTATTGAATACACACTGCACGGGGCCCCTAAATCTTTCATCATCCGCCTGGCGCGCATGGATAACGCCGTTGCATGGCATTGGGCCGGGTGTGATGCGGGGGTGGTACGTATCGGCCGGCCAGGTCGTGAAAACGAGAACAAATCCAGCCGTCTGGAAGTGGAAAAACACGGTGTTGCGGATGTGAAGTGGCGAGCCACTTGAGTCGGCTCTTCGCCAGAGGACTCGCGCAGTGCAGAACTGCGCGAGGTTTGGCTGATTACCCCTTGTCACCACAATGGCAGCCGCTGGAGGTAGCGCACGCCTGGCCTTTAGGGTGATGGTCAGCACAGGCCTGGCAGCAGTAGTGCTTGCCATCGCGCTCAATGCCATTGGCGCCTACCTTGCAATTACAGTTCGGACAGTCACATGTGTGCTCTTTCATCTTGAACTCCAAGTTGTCTGGTCGTCACAAAGCGACAGGCTTGCCGCTTATAGTCAGTGACTGTAGACCCCGAGCGTTGGTTCACCCTTTATCCCATCGGAAATACCTGCGAATTGATTTATTGTGCACGCCAGGCTGAAACCGGCCCTTCAATAATCATAAGAACACTGAGGTATTTTCCATGGCCGCTGAGATTGCAGACAGCCGCTCTGCCCGCTTTGCCCTGCGCTGCTCGAACTGGGCCGAGCGCTGGTTCCCCGACTCCTGGGTATTTGCCGCCGTTGCCGTGATCACGGTGGCGCTGGCCACAATGGCGATGGGTGCCAAACCCACCGACGCCGCCGTGGCATTCGGCGACGGGTTCTGGAGCCTGATCCCGTTCACCATGCAAATGGCCTTCGTCGTGATTGGCGGCTATGTGGTCGCCAGTTCACCGCCCGCCGTGAAACTCATCGACAAGCTGGCAAAGGTCCCGAAAAACGGGCGCCAGGCAGTGTGCTGGGTGGCCCTGATTTCGATGGTTGCATCCTTGCTCAACTGGGGCCTGTCGCTGGTGTTTGGCGGGCTGCTGGTACGTGCACTGGCCCGGCGTACCAACTTGCGCATGGATTATCGCGCCGCCGGTGCCGCCGCCTACCTGGGGCTGGGTGCAGTCTGGGCTTTGGGCCTGTCGTCATCTGCCGCACAACTACAGGCCAACCCGGCCAGTCTGCCGCCGTCGATCCTGTCGATTACCGGGGTCATCCCGTTCACTGAAACCATCTTTTTGTGGCAGTCCGGCGTATTGCTGGCGGCGCTGGTGGTGGTCTCGCTGATCGTTGCCTACGCAACGGCTCCGGGCCCGGACTCGGCACGTGATGCCGCCGCCTGCGGAATTGACCCGACCTTCAGCACACCCAAATTGCCCCCGCGTACCCGGCCCGGCGAATGGCTGGAGTACAGCCCGCTGCTGACCATTTTGCTGGTACTGCTGGCTGGCGGCTGGCTGTTTCATGAGTTTTCGACCAAACCGGCGATTAGCGCCATTTCGGGGCTCAACACCTATAACTTCCTGTTTCTGATGCTCGGCGCGCTGCTGCACTGGCGCCCCCGCAGCTTTCTCGATGCGGTAGCCCGCGCGGTGCCCACCACCACTGGCGTGATGATCCAGTTCCCGCTGTATGGTTCGATTGCCGCGTTGATGACGGTGGTCAAAGGCACTGACGGACAAACCCTGGCCCATCACATTTCGTCCTTCTTCGTGCAGATCGCCTCCCATGACACCTATGCCCTGTTGATGGGGGTGTATTCGGCGATATTGGGCTTTTTCATTCCGTCAGGCGGCGGCAAATGGATTATCGAAGCGCCCTATGTGATGCAGGTGGCCAATGATCTGGGATACCACCTGGGCTGGGCCGTACAGATTTACAACGCGGCCGAAGCCTTGCCGAACCTGATCAACCCGTTCTATATGCTGCCGCTACTGGGCGTGCTGGGATTGAAGGCACGGGACCTGATTGGCTTTTCATTCGTGCAACTGCTGGTGCATACGCCCCTGGTGCTGTTTCTGCTGTGGGCGTTGGGGACCACGCTGACCTACGCGCCGCCAGTGATGCCGTAACAGCGAAAAACACTTGCTCGCGATGGCAACCCCGGCGTTCAGGGCTGCCATCGCGAGCAAGCTTGCGGCTACAGGTTGTGGGGGCGTTTCACACCGCCCCTGCCGGGCGCAAGCGGTATTGCGGCGGCAACTGATCCAACCCGCTGATGGTGGTGTTCAGGCTTTTCCAGCGGCCGTCCTTGATGCCGTAAATGCAGCCGTGGACCGAGAGCTTCTGCCCGCGATGCCAGGCGTTCTGCACAATGTTGGTGTGACCCACGTTGGCCACTTGCTGGATCACATTGAGCTCGCACAAACGGTCGACGCGCTCTTCCTCGGTCGGCAACAGCGCCAGCATCTCGCGGTTCTCGTAATACAGGTCGCGTATCGAACGCAGCCAGCCGTCGATCAGACCCAGCTGCTGGTCCTTCATCGAAGCCCGCACCCCGCCACAGCCATAGTGGCCGGTGACCAGAATGTGTTTGACCTTCAATACATCCACTGCGTACTGGATGACCGACAGACAGTTGAGGTCGGTGTGCAGCACCACATTGGCCACATTGCGGTGTACGAACAAGTCGCCAGGCAGCATGCCGACGATTTCGTTGGCCGGTACCCGCGCATCCGAACAACCAATCCATAGGTATTCCGGCGTTTGCTGGCGGGCCAGTTTGGCAAAGAATTCGGGATCTTCCTGCTTGATCGCATCTGCCCAGCGTTCGTTGTTATCAATCAGGTCTTGTAGTTCGTTCATGCTGTGAAGCCTCAAGAGTTGATGCGCTGCTTTGACAGCCAACCGCTGGTCGGGGTCACGTGGAATCTTCAGGATCGTCTAGAGTCCACCGTAACAGGACTCACATTATGAGGAATTACCATGACTGATTCACGTCGTCCGTTTGGAGCAGAAGAACCCGAGGACATCGACGATATGGAAGACCGCATGGGCTCGGTTGAACCGCTGGACTTTGACGACCCCCAGGATACCCGCGAGTCGCTGGATGATCTGGTGACCGATGAAGAGTACAAGCGCCATATTGGTGACAATCGCCCGCGCAACCGGGAAATCAGCGGAGCGGCACTGCCGGGCAATGGCTCGGACCCGGATGATCTGGATGCGCAGATGCTGATACCCGAGGACGGAGCACGGGATGCCTACGAGGCAATGGAAGAACGGGGTGGCGCAGCAGACTGGGATCTGAGCGTGGTCAAGGAAAGTGAAATTGGCGCAGGCCACGGCCTGGACGAAGCGGAGCTGGCAGATATAGATCCGGTGGGGCGCAAACCTGAATGACTTGATCGCTGGCAAGCCAGCTCCCACCCCACCTGCAGGAGCGAGCTGTATGTTGTTAAAAGCTCGCTGACAAGCCAGCTCCTACCAAGCCAGCTCCTGCCAAGCCAGCTCCTGCAGGGTGGCGGTGCGGGTCAGTCGACCAGGGTGCAGGCCATCACGACTGCATCTTCACGTCCGCCAACCGCCGGATAGTAGTCACGGCGGCGGCCGATTTCGTTAAAGCCATAACGCTCATACAACTTGAACGCAGCCGTGTTGCTGTCGCGCAGCTCCAGGAAACACTCCCGGGCCTTGTTGGCATAGGCAATGGACATCAGGTGCTCGAGCAACTTGAGTCCCAGGCCACGGCCCTGGCTTTCCGGCTTGACGGTGATGTTCAGCAAATGTGCTTCATCGAGGATGATTTGCACCACCCCGTGGCCCACTTGCTGCTCGCCTTCAAACATCAGCCAGATCTGGTATTTCCCCAGACCGTCGAGAAAAATACCGCGGGTCCAGGGGTGGCTGAAGGCGGCGTATTCAATTTTCAATACGGCTTCAAGGTCCGCCTCGGTCATCGGGCGGAAGGTTACAGCGTCACTCATCGTTTTGTTTCCAGCGCGCCATCAGCCGGCGCATGGCTTGCCACACATGCGCTTTGCGTTGTGGCTCATCCATTAAGAGTTCGAGACCCGGCAGCGCCCATGCGCAGCCCAGCCCTTCAATTGCAAGTTCAGTGTTAAACGCTTGCGCGTCTGCCTCACCGGCAAAACGCACCGCTGGCAGCCCCACCAGCCACAAGCAGGCACACTCGGCCTCTTCGAGACGGGCCATGACAAAGCCCTGCACGAATTCCCGCGCGGCTTCCGGCCCCTGGTCGACACTGCCCCGGCGCAACAACGGCCAGCGTACGGGCTCGCCAATGATTTGCGGGCTGTCGGGCAGACCGGCAGCGCGCAACATGTCCTTTAACAATAAATACGCCGGATCACGGCTCTGGAACGCGCTGCCTGTGGGTAACTCCACCAGCACCAGACAACGCCCGGCCCGCAGCAACTGCAAGGCAAAGCGCGGCGGCGGCAGTTGCACCACCTTGGGCGTGACCGGTACCGGTTCGGCTTCAACCACGGGCTTGCTGGCCGCACGCACAGAGATCGAAGGCCGGGGCACTTCGATCTTTGGCCGCTCTGCAGGCGCGCTCGCAGCCGCCACTGCCTTGACCGCAGGCCGCGTAATCACGGGCTCTGCGGGCGGCTCGGGGAGCACCAGCAGCTCGGGCCGCGAAGGCGCGGCAAATGGCAATTCGGTGCGCGGTAACCAGCTGACCACCTGCATGGCAGTCATATACGCGCGGCGGCGGGACTCGTTCAACAAGGGGCGGCCATCTGTGGATAACTAAAGATGGGCAATTCTACCGCCCTTCTGCCCTTCCCGCCCCCAGTTGATGAAAAACGGATGGTCGGCGGGTTGCGCCTCTGATCGTCAAGTGATGACTCGACGGCACGTTGCAGTACAATCGCGAACTTTCATTGCCAATTGACCGGCCCTCCCATGATCGAACCCAAGCGCGTATTACGTGCCCTTGCCGAGCACTGGGCACTCCTTGAGCCTTTGTGTGAACACTTCGACCAAGGCACGTTGAGCCTCAGCGAACTACGTCTGCAATTGGCTATCCATCAAGTGGATAGCACGCCACAGGACATCACCAACGTCCTCGACAGCTGGATCCGGCTGGATATTCTGGTGCCGGTCGCCAAAAGCCCGAACCGCTTTGAGTTAAATGCACAGATCCTCGATTTTCTGGCCTACCTGAGGCGCGAGCACCGCCTTGGCCTGTGCCTGGAGATCGAAGCCTATCTGCGTCATCTGGAGCGTCTGGCGGGGTACATCCAGGATGCGTTCGACATCCGTGACGGTCATGATCTGGCGCGCCAGCTGCGCTTGCTCGATATGCGCGTTCGCGATGTGCTGAAAAAACTCGCCAATGATGAACAGGCCCTGGTCGCGGTAGCCGAGCGGGCCAAGACCAGCGACCGGCAGATCCCGCTGCGCCAGCGTTATGCCGAGGTTCTGGCAACGTGGGACGAATACGTCGAGCCCATGATCCAGCTGGTCAACGCCGACGGTGCTTTCGAGCAAGGCGTGCGCAAGGTTGAAAACGTATTGCTGCGCATGCTCAGCGAGCAACAGCGACTCGGCCATCTGGTGGACGACGACATGTTGCTGCGCACCCATGCGCGGATCCTTGAGATGCAAACCAGCGCCCAGCTGACTTTGCGCCACGCCCGCGAGCTGTTGCTGCCGCTGCGTGAAGAGGCGCGCCGGCACAATGCCGTGACCCGTGGCGCCGCACTGGCGCTGGCAGCCATCCGCCGCAAAGGGCTGGACGCCGTGCCGCAAGCCTCGATGCCGATGTTCACGCGCCCGCAAAGTACCTTTTTGGGCAGCGCCAGTCAGGTGGAGGCCTACGTGTATGCGCTGGCCCGCTTCGAAGCAAAACCGGCACGTTTCCCCAAGGCGCATAAAGCCCACCGGGGCGAAACACCCAAAGCGCCGCGTACGGTCAAGGAAATGCTCGATCGTTGCAGCGACGCGCTGCCAATGCCGGACTTGATGAACTGGCTGCTGGCACAGGAGCCAGACGGTGACACCGACGAGTTGCTGTACTGGTTCTCCCGCCTGTCACGGGAAAAACGCTTCGTGCGCGAACGCCTGGAGCGCCGCGATTATCACACCCACGAACATCTGGTCAGCCTGCGTTCCTTCGCCCTGCTTTCTCGCAACGAAGACGCAACCGAGACTACAGCGAGCCCTCTCCATGCATCTTGATCTGTCAGAACTGTCCCAACTTGCGCCGATCTTTCGCGAGTTGTTCAAGGGTTACCACGTCAGCCGTCGTGACCCGGAGCTGTACGCGCAACTGTCAAACTTTCAGGATCAATACCGCGCCCTGTTCAAGGCACTGGGCTTTGAGCTGGTGTGTGATACCCGCGGCTTTTATTACTTCGTGCCCGACACCGCCACCGCGCAAGTGAACAAGACCGCACAACGCCTGGCACTGTTCACCTTTATCATCGTCGAGCATCTGGCCGATCAGGGTCGCGACCCGATTGCCGTGCTCGATGGTGGCAGCCTGGGCCGCGATGAGCTGCCTGCGCTGCTGGATAAATACCGTGATCTGTTTGTACAGGCGGAGGTCACTTCCCACGAAGAGCTGGAAGAAAAGATCATGCGCCGCATGACCCAGCTCGGATTCGCCAGCGAAGAGCCCGGGATCTACCGTTTTCTGCCGCCGATGCACCGCTTCCTGGATGTTTGCCTGTCGGTTCAGCAAGACCGCGATCTGGCCGCCAGCCTGCACAGCATTCTGCCGCTGCCCACGCCGGTGTTGATCGACGATGACGCTGAGCCCGAGGAAGAGGACGAAGAAGCCGCATTGGCACGCGCCATTGCCGCCGAGCAACAGGAGATGGATGCATGAGCCAGGAACGCTACGGAATACGCCGTTTTGCCTTGTTGAATACCGCCGGTTACAGCCTGGGCCTTTTCCCGCTTGAGCACCCACTGTCGGTGTACGGTGCCAACAACCTCGGCAAATCAGCTTCGATCAATGCCTTGCAGTTCCCGATTCTGGCGCGCATGTCAGACATGAGCTTCGGCAAGTACAGCCTCGAACAGTCGCGCCGCTTCTACTTTGCGTCCGACACCAGCTACATCCTCGTCGAAGTCTCACTGCCCCATGGCCCCCATGTGATCGGGGTGGTCGGCCGTGGCCCGGGTGGCGGCTTCGGTCACCAGTTCTTTGCCTACGCAGGCAAACTGGACCTGGCCCATTATCAGAAAGACGACACCTGCCTGCGGCAGAAGGAGCTGTTCACCAACCTTGAGCGCAATGGTCTCAAGGCCTATGAGCTCAAGCCCGACGAACTGCGCCGTCTGCTGGTGGGCGGGCACACCTCGATTCCGCTGGACCTGACGCTGATCCCGCTGCGTTCCACCAGCGAGCAGAGCATGAAGACGTTCCGCGCCCTGTTTATCAACCTGCTGCACATGCGCGAAATCACTGCGGCCAAGCTCAAGCAACTGTTCCTCGATGCCTTTGAGCACAGCCTGCGTTCGGGCAGCGTCGATTACATTGCCGCCTGTGAAGAAGCCTTCCGCGACGTACGCCGCATGGAGCAGGACTACAACGCGCTGGTGGGCGCCGGGCCTCTGGTGGAAGCGCTGGCCGCCGGTGTTCGCCAGCGTGATCTGCTGCGCGGCAAGCTGCATCGCCTGTCGCCGCTCCTGGATTCTCTGCTCGGCACCTGGCAAGACTACGCCGGGGCACGCAAGGAAGAGTTGCTGATTCAATCCGAGCATTACCGCAACGAACAGGATTCGCTGCAAAACGATCAACGCAGCAGCACCCAGGAACTGATGCGCCTGGAGCGGGAAATCAGCGGTATACAGCGCTGGCTTGGTGAGCTGTCAGTGCTCAGGCACCGCTTTGCCCTGGTTGACGATGTGAAAGTGCTGGAGCAGCAGCTGCTGGCCGCCAAGGATGCCCATGATGAGTTGGCCGGGGCCCTGTCCCAGTCGCGTCAATTCAGCGCCGAGGATCTGGATGAGCGCCTGCGGGATCTGGAAAAACGCCTGAAGTCGGTCAAGCAGCAGCTCGACCACGCCGACAACAACAGCTACGCCCGTCTGCGCGAAGAGTTTTCGCAACAGGATGTAGAGCGCCTGATGCGCCTGTTCAACAGCGCCCTGTTCAGCCTGCCGCTGGGTGAGCACGGCATTGCCCTCGATGACAGCGATGCCTGGGTCAAATCCCTGGAACTGATCCTCGCCGGCTTCAAAGGTGAGCGCTTTGAGGCGCCAGGGCTTAGCATCGATCTTGGCCATATCGAGCCGCCGGCCCTGCAGGCACTGGCGGACCGCGCGGCATTGCGCGAGCACAAAGAGCGTCTGGAAAAAGAACTCAAACAACTGAAAACCCAGCAGGCCGTGACCTCTGACCGGGCGGCGAGCAAGAGCGAAGCTGAATCACTGTATCAACAGGTGCTGGACGCACAAAAGGCGCTGGAAGACTTCCGCCGCAGTCAGACGTTGAGTGCCGAGGAAGGCGAAAAGCTTGAGCAACTGGCCCAGGCCGAAGGTGCGCAAGACGAATTGAAACGCTCCAGCGATGCGTTCACCGAACGGGTGCAACAACTGTCGGCCAAGCTGCAGCTGGTGGGCCGCCAGATCGGCGACATGGAAGCCAAGCAGCGCACCCTAGATGACAGCCTGCGCCGTCGTCAGTTACTGCCTGCCGACCTGCCGTTCGGCACGCCGTTCATGGACCCGGTCGACGACTCGATGGACAACCTGTTGCCGCTGCTCAATGACTATCAGGACAGCTGGCAAAGTCTGCTGCGCAGCGACGGGCAGATCGAAGCCTTATATGCCCAGGTGCGGTTGAAGGGAGTGGCCAAGTTCGACAGCGAAGACGACATGGAGCGCCGCCTGCAACTGCTGATCAACGCTTATGCCCACCGCACCGAAGAAGCCCTGACCCTGGGCAAGGCCCGTCGTGCAGCCGTGACTGACATCGCCCGCACCCTGCGCAATATTCGCAGTGACTACGACAGCCTTGAACACCAGCTGGCGTTGTTCAACCGCGAGATCAACAAGCGTCAGGTCTCCAACCTGCAAAGCTTCCGTATCGTGCTGGCACCGAACAAGGAGGCGCTCAAGCATATCGATCAGATTATCCACAGCGCCGGTCAGTACGAAGAAGGCGAAACCCTGTCGGTGTTCGACCTCAGCCAGAGCGCCGAGCAGGACAACAAGAACGAAGAGGCCAAGGAGTATCTGGCGCGACTGGTAGCGGCAAACCATAACCAGTTGGGGCTCAAGGATTTGTTTGAGCTGGCGTTCGAGATCACCAAGGTCAATGGCCAGCCGGTGATCCATACCGATATCGACGGTGCTGCGTCCAACGGTACGACCATGACCATCAAGGCGCTGACCAACATGTATCTGTTGCTGCACTTGATGGACCGCGATCAGGCCGGGCGCATTCGACTGCCGTACTACCTCGACGAAGCGGCCGACATCGACGAGAAGAACCAGACCGCGCTGCTGGAAACCAGTCTGCAGCTGGGGTTTGTGCCTATCCTGGCCAGTGTCAAGCCGCAGGTCTGTGCCCACGTAGCCATCGACCTTGAAGGCGGCAGCGGCCCGAACGGGATTTACATCGACGAGGATGACTGGAAGTACATTCGTCGCCATGACGAAGTGCAACCGGTCGCTGGCGTACCGGTTCAACAGCCGGAGCTGGATGAGGTCTGAGACCTGAAATGCGCTGCAAACCAAAAGACCGCGATCATTGATCGCGGTCTTTTGTTAAGCGGGTGCAGCTGAAGGCTATTTAGCCAACGGGATTTTCGGTGCCCATTGCAGCCACTCTTCCTCGAACTTGTCGAACAAGGGGAAGGTTTGCTCCGGGCGGGACTGATTACCCATCTTGCCGTCATCCGGGGTAGCGAATGCGATACCGCCCTGGACCAGGGTCTCCAGGGACTCGGTACGGATTGTGGCGCCTTTGAACAGACCAAAATCGACACCAAAGCCGCTGCTGTTCCAGAAGCGGCTGCCAGTGCGAACCAATGGCGCGTAACGCGGCTCGATCAGGATATGCACCAGTACACGGTCAGCGGTATTGCCCAGCTCGTATCCAGTGACCTTGCCCACCGTAACTTCACGGTAGGTCACGGGTACCCCTTCCTTGAACGAACCACGGCGTGCCGCACTCAACACCAGGCTTAACCCGGCTTGCGAGACGGCAGCCTCCGGGGCTTGATCCAGAGCGACAAAGCTGGTCTGCGGACCCAGTTGCCGGGCAGCAGGCTGCACTTCTATGTACTGACCGGTGACCAGGGTTTCCAGGTTGGCGGTTTTCATCAATCCAAGCTCGGGTTTGACGACCCAGAATTGACTGCCCACCCGTGCTATCCGCCCCGGCACTTCGGTGATACGGGCCTGGAGCATGACCGACTGCAGGTCGTCACTGAGGTCGATGCTTTCGATCTTGCCTACATCCAGACCTTTGAAACGAATCGGCGTACCGCTGCGCAGCCCGTCGGCACGTGCCACTTTGATTGTTACAGCGACACCTTGCTGCATCGCCGCGTCGCGGTCGGTATACAGGCGGAAACGAGGGATGCGTTTTTGCAGGGGCGCCGCGGCTTCCGGTGTTTCGAATGCAATCCCGCCGGCCATCAGGCTTTGCAGGGACTCACTCTTGACCTGAATCCCCCCGGTCAATCCGCCAGTGAGCGTGATGCCGCTGGCATTCCAGAAACGGGTCGAGGCGTTGACCAGGTTTTCGTATTCTTTCTCGATGTGGACACCAATGACCAACTGCTTCTTGGTGCGGGAGAACTGATAGCTCTGGACCGATCCAACCTTGACCTGCTTGTAGAGAATCGGGCTGCCGACATCCAGTGATCCCAGATTATCGGTGAAGAGCACCATGTGCAGACCCGGTGAGCGCAGATCCAGCGGTGGTGCTTTGGGCCGCGCAATGAATTCGCGTTCCGGTGTGCTGCCTTTGTCTCCCGGGCGAATGGCGATGTAGTTGCCTTTCACCAGAGCTTCCAGCCCCGTAATCCCGGCCAGCGAAATAGAAGGTTTTACCACCCAGAACTGGGTGCCCTGCACCAGGTAATCTTCCGCCAGCGGATCAAGGGCCAGTTCGGCACTGGCACTGGTGAGGTCCGGGTCAACTTTCAAGGCCTTGAGGCTACCGACCTGAATACCTTTGTACATGACCGGTGTACGGCCTGCCTGCAGGCCTTCGAAGTCACTGAGTTTGACTTTGACCTTGATCCCCGCCTGCGCGGCATCAAAGTCCTCATACAGCCGGAACGGCAGATTTGTGTCTGTTGGCGGGCTGTCTTTACGGTTCTCCGGCGTCGCGAAGGCTATGCCTCCGGCAACAATGCTGGCCAGAGACTCACTGCGCACTTTCACCCCTGAAAGGTTGGCGTCGATGCTGATGCCGCTGGCGTTCCAGAAACGTGTGTGTTTACGCACCAGGTTGGCGTAAGTCGGCTCGATAAAGACTTTGATCTCGACCGTACTTTGATCTTCAGAGAGCACGTAGCTTTTGATCTGACCAACCTGAATCTGTTTGTAAAACACCGGACTGCCCCGGTTCAACGAGCCCAGGCGGTCTGCCTTGAGCGTCAGGTGCAGTCCTGGCTTGGCGTCAGACAGAGGCGGCTCTTGTGACAAGGCCTTGAATTTGCGCGTTGACTCGCCATCTGCCGGGCTGACGGCGATGTAATTGCCGGATACCAGTGTTTCCAGGCCGGTAATACCCGCCAGAGAGACGCTGGGTTTGACCAGCCAGAATCGGGTGTTGGTTCTCAGGTACTGCTCGACGTCTTTATCCATCTCGACGGTGGCAATGACCCCGTTGCTCGGGCCAGCTTCGTCCAGAGCCAGGGTTTTGACCTTGCCCACGGGCATGCCTTTGTAGACCACTTCAGTCTTGTTGGCGACGATGCCTTCGCCACTTTCGAAGCGCACCTGAATGTCGATTCCGGTCTGGGTATAGGCACGCCATCCCAGCCAGCCACCGATGATCAGGGCAATGAGCGGGAGAATCCAGATCGCCGACCAGTTGGAAGCCGGGCGGGTTTTAGCGGTAGGCAAGTCACTCATGGTCGTCGTCCGACTCCGTGTTATCCCAAATCAGTCGGGGATCAAAAGTTACAGCGGCTAGCATTGTTAATACCACCACACTGGCAAAAGCCACCGCACCAAGATTGGCCTCGATGCTGGCTATCCGTCCAAAATTCACCACCGCCACCAGAATGGCGATGACAAAAATATCCAGCATTGACCAGCGGCCAATGAATTCGATAAAGCGGTACATGATGATCCGTTGCCGGGCTGACAGCGGCTGACGGCGTTGCACTGAAAACAACAGCAAGGCGATGCCGACGAGCTTGAAGGTTGGCACCAGAATACTGGCCACAAATACCACGGCCGCAATCGGGATCATGCCGTGCTGCACCAGCTCAATGACACCCGCCATGATGGTACTCGGAGAACCCTGGCCCAAAGAGTTGACGGTCATGATGGGCAGCAGGTTGGCCGGAATGTAGAGAATGGCCGAGGTTAACAGCAATGCCCAGGTACGCATAAGGCTGTCGGGACGACGCGCATGTACCAGAGCGCCACATCGGGTACAGCTTTGCTCGTCGGTCTCGGGGTCTTGTCTGTTCAGCTCGTGACACTCGCCACAGATCAAGATACCTGCATCAATCGCCCGCATGGACATCCTCCCCGGATAATGCCTGCCAGATCTGGTGCGGCGACATCACAACTTCCAGCCAGACCTGTACCAGCAATAAGCTGACAAAACAGGTTAAACCAAGACCGAGGCTCAACTCTGCAAGGTCGGACAATTTCACAATCGCCACCAGTACTCCCATCAGGTACACCTCAAGCATGCCCCAATCACGTAAGTGGTGATAAATACGGTAAATGAGCAGCCCGTAGCTACGGCCTATGTTCCAGCGAATGCTGAGTAACACGACGAGCTGGCATAGCAGCTTGAGCAGCGGAATTCCCATGCTGCACAGGAAGACTACAACGGCGATCCCTTGCATGCCGGTATTGAACAGGCCAAGCACACCGCTCCAGACCGTGTCTTGCGACGCCTGGCCCAATAGATTGAGTTGCATGATGGGCAAAAAGTTCGCGGGCACGTAGAGCAGCAAAGCGGCGATCACCAGCGCGAGGCTGCGTTCGACGACTTTGTGCCGATGAGCATAGAGCTCATACCCACAGCGCGGACATTGGGCTTTTTCGCCGAGAGCGAGATGTGGCCTGCGCATCAACAGATCGCACTCGTGGCAGGCCACTAACTCGTCCAGCGGTAGATCTGACACCCTTTGGGGGTCAACCGGATCTGGCATATAGGGAGTCTCGGGCTCAGAAAATGACTGCGCCTATTCTAGTGCGCGGACTACAAAATAACTGTGCATATGTGCATATTTGTAGGACTTGAGCTGCAGGTGAATCTGGGCACGCAGTGCCCGAGTAGCAGCTTGTTGCGGCCGGGCATGTTGCAACTTTTCTCGGCACAAAAACAAACCCCCTGTCTGCGTGAGCAGACAGGGGGTTTGGAATTTAATCTTGACGATGACCTACTCTCACATGGGGAAACCCCACACTACCATCGGCGATGCATCGTTTCACTTCTGAGTTCGGGATGGGATCAGGTGGTTCCAATGCTCTATGGTCGTCAA